>NZ_JADQDD010000210.1 GCF_019263595.1 Pseudonocardia sp. KRD291 | reverse complement strand
CACCGGGCCGCGCCATCCGGCGAGTGCGTCCGGATCCCCGGGCAGCCCGTAGGCGCCCCGGCGGGTCCAGAGGTCGGTGTTGTTCATCGCGGACGCGGTGACCCGGACCAGCAGCTGACCCGGCCCCGGCACCGGGACCGGCACCTCCCGGACCTGCAGCACCTCCGGCCCGCCGAAGCCGGTCAGCACCGCGGCCCGCATCACGGCGGGGACCTGGTGGTCGGTGGGTGTGTCGTACGTGGGCTGCGCCATGCCGTCTCCTAGTACACTGGTCTGTGAAGTTCGAGCGTAGGTTCACAGACCTGTGAGGGCAAGGAGGCGACGGCGATGACACCGGACCCGGACGGTCACGGCAGCACCCCGAGGCTCACGCCGGGCGCCCGGCGGATCCTCGACGTGGCCTCGGAGCTGTTCTACCGGCGCGGCATCCACGCCGTCGGGGTGGACACGATCGCCGCCGAGTCCGGCGTCACGAAGCGGACCCTCTACGACCGCTTCGGCTCCAAGGACGAGCTGGTCACGGCCTACCTGCGGGCCCGCGACCTGCGGTGGCGGGCACTGGTCGTCGCGGCGGCGGACGCCGCGCCCGACCCGGTCCGGCGGGCCCTGGCGCCGTTCGACGTGCTCGGGGGGTGGCTGGACACGAGCGATCGAGGCTGCAGCCTCGTCAACGCCTACGCCGAGCTGCCGGACCCGGCGCACCCCGCCCGCGCCCTGATCACCGAGGAGAAGCGCTGGCTGCGGGAGCTGTTCCGGGCGGCGCTCGCCGAGGCCGGCGTGCCGGACCCGGACACGCTCGCCGGCCAGCTGCTCCTGCTGCACGAGGGGGCGATGGTGACGTTCTCGGTGGCCGAGGACCCGGGCGCGGCCGCCGCGGCCCGCTCCGCCGCCGCGGCGCTCCTCGGCCACGCGTCGGCGTGACCGGGTGGCTCAGCGGCCCTGGTAGCGGTCGGCGAGTCCGCGCAGGCCGGCCGGCAGGTCGAGCGGGTGCGTCCGGACGTGCAGCACGGCGAGCCGGTCCGGGGACGCCGCGGCCCGGTCCAGGGCGGCGTCCAGCTCGCCGGGTGTGGCCGGCGCCGCGGTGAACAGGTCGACGCCGGGCGCGAACGCGCGGGCGAGCGCGCACCAGTCCCATTCCGCGACGTCGTTGTAGACGGCCTGCGGGCTCTGCAGGGCCCGCTCGATCGTGTAGCCGGAGTTGTCGACGACGACCACGATCGGCGGGTGCGGCAGCCGCGCGAGTGAGCTGAGCTCCTGCACCGTCATCTGCGCGGCGCCGTCGCCGATCACCAGGACGGGCCTGCGGGACGGGTCGGCCACGGCGCAGCCCAGGCTCGCCGGCAGCGCGTAGCCGATCGAGGACCACACCGGCTGCGCGACGACGTCGGTGCCCGCGGGCAGGGTGATCCCGGCCGCGCCCCAGGACGAGGTCCCGATGTCGGTGACGAGCCGGTGCCCGCGCGGGAACCAGCGCTGCAGGTGCGCCCAGAGCGTCGCCTGGTCCAGCGCCGTGCCCGCCTCCGGGCCCTCCGGGGCGGCGTCGGGCACGTCCCGGCGCAACACGTCGCCGTCGACCAGCTCGGTCAGGACCTCCAGCGCGGACGCGAACGGCACGCCGTCGATCACCCGGCCGGCGACCGTGGCCGTGTGCACGCCCAGGTGAATCGTGTGGGCGGGGTCGTCGCGGTGGGAGAACATGCCGGTCACGGCATCAGCCATCAGCGTCCCGGCCTCGATCATCACGTCGGCGGTGTCGACGGCGAGGATGGCGCGCTTGGCCCCGATCGTCCCGCAGTAGACACCGGCGAAGTGCGGTGACGCGGGGTCGAGCGCACCGCGGCCCGAGGTGAGCGTGACGACCGGCGACGCCGCGGCGTCGACCAGGCGCCCGAACGGGGCCACGGCGCCGGTGCGCTCGACGAGGTGTCCGGCGACCAGCACCGCGCTGTGCGCGGGCGCGAGCAGGTTCGCGGCGCGGCGGCGGAACTCCGCGACGGCCCGGGCGTCGGCCGTCGCGCGGGGCAACGGGGCGGCGGGGGCGGGCACGAGCGCCGTGGCGACGTCGACCGGTACCGCCAGGTAGACCGGGCGCAGCTCGCGCACGGCGGTGGCGAGGACCTCGTCGATCCGGGCGGGTGCGTCGCCGGCGGTGAGCACCGCACCGGCCGTGGTGACCTCGGCGTAGGCCCGGGCGAAGCGCCCGAAGTCGCCGTCGCCGAGGGTGTGGTGCAGCAGCGCGCCGGCCTCGGCGAGCGCGGACGGCGGGGCACCGGTGATCTGGACCAGCGGCACGTTCTCGGCGTAGGCGCCGGCGACCGCGTCGATCGCGCTCAGCTCGCCGACCCCGTACGTCGTGACCAGTGCGGCCATCCCGCGGGTTCGGGCGTAGCCGTCCGCGGCGTAGCCGGCATTGAGCTCGTTCGGCGAGCCGACCCACTGCTGGCGCCCCTCGGCCAGCATGTGGTCGAGCAGCGTGAGGCTGAAGTCGCCGGGGACGCCGAAGAGGTGCTCGACGCCCAGCTCACCCAGCCGCCGGGCGAGGTACTGCGCAACGGTCACGGTCTGCATGCACCCAGTGCACGTCGATGCATCGTTCTGCGCAATACTCGACTCCGGAGCTATACAATCTGCGTCATTCGGAGCGGCAACTCCCGCGGAAGGTGGTCAGCGTGCGTCCTCTCGACCGCACCGACGCGCGGATCCTGCTGGCCCTCGACGACGACCCGGCCGCCACCGTCGTCGCACTCGCGGAACGGCTCGGCCTGGCCCGCAACACCGTGCAGTCGCGGTTGCGCCGGCTCGAGGCCGACGGCGCGCTGGCCCCGCCGAGCGTCCGCGTCCGGCCCGGGCACGCCGGGCTGCCGGTGCTCGCGTTCCTCACCCTCGCGATCAGCCAGGGCGACTCCGGCACCACGATCGCCGAGATCGCCGCGGTACCCGAGGTGTGTGAGATGCACGCGATCACCGGCGACGGGGACCTGCACGTCCGGGTCGTCGCGGCGGACAACGCCGACCTGCACCGGATCACCGGGGTCCTGCTGGGCTGCACCGGGGTCGTCCGGTCCAGCACGGTGATCTCGATGGTCGAGGTGGTGCCGATGCGCACGTCGCCCGTGCTGTCCGGGCTGGCAGTGCGGGAAAGCTAGCCCCGCGCGCGGTACTCCTCGAGCAGCGCGCTCAGCCGCGCGACCATGAAGTCGTAGTAGCCGACCATCTCCCGCAGCCGGGGCCCCGCCACCGCTCCGGGCAGCGCGTCGCCGGTCACCTCGGTGCGGTGGGCGAGGTCGCGCAGCTGCTGGACCTGACGGAGCTGGTGCTCCAGGCACCCGACCCACGCATCGGCGCGCCACTCGTAGACGAAGTGCCGGGCCCCGGGCGCCTTGAACCGTGCGACGACGCCGTTGGTGATCAGCAGCCGGGTGACCTCCGACATCGCGCCGGCACTGGCGCCGACCCGGCCCTGCAGCTGCCGGGCGGTCATCGGCTCGTCGCCGAGCAGCAGCACGCCCGCGGTGCGCCCGGCCATCGGCGGCCAGCCCATCGTCGCGCCGATGACCGTGGCGAAGTCCTCGACCAGGACCTCCGCGCTCGCGGGGCGGGTCTCCGGACCGGCCATGTCGTCCCTCGTTTCGTCCGCCGCTGAACTTTCGCTATTGACTGAGAGTTCAGGGAGACCGAATAGTACCGGCCATCGGCAGCCTCGCCCGGACGTTGCCCTGTGACACGGAGGTCCACCAGTGGCGGAGAACGGCTGGGACGTCATCGTGGTGGGCGCCGGATCGTCCGGCGCGCCGCTGGCGAGCCGGCTCGCGGCGGCGGGCCGGACGGTGCTCGTCCTGGAGGCGGGCCCCGACTTCCGGTCCGTGGAGATGGCCGAGGCCTGGCGCTCGCCGAACCCGCTGCGCGCGTTGCTCGACCCCGCGGCCGGCGCGCTGGTCTGGCCCGGCCTGCTCGCGACCAGGACCGACAAGCAGGAGGCCGCGCTGTACTGGCGTGGCCGCGGCACCGGGGGCAGCTCGTCGATCAACGGCCAGATCGCCATCCGGCCGCCGATGGAGGACTTCGAGGACTGGGCCCGTCAGGGGTGCACCGGCTGGGCCCCGGACGACGTGCTCCCCTTCTTCGCCCGCTCCGAGGACGACGAGCAGTTCGGCGACGCGTCCTACCACGGTCGCGGCGGGCCCACCCCGATCCACCGCATGCCACGCGGGGACTGGGGATCGGTGGACACCGCGCTGCGTGCCGCGGCGCTGGCGGCGGGGCACGGCTGGGCCGAGGACGTCAACGCCCCCGGGGCGGGCGGCGTCTCCCCGTACCCGATCAACTCCCGCGACGGCCGCCGGGTCACCGTCAACGACGGCTACCTCGAGCCCGCGCGCGACGCCGGGAACCTGACCGTGCGCGGCGACGCGCTCGTCGACCGGGTGCTCCTCGAGAACGGCCGCGCGGTGGGGGTCCGCTACCTCGCCGGCACCGAGGTGGTGGAGGAGCGGGCGGACCTCGTCGTGCTCAGCGCCGGCGCGGTGCACTCCCCCGCCGTGCTGATGCGCTCGGGCATCGGTCCGGCCGGTCAGCTGCGCGCACTGGGCATCGACGTGGTCGCGGACCTCCCGGTCGGCGCAGGCCTGCAGGACCATCCGATGGTCGGCGTGGCGATCCCGCTGAACGACTCCTCGGCCATCCGCACCGCCGACGACCGGCACACCAACGTCTGCGTCCGCTACACCAGCGACGCACCCGACGCGCGGCCGCACGACATGATGTACGTGTCGCTCAACCAGAACCTGCTCTCCATGGAGACCGCCGACCTGCGGTTCGGCGCCGGCGCGTTCGGGGTGTGGGTCAACCAGGCGTTCTCCCGCGGGTCGGTCACCCTGACCTCCGCGGATCCGACGGTGCAGCCGGAGGTCCGCGAGGCGATGCTCTCCGACGAACGCGACCTCGCCCGGCTGCGGTCGGGCCTGCGGGCGCTGGTCGCGATGGCCCGGGGCGACGAGGTGACGTCCATCTCGGACGGTCCGGTCGACCGCGTGAACGCACACCTGCTGTCCATTCTGGACGACGACGCGCAGCTCGACGACCACCTGCTGGCCACCGCCGCCGACGCCCAGCACGCCACCAGCACCTGCCGGATGGGCGACCCGGCGCACGCGGACACCGTGCTCGACCCGGACTGCCGGGTCCTCGGCGTGGACGGGCTGCGGGTCGTCGACGCGTCGATCTTCCCGTCCGTCCCCCGCGCGAACACGAACCTGGCCGCGATCATGGCCGGCGAGCTGATGGCGGCCCGCCTGGACCGCTCGTGACCGGGGCCGCTCCGTCGGTCACCGACGCGGTCAAGCGCGACGTCGACGCGCGGATCCGGGCCGGGCGGGCGGAGCTGCTCGGGCTCTCGCACCGGATCCACTCCCACCCCGAGCTCGCGTTCGAGGAGACCCGCGCCAGCGCCTGGGTGGCCGAGGCGTTGGACGCGCACGGTCTCACCGTCGAGCACGGTTGCTACGGCCTGCCCACCGCGGTACGCGCCACCGTCGGCTCCGGCCCGCGCCACGTCGGCATCTGCGCGGAGTACGACGCGCTGCCCGACATCGGGCACGCATGCGGGCACAACGTGATCGCCGCCGCGGCGGTCGGCGCCGCGCTCGGGCTGGCCGGTGTCGCCGACGACCTCGGGCTGACGGTGACCGTGCTCGGCACCCCGGCCGAGGAAGGCGGCGGCGGGAAGGCGCTGATGCTCGAGCGGGGCGCCTTCGACGGCCTCGACGCCGCGATGATGGTGCACCCCGCCGCCGTCGAGATGGCCGCCATGCCCGGCTCCGCGGTGTCGGTGTTCGACGTGGCATTCCGCGGCACCCCCGCCCATGCCGGCGCCTACGCGGAGCGCGGGGTCAACGCCGCCGACGCGATGACCGTGGCCCAGGTCGCGATCGGCCTGCTGCGCCAGCAGACCACCGGGACCGACCGGATCCAGGGCGTCGTCTCCGCGGCCGGCACCGCCGCGAACGTCATCCCCGACCTCAGCCGGGGCCGTTGGATCGTGCGCACCGAGACCCTGGACGGGCTCGCGCCCCTGACCGCACGCGTCCGGCGCTGCTTCGAGGCGGGGGCGCTGGCCACCGGCTGCGACCTGGAGCTCGTCCCGGCCTGCCCGGACTACGCCGACCTACGCCCCGACGCCGGCCTGCTGAGCCTCTACCGGGCCAACGCCGAGGCCCTCGGCCGGACGTTCCCGGCCCTGCCGGCGGGCGGGGTGGTGGGCGCGGCCACCGACATGGGCAACGTCTCGCACGTCGTGCCCACCATCCACCCCATGCTGGGGCTGGACTGTGCGGCGGTGAACCACCAGCCCGAGTTCACCGCGGCGGCCGTCACGCCCACCGCCGACCGGGCCGTCGTCGACGGCGCGGTCGCGATGGCCTGGACCGCCGTCGACCTGGCCGTGTCGTGACTCAGGCGAGGTCGTCGAGCTCGCCGTTCTTGATCGCCCCGAGGAAGGCGGCCATCTCGGCGGCCGGGAAGGCCAGCACCGCGCCCTGCGGCTCGCGCGAGTTGCGCATGGCCACCGCCCCGCCCGTCGTCGCCAGCTCGACGCAGTTGCCCTGGTACCCGCTGCGGCGGCTCTTGCGCCACGCGAGGCCGCCGGAAACGTCGTTTGCCGGGTGCATCTGACTCATGCGAACGCCCACCTCAACTGCATATGCATCGCCATTCGGTCGTGCACAAGCTAACAGGGGGATCCACGGGGAACCGGTCGAGACCGCTCGTCGGCGACGGGCGGGCCGATTTCAGCGCTCGGCGCGCACCTTGGTCAGATGCTGCTTCGTCTCGTCCGGGCTCAGGGCGTCGATCGTGAGCCGGTCCATCACCCGGGTGTAGGACTCCACGTCGGCGCGCCGGTCGAGGTAGGTCGCGCCCGTGTGCTCCTCGAGGTAGACGAGGTCGGGAAGCTCCGGCTCGGCGAAACGCAGCATCGTGAACGCGTGCTCGGCCGCGTACCCGCTCAGGTCCCAGGGCAGGATCTGCAGCACGATCGACGGCGTCGAGGCCAGCTCGAGCAGGTGGTCGATCTGCGCGTTGAGCACCCGCGGGCCGCCGACCGGCCGGTGCAGCACCGACTCGTCCAGGACGGCCCAGAACGTCGGCCCGTCGCGGCGCTGCAGGATCCGCTGGCGCCCCAGGCGCAGCGAGAGGCGGTGCTCGGCCTCGGGGTCGTCGGCCGTGTCGGGGCGCCCGCCGCTGACCGCCGCGCGGGCGTACTCGGGAGTCTGCAGCAGCCCGGGGACGAACAGCAGCTCGTAGGTCTGGATCCGGGCGGCGGCGCTCTCCAGCCCGACGAAGTCCTCGAACCAGCTCGGGATGACCTCGTTGTAGCGCTGCCACCAACCGTTGCGGTTGCTCTCCGAGGCCATGCTCAGGACGTGGCCCCGCTCCGGGCCGTCCGGGAGACCGTAGAGCGTGAGCAGGTCGGCGACGTCGCGGTCCTTGAACCCGACCTTGCCGGCCTCGAGCCTGCTCATCTTCGAGTCGGACCCGCGGATGTGGTACGCGGCGTCGCCGCGCGAGACGTTCGCCCGCTCGCGCAGCCGCTTGAGGTGCACCCCGAGCAGGATCCGGCGCGCCGTGGGTCCGGCGTCGTCCATCTCCTCGTCGGCCGGGGTCTCCTGCGACGGGTTCGAGGCCACGGGGGCTCCTGCACTGTCGGTCGAGGCATGATCGCGCCCGGCGACCACGAACGACCGGTCACCGGGCCATAGGACCGTACACCGCGGTCACCGGACGTGTCTGCGACCTGATCTTCGGTGACGGCGCCACGCCCCGCCGCGGCGTCGGCCGCGAGGGGCCCTCGCGCTAGGGTGACCGCCAGGCGACGACGGCCCGTCACCGCAGGTACGACGTGAGGACGACCATGGCAGCGACCCCGACGGACGGTCGTACCCCCAGCTATGTCGATCCCAGCAAGGCGAGCATCGCCCGGGTCTACGACTTCGCGCTGGGCGGCAAGGACAACTACGAGATCGACCGCGAGACCATCAGGCAGGTGGAAGCGGTGGCCCCGGAGGCCAAGCTGCTCGCGGTGGAAAACCGCGGGTTCCTGATCCGGGCACTGCGCTTCCTGTCCACCCAGACCGACGTCACGCAGTTCCTCGACTGCGGTTCCGGCCTGCCGACAGCGGAGAACACCCACCAGGTCGTGAAGCGGCTGCAGCCCGAGGCCCGCGTCGTCTACGTGGACAACGACCCCACGGTCGTGGCGCACGGGCGCGCCCTGCTCGAGGACGACGAGAACACGATGTTCAGCCCGGCCGACATCTTCGCTCCGGAGAAGGTGCTCGGTGACCCGGGCGTGCAACAGTTCCTGGATCTCTCCCAGCCCGTCGTGCTGATCCAGAACGGCACGCTGCACCACTACGACGACCCCGCGCGCTCGCCGCAGAGCATCATGGAGTCCTACGTCGACGCGCTGCCGTCCGGCTCCTACGTGGTGATCGCCCACTTCTTCGACCCCGAGGACGGCGGTGCGGACAGCGCGCTCGCGCGCCGTCTGGAGGACGTGTTCGTGCACAGCCCGATGGGCAGCGGGATGTTCCGCACCCGGGCCGAGATCGAGGGCATGTTCCCGGGCCTGGAGATGGTCGAGCCCGGGATCGAGCTGTGCGCGCAGTGGTGGCCGGACGGCCCGCTGCTCAACCCGCTCGCGCCCGCGCAGCGGTGCATCGTCGGCGGCGTCGGCCGCAAGCCCTGACCCGACCCTCCCGGTCTCCTGTCTTGACGCGCTGACAGGCCGGGTCCACACTCGCCCCATCAAATTCATCACGCGATGAATATCGGGGAGTTGACGGAGATGGAACGCACGACCTGCTGCGTGATCGGTGGCGGCCCGGCCGGGATGATGCTCGGGCTGCTGCTGGCCCGGGCCGGGGTCGAGGTGACGGTCCTGGAGAAGCACTCCGACTTCCTGCGGGACTTCCGCGGTGACACCGTGCACCCGACCACCCTGGACCTGCTCGACGACCTCGGCCTGGGCGAGCGCTTCGCCGCCCTGCCGCAGAGCCGGCTGACCGAGGTCGCGTTCCCGGTCGACGGGCGGCAGACCATGCAGGTCGTCGGCGACATGACGCGCCTGGGCAGGTTGCGGGTCCGCCACCCCTACATCGCGATGGTCCCGCAGTGGGACCTGCTCGACCTGCTCGCCGACGCGGGACGCGCCGAGCCGACGTTCACGCTGCGGATGGACACCGAGGTGACCGACCTGGTGCGCGAGCACGGCCGGGTCACCGGCGTGCACTACCGCACCACCGACGGCGGCACCGGCCGGATCCGGGCGGACCTCACGGTGGCGTGCGACGGCCGCGGATCGACCGCCCGCGCCGGGTCGGGCCTTCCGGTCACCGAGTACCCGGTGCCGATCGACGCCTGGTGGTTCCGGCTGCCCCGGCACCCCGAAGAGACCGCGTCGGCCCTGTCCCCGAGGATCGGCGACGGCCGGTTCGCCGTCATCATCCCGCGGGAGGGCTACTTCCAGATCGCCTACCTGGGCCGCAAGGGCACCGACGCGCAGCTGCGCGCCCGTGGGGTCGAGGCGTTCCGGGCCGACCTGGCCGAGCTGGTCCCGGAGTTCGCCGACCGGATGGACGCGATCACCTCGATGGACGACGTCAAGTACCTCGACGTCCGCCTGAACCGGCTGCGGCGCTGGCACACCGAGGGCCTGCTGTGCATCGGCGACGCCGCGCACGCGATGTCCCCGATCGGCGGCGTCGGGATCAACCTGGCCGTCCAGGACGCCGTGGCCGCGGCGACGCAGCTGGCCGGGCCGCTGCGCGAGGGGACCCTCGCCACCCGCGACCTGGCCCAGGTCCGCAACCGGCGGCTGCTCCCGACCGTCCTGGTCCAGGGGCTGCAACGGCTGATGCACCGCGCGGTCGCGGTGCCCGCGCTCGAGGGCCGCCTCGACGGCCCACCCGCGCCGATGATCGCGCTGATGCGCCGGTTCCCCGCCGCCCGGATCGTCCCGGCCTACCTGATCGGGGTGGGGTTCCGGCCGGAACGCGCACCCGCGTTCGCCCGGCGCCGGCCGGTACCGGCGGGCTGAGACCCGGCGAGCCCGGCAGGCGACGCGGTCCGACACACGGTCGGTCTACTTGCCGGGCGATGCCGGGTGCGGCCGTTAGGCTTTCTGGGTGACCTCCGGGACTCCCGAACTCCCCGGGCTGGCCGATCTGTCGCCGCTCGGGCAGGGAGGGCTGGCCGACGTCTACCTGGCCCGCCAGATCCACCTCGAGCGCTGGGTCGCGGCGAAGGTCTTCCGGGTCACCCTCGACGACGAGCAGGCCGCCGACCGGTTCCGCGCCGAGTGCCGGGCACTGGGCCGGATCGACCAGTACCCGAACATCATCACGGTCTACGACGCCGGGGTGCTGCCCGACGGCCGTCCGTACCTGATCTCCGAACGCTGCGACGGCTCGCTGGCCGACCTGGTCTCGGTGCGCGGGCCGTTGCCCGCCGAGCGGGTCGCGGAACTGGGGCTGACCGTGGCCCGGGCGCTGCGCCACGCCCACTCGGCCGGGGTGCTGCACGGCGACGTCACCCCGCAGAACGTGCTGCTGCGCTCCAGCGGGGCCCCGGTGCTGGCCGACTTCGGCCTGGCCGTGCTGCGCGACCAGCGCACGGCGACCGCGGCCGGGTTCACCCAGGCGCACGCGGCCCCGGAGACCCTCGGCGGCACCCACGCGATCGACGAACGCAGCGACGTCTACGGCCTCGGCTCCACCCTGCACGCCGCGCTGACCGGCCGGGCCCCGTTCCCGCGCGAACCCGGCGAGGACGATCCGGAGTACGTGGACCGCGTCCGCACCGAGCCGGTGCCCGAGCCCGACGGCCCGCCGCCGCTCACCGGCCTGATCCTGGCCATGCTGTCCAAGGACCCGGCGCGGCGGCCCGGCACCGACGAGGTCGTGGAGACGCTCGGGACCCTCGTCGCCGAGGACGCGACGCAGGCGTTGCGGATGCCCGGCGCCTCGACCGCAGGCTGGACCGGGACCGCGCGATGGACCGGTCCCGGCGACGCGGCCACGCAGGCCGCCCACGTCGGTGGACCCGCCGAGCGGACCCGCCTGCAGCACGGCCCGCAGCGCACGGCCGCGACGACCGCCGTCCCCCGCCCGCGCCGTCGACGCCGCGGGCTCCTGGTGGGTGTGC
>NZ_JADQDD010000021.1 GCF_019263595.1 Pseudonocardia sp. KRD291 | reverse complement strand
AACGGCGGCTGGATGGGTGGCGGGTACGCCGTCACCGTCGCCACCGTGCTCGAGGCGCTGCGATGACCGATCCCAGCTACCGCAAGCGTGTGGACCTGGAGACCCTCTACTACGAGTTCCCGGAGGAGGGCGTCGCCGTCCTCACCCTGAACCGGCCGGACTTCGGCAACGGCGTGGTCCCCGAGCTGGCGGGCGACCTGCTGTCGGCACTCGACGATCTGGAGGGCGACGGCGACATCCGCGCCCTCGTGCTGACCGGCGCCGGCAAGCAGTTCTGCGCCGGTGCCGACATCAAGGCCATGCAGGAGTACCTGCGGGACGTCCAGCCCGTGACGCACGAGCCGTACAACGCCCGCGTCCTGTACCCCGTCACCCAGCGGGTCGCGGCGAGCAGGTTGCCGATCGTCGCGGCGATCAACGGTGGCGCAACGGCGGGCGGTCTCGACTTCGCGATGGCCTGCGACATCCGCATCGCCTCCACCCGGGCCAAGCTCGGCGAGACCTACGTCAAGCTGGGACTGCCGCCGGGCAACGGCGGCGCCTACTTCCTGCCCCGGCTCGTCGGGTCCGGCATGGCCGCGGAGCTGTTCCTCACCGGGGACGTCATCGACGCCGCGCGCGCCCTCGAGATCGGGCTCGTCAACCGCGTCGTCGAACCGGAGCAGCTGCTCGACGAAGCCGTCGCGCTGGCCGCCAGGATCGCGACCCGCCCGTGGCGTGCCGTCGAGGCGACGAAGCAGGCACTGCGGGCCACCTGGGGACAGGACCTCCAGACCGCCATCACCTCCGGCTACTGGGCCGTCGCGGCCCTCCAGCACTCGGACGAGATCCGGGAGGGGGTCGCGGCCGCGATCGAGAAACGCGCGCCGCGCTACAACCGACCCGCCACCGAGCGGCCCTGAGCCGCAGCGAAGGACGATCATGTCGCAGCAACGCCCATTGAAGTTCGGTGTCTTCGTGCCCCCGCAGAACGTGGTGGGACTGAGCCCGACGCTGGCGATCCGACGGACCATCGAGCTGGCCGAGCACCTCGACCAGCTGGGGTTCGACGAGATCTGGTTCGGCGAGCACCACAGTGGTGGCGCGGAGCTGGTCGCCTCCCCGGAGCTGCTGATCGCGGCTGCCGCCGAGCGCACCCGGCGCATCAGGCTCGGCACCGGTGTCATCTCGCTGCCGTACCACCACCCGTTCCAGGTGGCGGACCGGATCGTCCAGCTCACCCACATGACGCGTGGCCGGGTGATGTTCGGTGCCGGCCCGGGCCAGCTGCCGACCGACGCCACGATGTTCGGGCTCGAAGCGACCCAGCTCCGGCCGCGGATGGAGGAGGCCCTGGACATCATCCTCCGCCTGCTCGCCGGCGAGACCGTGAGTCACAAGGCCGACTGGCTGACCCTGCAGGACGCGGTCCTGCAGCTCGGGCCCTTCCGCGGAGAGCTCGACGTCTCGGTGGTCGGCACCGTGTCGCCGTCCGGGCCGAAGCTCGCGGGCCGACACGGGCTCGGTCTCCTCTCGCTCGCCGCGACCGACCCGACCGGCAATGACCAGCTTCCGGTGCACTGGGACATCATGAACGAGGAGGCCGCCCGCACCGGCCACACGATCGACCGGTCGAAGTGGCGGTTGATGGGGCCGATGCACGTCGCCGAGTCCGAGGCTGCGGCCGTCGAACAGTGCCGGTACGGGCTGCGGTGGCAGTACGAGTACCTCTCCCACATCTCGCCTTCGGCGATCGAGGTTCCCGAGACCACGGAGGGGCTCGTCGAGGTGCTCAACGGCACCGGTCGGGCCTCGATCGGCACGCCGGACATGGCGGCGGCGCAGATCCAGCGCCTGCTCGACCGTTCGGGCGGCTTCGGCACCTACCTGTTCCAGGGCGTCGACTTCGCGAACTGGCGGGACACCCTGCGCAGCTACGAGCTGTTCGCCGAGGAGGTCATCCCGCGCTTCGACGGCACACTGACCCCGGCCCTGAAGTCCTACGAGCACGTCCTCTCGAAGAGCGACTCCAACCGGTCCGCCACCGCCGCAGCCCGCGTCGCCGCGGGCGAGCAGTGGAAGCGGGAGCGGGAAGCGACCGCCGGCTCCTAGGCCGACCCCCTCGAGATCTACCGAGCCGTGTCGTGCGGGGCGAAGAGCCCGCACGACACGGCATTTCCCGCCCGGGAGGTTCTCCCCTCGCTCGATTCCGGTGTTGGAGCGACCGGTCGCCACCCATATGATCCCGCTATCGGCGTCTTCCATGGTCAACGGGACTCCAGTGCTGCCGGTAGCCGGGGGTCCGACGTGTAGTCGGGGGTTCCGACGGCTGCCGGTCCCTCGTCCGGCAGCGCTGTTGTCACGGTGACCATGACGAGGGCATGGGATATCCCCGGATTGGATCCACGCCTGCGGAGTGCGAACGACGTGGGGTCGCTTTCGCTCCCTATGCGGTGATCACTGGTTCCGTGCCGAGGGGCGGTGCCGCACCCACCGGAGGGCTCCTTCTACCACGGTGTCGTTCAACGCCTCTGAGCTCGTCCTGGACGCCAAGCAGCTGATCGGCTCGGCCTGGGGGCGCCCGTCCACTCGGCCCGCGACTTCCCCCGCTATGCCGACCTGTGGCGGGCAGGAAGCTGGATCTCGAGGGCCTCATCACCGAGCGGATCGACCTCGCCGGAGCACCTGGCGCGATGGAGGCATTGAACTCCGGCGCGGACATCTCCCGCCAGGTCATCGTGCTGGGCTGACGAGGTGGCGGCCGATCGTCGGGTCAGTGCTCGATCTTGTACGGGCCGAAGCGGGCCTCGTCCTGGCGGGCCCCGATGAACACGAGCAGCATGGTGGCCTGAGTGTTGCCCGTGTTGACCCAGGAGTGCTTCTCGCCGCAGTGCACGATGCTGTCGCCCTTGTGCAACGTGGTGCTGGCGCCTTCGTCGAGGTAGAGGGTGAACTCGCCCTCGATCACGTACTCGAGATCCACGGTCGCCGTGTAGTGCCACCCGTCAGGGCTGGCCACCGCGTCCTCGAGGCCGGGGGCGAGGCGGGCACTCTCGGCGATGGCGGCGTCGAGGTCGTCGGGAACCGTCATCGCGCCCTGGGGCGGGTAGCTGAAGACGGTGAAGCGGTAGCCCTCCGGCGCCGCCGGGAAGTACCGCCGCGACTCGTCGTGGCTCCCGTCGTTCGGGACGGTGGGGATCGCGTCCTCGCCGAAGAGGTCGATGAGCGTGGCCCCGCCGAGCACCGGTGGCCGGACGCCCGGGACCTCGGTGTCGCTGATCACGATCGACTTCCCGGCGTCGTCGATCCCGGTGATCACTCGTCGCATGCTGTCCACATTGGCTCCTCGGGTCCTGCTGGGCCGGCCGGAGCACGGCGCAGTCGTGTCGTGCCATGGCGAGTCGGGCTCGTTCAGCCGCCCGCGACGAGGTTGAAGCCGGCGTCGACCGACAACGACACGCCGGTGACGTACCGCCCCGAGTCGGCGGCGAGGTACAGCACGGCGTTGCTGATGTCGATGGGATCGACGGCGTCGACCGGGAGCGCGTTCGCCATGACCTTCAGCAGGTCGGGGTCCCGCTCGATGCGGCCGCCGAGGATCTCGTTCTCCGCCATCGGTGTGTGGACGCCGGTGGGGTGCACGGTGTTGAACCGGATCGAGTGCGGGGCGTAGTCCTTGGCGTAGCCGCGCATCACCCCGGTCAGCCCGTGCTTGGCCGCGGTGTACGCGGTCAGGCCGAGGTCGTTGTAGGTCGAGCCCTTGAGTCCTGCGGTCGAACTGGTGATGATGATCGCCCCGCCGCGTCCCTGCTCGACCAGGATCGGGAGCGTCGCCTCGATCGTGTGGAACGCACCCGTCAGGTTGACATCGACCGTGTCCTTCCAGATCGCCGCCCGCACCGCAGGATCGGTGGGCTGCGCGTCGGGATGGATGGCGAAGATGGCAGCGTTCGCCGAGACGATATCGAGCCCTCCCAGCTCGGCGACACCCGCGGACACCGCAGCCTTGAGCTGCGGGAGATCGCGGACGTCCGCCTGCCTGGTGACAATCCGCCGGTCCAGTGCCTCGACCTGCCGCTGGGTTTCGGCGAGGTCTTCTGGCGACGATAGCGGGAAGGACACCGACTCGATCTGCGCGCAGATGTCCACCGCGATGATGTCGGCGCCTTCCTGCGCGAGCCGGAGGGCATGCGAGCGGCCCTGCCCTCGCGCCGCGCCGGTGATGAGGGCGACCTTGCCGTCGAGCTGTCCCATTGTTCTCCTCTTTCTCTGGTGTGGTGCTGCCCGGGTCAGAACGTGATGACCGGTCGGCCGCGTAAGCCGCCCCGGCCGAGCATCCGGTGGGCGTCACCGGCCTGCTCCGGGGCGAGAACCTGTGCGACGCGGGGGGTCAGGACTCCACGGGCCGCCAGCTCGCCCACCTCGGCCACCGCCTCGGCCTTCTCCAGGTCGTCGATGACGAACACTCGATCGATCACGATTCCGCGCTCGGTGGCGCCGGTGAAGGGCATGAGGGTCACGACGTGTCCCTCGTCCCGGGCCGCGGCCAGCATGGACTGGCCCAGCTTTGCGGCGTCGATGATCCCGTCGACCCCGCCGCGGGTCTCGTCCCGGACGATCCGGGCGGCGTCGTCGCCACGCGCGACGAACAGGTCGGCGCCCATCGCCTCGACCGTCTCGCGGTCCGCATCGCTCGCGACCGCGACGACGTTGAGCCCGCGCGCTTTCGCCTGCTGCACGGACATGCCACCGATGGCGCCGGCCGCGCCGAACACGGCGATCGTGTCACCGGGTCCGAGCGCCAGCGTTGATAGAGCACTGTGGACGGTCAGCCCGTTCATCGGGAGTGTGCAGGCGTCCTCGTCGCTCATTCCCTCCGGCGTCGCCACGAGCGATGCCGCCGGGAGCGCCACGAGCGCCGCCTGTGCCCCGCCGGCCGGACGCCACGGCGACACGGCGCCCATCACCCGGTCGCCCGGGTGTAACGCGGTGACGCCCTCGCCCACCTGGTCGACCACTCCGGCAAGGTCCATGCCCGGGATGTACGGGCCTGGCAGGTCACCCAGGAACGCCTGCTGCGCACCGCTCCTGAGCAATGCATCCGTGGGGTTGACCGCGGCCGCGGCCACCTGCACCCGCACCTGGCCGGGACCGGGTACCGGCGGTTCCACCTCGGCGACCGCGAGAACCTCGGGCCCGCCGAAAGCGGAGATCACCACCGCACGCATCAGGATCTCCTCTTGGCCGTGGCCTACCCACCGACGGGAACCCGCCCGGTCGCAGAATGTGAACTACGCAGGCAGCCCGAACCAGGGCACCGGGCGCTCGGCCATCTCGTCCGCGTCGGCTGCGCGGAAGACGACCTCGCCGTCGAGCTCGTACTGACCCCAGTCACCCTCGGCGTCCGGCCAGAGCCGGGCCAGGAACTGCACGTCGCCCTCGAGCTTGATGATCCCGACGGCGTAGGGCAGCTGGTCCTCGAACCCGGACGGGGACCCCACCCGGTGCACCGCGAAGCTGTGCAGGATGCCCGTGGTCGCCCCCGGCGTGAAACTGAGGTCGTCCTCGTAGCAGAACGGACAGAGGTGCCGCGGGTACATGATGTCGCGGTTGCATGCCTTGCAGTGCTGGACGACGAATTCGCCGCGGCGCAGGGCCTCGCGGTACGGCTCGGTCAGTGCGTCCATGCCGATGTCGTTCGAGCTGCTCATGCCGAGACCCCTTCCAGCAGCAGGACCTGCGAGTCCATGTACGTTCCGCCCGATCCACCGCAGACCGCGCGGGTTGCGCCCTCGACCTGGCGCTCCGGCCCGGCGCGCCCGAGGAGCTGACGCACGCCCTCGGTGAGCAGCGCCGTTCCGCCGCCGACGCCGGTGTGGCCCGCGGACAGCAGGCCGCCGTTCGTGTTGGTGGGCAGCCGGCCACCCGGTGAGAACTCACCGCGGGCGAACATCCGGGCCGCCTCGCCCTTCGGCGCCAGCCCGAGGCCCTCGATGCCGCTGGTCAGCACGGCGGCGTAGGAGTCGTAGATCTCGGCGATGTCGGCGTCCTCGGGGCCCCAGCCCGCCGCCTCGTAGGCAGCGGGCCCGGCGATCTCCCAGCCGAGCTTCCCGACCTCGCGCTCCTGGCCGATGCTGTAGTGCGACACGCATCCGCCCTCGCCCGCGATCCGCACGACGCGGTCCTTGCCGAGCTTGCGTGCGTTCCCGCGGCTGGTGAGGACGAGTGCGCACGCGCCGTCGGCCAGCATCGGGCACTCGAAGGCACGGATCGGGTCCGTGACCATCTTTGAGCCGAGAACCTGCTCGACCGTGAGCTTCTTGTCCTTGTACATCGCGTTCGGGTTGAGGTTCGCCCAGTCCCGGAGCGCGACGCAGACCGAGGCCATGTCCGCGGGGGTGGAGCCGCTCTCGTGCATGTAGCGCTGCTGGATCAGCGCGCCGACCGCGTTGAAACTCACTCCCGACTGCTTCTCCCACTCCCGCGGGATGCCGTTCGCGGTCAACATGTCGATCATTTCCTTGACCGGCGCCGACCCCCACTTCTCGGCCTGCAGCACGAGGACGTTCTTCGCCTGCCCGCTCTCGATCAGGCCCGCCGCGGTCCGGATCGTGTTGTCGCTCGTCGACCCACCGGAGTGGACCATGTACTGCGCCTTGACCTTCTTGTTCAGCCCCAGTTCCTCCACCACCCGCGAGAACACCAGGTCGGCCTGGTCGGCGGGGGAGTGCAGGCAGGGGATGAGCAGGATGGTGTCGATCTCACCCATCGTCAGATCCGCGTCCTTGACGGCGGCGGCCCCGACGCGGACAAGATCGCCCATGAACGGCCGGTTGGGGTATCGGCCCGACGGCTGTTCGCCGAAGCCGATGAAGACGGGCTCGGTGTCACTCACTCTTGTCCTCCTGCGTCTCGCGATGGGCGCGGAGAACCATGCGGAACCGCATGACCTCCTCGTCCTTCTGATTGATCACGGTGTAGTCGATGTGCAAGGTCCCGTAGTGGGGCTTGCGGCCGGGGACGGTCTCGGTGACCTCGGCGCGGACGTGCACGGTGTCCCCGGGCCGTACGGGGGCCAGGGCCCGCAGGCCCTGACACTCGACGAAGGCGACGATGGCGTCGCCCAGGAAGCCGGACAACCCCACCAGCCCCACGGCGAAGCCATAGGTCAGCGGTCCGTGTGCGATCCGGCCGCCGAACGGCGTGGAGCGGCAGAACTCCTCGTCGGTATGCAGCGGGTAATGATCGCCGGTCAGCCCGGCGAAGGTGGTGATGTCGCCGATGTCGACGGTCCGGCCCGCGGTGATCACCGTGTCGCCGACCGCGAAGTCGTCGAAGGTGTGCCGCAGCCGGTTGAAGGTCTGCTCGCTCAACGTGCTCTCCGGGATGGATGTCGGGTAAAGGGCCGCTCAGAGGGACAGAGCGGCCAGGGCCTCGTGAGTGAGGCCGAGCGCCTGCTGTTCGTGGATGAGCCGCTTGATCTCGCGGGTCAGGAGGACCCGGGAGTAGCGGGCGCCGAGCGCCGGCTTGGCGGCGATCCTGGCGGCGATCTCGCGGGCGCGGGGCAGGACCTGCTCGGGCGGCAGTACCTCGTTGACCACGCCGAACTCGAGCGCCTTCTGTGCGTCGAGGGTCTGCTCGGTGAGCAGGAAGTAGCGGCCCCGCTGCGGTCCGAGCACGTGCATCCAGCACGTGTGCGCGCCGTCGCCGGGCACGATCCCGTTCGCGAAGTGGGGGCTGTCGCCGAACACCGTGGTGCTCGCCGCGATGGTGATGTCCGACAGCACCGGGATCTCGGCGTGCACCGTCACGGGGCCGTTGATCGCGGCGATCACCGGGACGTCGATGCCCATCAGGTTCTGGAGGAGCCGCTGCCCCTCGAAGATGATCTGCGACCAGTCCGTTGCGGTGCTGAGGTTGAACGTCGAGAAGTCGATCTCCGAGCAGAACGAGTCGCCCGCCCCGGCCAGCACGACGGCCCTGTTCTCGACGTCGCAGGCGATGTCGGTGAAGGCGTAGGCGAGCTCGTCGTGGGCCTGCGCGGTCCAGACGAGACTTTTGCCCTCGGAGTGCACGGTCACCTCGAGCACGCCGGCGTCGTCGCGCTCGAGGCGGATGTTGTCGTACTTCGTCGCGTAGTCGTCGAACGACGGAGCGATCAGCGCCATTGGGGTCGCCCTTCTGGTTGAACAATCGTTTGTTATTAACCTAGCAGCATGGTCCGGCGGGACACAAGAAGTCCTACCGGGGACGCTCAGGCGCGCCGGTGCAGCCCTCTGAGCAGGGAGGCTGTGAGCGAATCGGCGATCTGGTCCGGGCTGGCCGGGCCCTCGGCGGAGTACCACTCCGGAGTCCAGTTCAGAGCGCCCAGGACGCCGAGGACGGTCACCTTGATGTCGAGGCCGGCGTCGAACTCCCCGTCGGCCACGCCGGCGCGGACGGTGTGGCTGAAGAACTCCTCGTAGTGTCGGCGCTTGGTCCGCAGCCGGCTGCGATGCGGCTCGTCGAGAAAGCGCCACTGGTGGAAGACGACCAGGGTCCGCTGGGGGTTCTCCGCGACGATGCGCAGGTGCTCCCGGATGACGGCCTGCAGGGCGTCCGCGGCGGGTAGGGCCTGTTCCTCGACGCGGTCCGCAGCGGCGTTGAACCGGTCGACGCCGCTCTCGATGATCTCCAGGAGCACCGCGTCCTTGCTGTGGATGTGGGCGTAGAGGCTCCCGGGCAGGATGCCGACGGCCTTGGCGATGTCGCGCATCGTCGTGCCGGTGTAGCCGCGTTCGCCGAACAGCCGCGTCGCCGCGTCGAAGATCAGTTCGCGCGGGGCGGTGCGTCCGGAGGTCGCGTGGGGCTGCGCCGGACTCGGCTCGAGGGTCATGGGGCTCCGCTCTCCTGTCGGCTGTCTCCGCCCGGCCGGAGTCGGGCGGCCCATGTTAAACAATCGTTTGTATGTTGGGGTAGTCGAGAAGGTCCGGTACGGGTCATCCGGGCTGGATGCTCGCGTATTCGAGTGCCCACCAGACCTCGACGAGCACGTCCGTGTCGGCCAGGTCGGCGCCGGTGAGTTCGGCGAAACGGGCCAGACGGTAACGGACGGTGTTCTCGTGGACGGACAGCGTCCGGGCCGTCGAGGCCACCGAGCGGCGCTGGCGTAGCCAGACCGTCAGGGTGTCGAGGACGTCGGTGTGGCCGGCGCCCCGCTCGAGGAGATGGCTGAGGTAACGGCGGTGCAGGAGTTCGCCCAGCTCGGCCTGCTGTTCCACCGCCACCCGCACCGACAGCGACGAGCTGTCCACCAGCCCGGTCCGCCCGTACCGCAGCGCGACGGTGAGGACGCGTGTGGCCTCCGCGAACGCGGACGGCACGGCGGAGAGGTCCACCGGTCCGGCGACCGCGACCAGAGCCCCGTCGAGCGGGCGGGGTGACGCGGTGGCGATGCCGGCCACGTCCTCGTCGAGTGGGGCGATGAGGGAGCGGCGGCCGTCGCCCGCCCCGAGTTCGAGGTGTCGGGCCAGCCGCAGCGAATCGCTCCCCGCCCGATGGTCACGGCCACGGACGACCCAGTACCGGGATCCGGGCAGGACGCCGTGCACCGCGCCGCCGGTGGCCAGTTCGGCAGGATCGAGACCGCCGGTGAGCAGGCGTTGCAGAAGCGCGATCCGATGCCGCTCGTCGCGCCGGGCGGCATCGATCTCGACCTGCTGCCGAGCGGAGACGAGGACGCTGGAGAAGCGGTCCGTGAGGTCCCAGAGCCGGGTCGTCCCTGCCAGGACGGTCGCGGTGTCCGCGCCGGTCGCGGTGGCTTCCTCGATGAACGCGTCCCGCAGCACCGCGAGCACGGCCCGGTAGGCCTCGACCACGCTGTCGGAAGGAATGCCCTGTAGTGCTCGTCGTTGCCCGGACGCCCGCTCGTCCTCCTCCACCTCGGCGAGCAGGTCCGTGCGGCCGAGCGTCGCCAGGACACGGGCGACGTTGCGATGGCAGGAACGCCGCAGGTCGTCCTCGGGAACCCGGCGGTACTCCGCGTTCTCCCGCAGCACGGCGAGCTGACGCTCGACGAGCTCGCCGAACCGCTCCTCCAGTCGGGAGGCGACGTCCTCGAGCAGCTCGGCTGAAGCAGTCATCTCGACCCTTGGAAATATTCTGAAACGCAGCGGCTAGGTCTGTGGCTTCTCCATATCATGCCGCGAGGCCTCGTTCTAGCGTCTCCGGCATGAGCGAAGCAACGGCGCCGCCGGCTGCATCCGGCACGATGGTCTCCCCGGACGGCGCGTCGCCGACCGCGGCCCAGGTCCTCTGGGCGACCGCGGCCAGGTCGCCGCACCGGAACTGCGTCACCGACCTCGACTCGACCGACCGCACGGGCCCCGTGACGTACGCGGCCCTGGTCGAGCGGGTCGCTGCGATTGCCGGGGGACTCCGGGACGCCGGGCCGCAGGTCGGTGACCGGGTCGCACTTCTCCTGCACAACGGGCACGCCTACGTCGAGACCTATCTCGCCGCGAGTGCAGCCGGGCTGGTCGTGGTGCCACTGAACACCCGGCTCGTCCGGGAGGACTACCTGCACATGCTGGCCGATTCGGGGAGCCGTCTGCTCGTGACGTCGGCCGAGTTCCTGGGCCGGGTGCCCGAACTGCGCGCGGTCGAGGGCCTGAGGGTGCTCGACGCCGACGACGGGGCCGTCGACGATCTCGCCCGGCGTGGCACCCCGATCGACGAGCCGGTGGCGAGCGACCCGGAGTCCCCCGCCAGCTTGATGTACACCAGCGGGACGACCGGTGCTCCGAAGGCCGTGGTCCTCACCCACCGCTCCTGGGCGCGGGTCTCCGATCGCACCGACGAGGTTCTCGCCTTCGGCGACGACGAGGTGATCCTGCACGTCGCCCCTCTCACTCACGGCGCAGGGTTCCTGCTCCTGCCGACCCTGGGTCGCGGCGGACACAACCTCCTGTGCCGCAGCTACGACGCCGGCCGGACGGTGTCCCTGATCGACGGGCACGGCGTCTCCGGGATGTTCCTCGTCCCGTCGATGGTCCGGATGCTGCTCGATGCCCTGCCCGAAGGATGGACGCCTCCCGACACCCTGCGGCGGATCTACTACGCCGGCTCCCCGATCGACGCCGCCACCCTGCGCGAGGGCACCGACCGCTTCGCGGCACGGATGATCCAGTCCTTCGCCCAGATGGAGTCGCCGATGTTCTTCACGGTGCTCGACGCCGAGGACCACCGCCGCGCCCTGGCCGACCCGGAGTCGCCGCTGGTGCGCTCGGCCGGCCGGGTGCTGCCGGGCGTCGAGCTCCGGATCGCCGACGACGACGGCGCGACGCTCCCGCCCGAAGAGGACGGCGAGATCTTCGCTCGCGCGCCGCAGACGATGTCGGGCTACTGGAACCGGCCCGAGGCCACTGCGGCGACCTTGACGGAGGGATGGCTCCACACCGGCGACATCGGTCATCTCACCGAGGACGGCCATCTCTACATCGTCGACCGTAAGAAGGACATGATCGTCACCGGCGGATCCAACGTGTACGCACGGGAGGTCGAGGACATCCTCGGCACGTTGCCGCAGGTCGCCGACGCCGCCGTGATCGGTCTGCCGGACCGGATCTGGGGCGAGGCCGTGACGGCCGTCGTCGTGCCGACGCCGGAAGCGGGCGCGGAAGCGCGTGACGACTCCGTGATCATCACCGCGTGCCGGGAGAGGCTGGCGGGCTACCGTGTGCCCAAGCGGGTGATCTGGGTCGACGAGCTGCCCCGCAACGCCTACGGCAAGGTGCTGAAGCGCGCGCTGCGGGAGCGGTTCGGCTGAGACGGGCGATCTTCTCCCAGTCGGGCCGACGCGCGCTGGGTGAGCAGGTGCTTGCGCACCTTTCCGGTCGAGGTCCTCGGCAGCTCGTCGGCCCCGCAGTACAGCACCGCCGCCGGCACCTTGAAACGGGCGAGCCGGGTGCTGCAATGCTCTGCCAGGTCCTCCTCGGTCGGCGGTGCCGCGTCGTCACGGGGGACCACCCACGCGCACCCGATCTCGCCCATCCGCTCGTCCGGGACACCCACCACGTAGGCGTCGGCCACCCCCGGGTGTGACGCGAGGACCTGCTCGACCTCGACGGGCATCACGATCTCCCCGCCGCAGCGGTACGCGTCGGTGATCCGTCCGGCGAGGACGAGGTAGCCCTGCTCGTCGATCATTCCGAGATCCCCGGTGCGGAGCCGGCCGTCGGCGGTGAAGGCCGCGGCGGTCTCGGCGGGCTTGTTGTAGTAGCCGCGTGTGAGCGCCACGCCGCGAACGACCAGCTCGCCGACCTCGCCGGGCGGCAGGGTCGCGCCGGTGGCGGGGTCGAGCGCCGTGTACTCCGCGATCAGGCCTGCGAGCGCGGGGTCCCCGGCGATTCCCGCCGGCTTCGGTGCGCCGTTGGTCGAGATCAGCCGCTCCGTCGGATCCCCGGGACGCGTGCACACGGTGGACGCCGTGGTCTCGGTCTGACCGTAGGCCGTGAAGACCTCGGCGGCACCGAGGACGTCGCGCATCTCGGCCCACATGGGGGAGCGGTGCGGTCCGCCGGAGGAGAAGACGGTGTGCAGCGTCGCGAGGTCGTAACGTCCCGGCCGCGCCTCCGCGATGAGGTCCGCGGTCATCGAGGGGATGCAGATCAGCTCGTCGATCCTGTGACGGCCCACGTCGTTCAGGGTCTGCGTGGCGTCGAACGTGCTGTGGACGCGGATGGCACCACCGACGAAGAGTGCGGCCAGCAACCCCTCGACGTAGCCGAACACGTGATGCAGCGGCAGCGCGAAGAGCAGCCGCCAGCCGTCGTCGAAGGCGCGCGCGAGCGCGCTGGAGTAGGCCGTGCGGAGGAGCCCGTCGTGGGTGAGCTGAACTCCTTTCGGTGTGCCCGTCGTGCCGGAGGTGTAGAGGATGTCCGACACGGCCCGAGGATCCACCGGGTCCGTCCGCCCGGGAGGGTGGCTCTCGAGCCGGGCGAAGGGCACCCCGCGCGACGGCGGTCCCGAGGCGCCGAGGACCACGACGTCGCGCAACTGCGGAAGGTGGCCCTCTCCTGCACGGCCTTCCGGTCGCCGGTCCCAGCCGGGCGCGATGTGGTCGAGGCCGTCGAGGTAGTCGACGCTCCGGAACCGGTCGGCCGTCACCAGGAGCCGCGCGTCGGACTGGGCGAGGACGTAGCGCAGCTCCTCGTGACGGAGCTGGGTGTTGACCGAGACCGTGACGGCTCCGACCCGCGCGAGTGCGAACCGCAGCGCGACGGTCTCGTGACGGTTCGGCAGGTCGACGGCGACGTGGTCTCCCGCTCGCACGCCGATCGCCGCCAGACCGGCCGCCAGCCGGCTCGACCACCTCGACATCCGGGCGTAGGTGATCGGGGTCCCGTCCTCGAGGAGGAGTGGCCGGGACGGATGGGCGGATGCGACGTCGTCGAGGAGCATCGCGGTGGTACGAGGTATCCAGGCGGGGTGTCGGGCTTCGAGGGCGGAACGGCGCTCCGTCGCAGGTCGTCGGGTACTCCTGCCCATTCTCGACGGCCTCTTTCCTGCCGGCTGCGGTGCCGGCGGAGGTCACTCGTGCTGTCGCCCGGACAGTGGGCGCCCACCGGCAGGACGTACCTCGAACCGCCCGACGCCGGAATCCTACGGGCGCTCGGAAACAATCGTTTGTTGTAGGCGAGCGTAGAAGTTTCCGCGGCAGCGTGTCAACGCTCCAGGCCGTCCGGGACGGACTGCCGGGCCTCGCAGCGCCGTAGAAAACAAATGTTTGCTTATGTCTTTCCCGCGTCGTAGCGTGCGGATCGCCCGGAACTACCGGGTCCAAGCAGGAAGCGGCGCCCCTGTGGGGTGGAAGGCGGGCCCGAGTGGTGAGCAGCGCTGATACGTACAAGGGCGTCCGGGTCCTCGAGCTGACGACCACCATCGCCGGGCCCTACAGCGCGATGATCCTGGCCGATCTCGGCGCCGAGGTGATCAAGGTGGAGCGCCCGGGCGGTGGCGACGACGCGCGGAGCATGCCCCCCCACCGGATCACCGGCGCGGAGTCGGAGAGCGCGGTCTTCCACGCGGTGAACGGCAACAAGCGGAGCATCGTGCTGGACCTGAAGGACCCGGCGGGCCGGGAGGCATTCCTCCGTCTCGCCGAGACGGCGGACGTCGTCGTGCAGAGCTATCGACCCGGTGCGGCGGACAAGCTCGGGCTGGGGTGGGCGGACGTGCACGGGCGTAACCCGCGGGCGGTCTACTGCTCGGTCTCCGCCTTCGGCGCCTCCGGCGCTGCCGCGGGCCTGCCCGGATACGACCCGCTGATCCAGGCCTTCACCGGGATGATGAGCATGACCGGGCAGCCGGGTGGAGCACCGGTCCGCGTCGCGCCGTCGCTCACGGACCTCACCACCGGCATGTGGGCCGCCATGGCGATCATGGCGGCTCTGCGCCGCCGGGATCTCACCGGCGTCGGGGAGCACGTCGAGGCGACGCTCGTCGACAGCGGCTACGCGCTGCTCTGCCACCAGATCATCGGTATGTACGCGACGGGGAAGACACCCGGCCCGCTGGGCTCGGCGTCGCCGATCACCGCGCCCTACGAGTGCTTCGAGACCGACGACGGCTGGGTGATGATCGCCGCGGGCAACGACGGCCTGTTCCGCAGACTGTGCCGAGCCCTCGGCGTACCCGAGCTGCTCGTGGACGAGCGGTTCGCCGGCTCGGCCGCCCGGGTACGCAACCGGGAGGTACTGCACGAGATCATCCAGGCCTGCGTCGGAACCTTCACCACCGAGCGCTGCCTCTCGGTGCTCCGTGAGGCCGCGATCCCGGTCGGCCCGGTGCACGACCTCCGGGAGGCGGTCGACCACCCGGTCGCAGTGGACCGCGGGACCGTCCTCGAGGCGGAGCAGGCCGCAGGGGAGCCTCCCGCCCTGCCGATGGTGCGGCTGCCCATCGACGACCCCGGGACCGCCCGGGGGCGTCCCCCTCGGCTCGGTGAGCACTCCGAGGGCGTCCTCCGGGAGAGCGGGTTCTCCGACGAGGAGATCGCGAAGCTCCTCGACATCACCAGCTGAACGGGACACCACCGGCTGAACGGAAGGAGGCGGTCGCGATGAGGCGACTGCTCAAGGGCCTCGGGATCATCACCGCGGCCGCGCTTCTCGGCGCCTGCGGTGCCGCACCCGGGGGCGGCACCGCCGCACCCACACCGATCCCCGCAGGACTGCAACCCGTCTACGAGCAGGCGAAGAACGAGCCGGCGCTGACCTGGTACAGCTCCCAGGACCCCGGCCTCAACGACGCGGTGGTGGCGGCGTTCCAGCAGCAGTACCCCGGGGTGAAGGTCGAGTCCCTGCGGCTCGCGACCGGGCCGCTCGGCACCCGGTACGCGCAGGAGCGCCAAGCCGGCGCCGTCACCGCCGGCCTGGTGACACTGGCGGACCCGAACTTCGTCGACCAGGGCGTCGAGCAGAAATGGTTCGAGAAGTTCGACAAGGCCGCGTTGCCGAACCTGCAGCGGTTGCCCGACCGGTTCTTCACCGACGGTGCCGCGGTGACGGGGGTGAACGTGCTCGGCATCGGCTACAACACCACCGAGGTGCAGAACCCGCCGAAGACCTGGGAGGACGCGCTCGCGCCCGAGTACCGGGGCAAGATCCTCCTGGGCGACCCGCGCAACGTCCCGTCGTACGTGGCGCTGGCGCGGGTGCTCGACGAGAAGGTCGCGCCGGACTTCCTCACCCGGCTCGCGGGGCAGCAGCCGACCGTGGTCGACAGCATGGTCCCGGGAACCCAGCAGCTCGCGGCCGGGGAGGCGGCGCTCGCCTTCCCCGACGTCCGGTCCGTCGTCGCCCCCCTCCAGGACAAGGGTGCGCCGATCGACTTCGTGGTGCCGGAACCGACGACGGGCAACGAGTTCACGACCCTCGTCTCGGCCGGCGGTGCAAGCCCGAACGCCGCGAAGCTGCTCTACGACTTCCTGTTCACCGACGCCGGGCAGGAGGCCTTCAACGGGTCCACCGGATCGTCGCCGATCGGCACCATCGGGCAGACGAAGGCCCTCCCGGCCGGGTACGTCGACCCCGCGATCCGCGAGCTCCCCGCGGTCGAGGACGGCTTGCTCTCCGAGCTGGGGCTGGCCTGATGGCGGCAACCGCCGTGGAGCCCCGCCCCGATGAGGCCGAGCCCCGGGGCGGGGCCCCATCCACGCGCATCGCCGTCCACGGGCTGACGAAGACCTACACGCGGCGGGACGGCACGACCGTGCGCGCCGTCGACGACCTCACCCTCGATGTCGACGCCGGCGAGTTCCTCGTGCTGCTCGGCCCCAGCGGCTGCGGGAAGACGACCCTGCTGCGGTCTCTCGCCGGCCTCGAAGACGTCCAGGCGGGCAGGATCGAGCTCGACGGCCGCCCGGTCGAGGATTCGGCGGCGCGGGTTCGTGTCCCGACCGAACGCCGCGGTCTGTCGATGATGTTCCAGTCCTATGCGCTGTGGCCGCACAAGACCGTCGCGCAGAACGTGGAGTATCCACTCACCACGAGGCGGATCGACCGGCCCGAGCGGGCCGACCGCGTCCGCACGGTGCTCGACGCGGTCGGTGTCGGCGCGCTGGCGGGGCAGTATCCGGGCGCGTTGAGCGGCGGCCAGCAGCAGCGTGTCGCGCTCGCGCGGTCGCTCGTGGCAGGGGACGGGATCGTCCTGTTCGACGAACCCCTGTCCAACGTCGACGCCAGAGTCCGCGAACAACTGCGCGCCGAGATCCGCCGGCTGCACGCCGAGATCGGCTTCACGGCCGTCTACGTCACCCACGACCAGGAGGAGGCCCTCACCCTGGCCACCCGGCTGCTCGTGCTGCGGGAAGGGCGAATCGCGCAGTCGGGATCGCCCGCCGAGGTCTATCTCCGGCCCACCGACGCCGGGGTGGCCCGGTTCATGGGCGCCGGCAACGAGATCAGCGGCGTGGCGCGCGGTGACATCGTCACCTCGGACGCCGGAGATGTCGTCGGCCGGGCCATGCCGGAGATCGCGGAGGGCACCCCCGTGGTCGCCTTCAGCAGGCCCGAGACGTGGTGCTTCGACCCGCCACCCGCTGTGCTCAACCGCTGGACGGGAACCGTGGCGGGCACCGTCTTCCTCGGGTCGGTCTCGGAGCACACGGTCGTCCTGCCGGGAGGTGTGCGGGTCCGGGTACGGACCCTCGGCGCGACCGGGCCAGACGTCGGCGCCGAGGTCGAGGTGGGAGTTCCCGCCGACGCCGTCCGCGTGCTCGCCGCGTCCGGGTCCCCGTCGTGACACGGGTCCGCTCCCCGTTCGCGATCGCGGTCGGGGTCCTCGGGCTACTGACCGTCGTGCTCGTCGGATATCCCCTGGTGCGCACCGTGGGCGGCATCGCGGCCGACGGCCCGACCTTCGGTGCCGCCGCCCTCGACGTGCTGCGATCCTCGAACCTCCTGCCGATGTTGGGAAGCACGGCTCTCGTGCTCGTGGTGAGCACCAGCCTGGCGGTCGTGATCGCGGCGCTCTTCGCCTGGCTGAGCGAGCGCACGACCGCACGACTCGGCTGGCTCGCCGGCGTCCTGCCCGTGGTGTCGCTACTCGTGCCGTCCATCGCGGGCGCGATCGGCTGGGTCCTGCTCGCGTCGCCGAAGGCGGGCTTCGTCAACGTCGCGCTGCGCGAACTGGGCCTGCCGATCGTCCTCGACGTGTTCAGCTGGCCCGGTCTGATCGGTGTCTACACCCTCTACCTCGTTCCCCAGGTCTACCTGCCGGTCTCGGCGGCGTTGTCGGACCTCGACCCGGCGCTGGAGGAGGCTGCCCGTGTCAGCGGGCGCGGGCCCTGGCGCACCCTCGTCGAGGTGACGCTCCCGGTGATCCGGCCCGCGATCCTGTCGGGGGCGCTGCTCGCACTGGTGTACGGGATCGCCTTGTTCAGCGTGCCGCTCATCATCGGTACCCAGGCCCGCATCGACATCCTCAGCGTGGAGATCGTCCGCCTCCTGACCACCGATTTCCCGCCCCGCCTGCCGGAGGCGATCGTGCTCTCGGTCGTCGTGCTGCTCGTCCTGGGCGTGGCCTGGACCGTCAACGCCCGGGTGCTGCGCGGAGGCCGGTTCGCGACCATCGGAGGCCGTTCGTCGGGGGATCGCCGCATCGCCCTCGGGCGTACGGCCACCGTCCTCGCACGGGCGGGGATGGTCGGCTACCTGCTGGTGGCCGCAGTCCTGCCGTTCGGTGCGCTCGTGATCGTCTCGCTACAGGGGTTCTGGTCCGGCCGGCTCACCGGCCCGTTGTCGCTCGAGAACTACGCCGACGTGTTCGGCTCGGCCGGGGCGACCCTCGCCGGATTGCGCAACAGCCTCGTCCTCGGTCTGCTGTGCGCCACCGTCGGGATGGCGGTCGCCCTGCTCCTCGCGTGGCGCATCGGGCGAGGCGGCGGATGGGGGCGGGTGCTCGATGCGACGACGAAGCTGCCGGGCGCGCTGTCCCACGTCGTGATCGCCGTCGCGCTGGTCGCCGCGTTCGCGGGGCCCCCGTTCGCGCTGGGCGGCTCGCTGCTCCTGCTGGTGTTGGCGTACCTCGTGCTCTATCTGCCGCAGGCGACCCTGAGCGCGCAGTCCGCGTTCGCCACGGTGGGGCGCGAGCTCACCGAGGCGTCACTGGTCGCCGGTGAGGGACCGGCCGGCACGCTTCGCCGGATCTCCGCTCCACTCATGACACGCGGGCTGCTCGCCGGCTGGGTGTTCCTGTTCGTCCTGGTGGTCGGCGACATCACGGCCTCGGCGATCCTCGCCAGCACCCGGACGCCGGTCGTCGGGTTCGTGATCCTCGGGCTCTTCCAGAACGGCACCTATCCCACCCTCGCCGCGCTCGGTGCGGTCGTCACGGTCGTGTCGTCGGCGGTGGTCCTGACCGCTCTCGCCATCCGCCGTCGCCGGTGACGGGTGCGGTGGTGGCCCCTCCGGCTGCCCCCGCACCCGGTCATCGTCGCCGGAGGTCGTACTCCCGCACGGCCGGCCGATCCACCCCGTCGGCTGCGAGCTTGTACTTCTCCACCCGCTGGCTGGGTGTCCGCGGAAGTTCCCCGCGGGACTCGAGGTAGCGGGGGACCATGAACCGGGGGAGCTGGTCGCGCAACCACGCGTGCAGGTCGTCGAGCTCGGTCCCGTCCCGCACGACGAGATCCAGCTTGACCTCGTGCTCGCCCATCTCGGCGGGCACGGCGTAGGCGGCAGCGTCGGTCACCGCGGGGTGGCCGAGCACGATGTTCTCGAGCTCGACGGCCGAGATGTTCTCCCCCCGTCGCCGGATGCCGTCCTGGTTGCGCATGACGAAGTGCACTCGGCCGTCGGAGTCGTAGTAACCCAGGTCCCCGGTGTGGAACATGAAGTTGCGGAAGGCGTGGTTGGTCGTCTCGGGGTCCTCGAAGTAGCCCCGGGCCATCGCATCGGGAATCAGCGGCCGATAGACCAGCTCACCCAGCTCGCCGGGTGCGAGCATTCGGTCGGACTCGTCCACGACCCCGTGGTCGACCCAGGACGGTGCCGGTCCGATCGTGTCCGGGGGGACGTCCTCGATCCGCTGCTTGCGCGGGAGGTGCGGGAAGATCTCGGTCATCCCCCACCCCTGCCAGATCACGCTGGTCCGGTAGCGGCGCTCGAACTCCACCCGGCCCAGCGGCTGGGGGAGGACGTAGACGTGCGAGAGCCGGTGGTCCGGAGCCTCGGGGACGGCCTCCAGGATCATTGCGGCCATCTGGCCCATCAGCATGGCGAACGTCGCGCCGTCGTCGGCGATCTCATGCCACCACGTCCGGGCCGAGAAACTGCTCTTCAGGTGAGCCGTGCACCCGACGTGCAGGGCCGAGTTGGCGAAGACCTGGAGCCCGGCGATGTGGCACATCTGCAGCGGGGTGCTCAGCACGTCCTCGGGTGTGTGCCCGAGCGTGTCGGAGGCGGCCGCGGAGGCGAGATAGAGATAGTGGTGCGGCCACATGGCCGCCTTCGATCCACCGCTGGTGCCCGAGGTGAACATGAGGACCGCGAGATCGGAAGGTCGGGGAAGAGTCTGCGGGGCGGCCGCCGCCGGGTACGCCGTCACCATGTCGGCGAACGCGACCACCGGCACGCCGTGTACGTCCGTCGGCACATCTCCCTCGCCGCAGGCGACGACGAGCTGTACGTCGCCCAGTGAGGGCAGCTCCTCGAGCCGGGGGAGCAGGTCGGTGCGGACCGCGAGCACCTCGGGGTCGCAACGTTGCAGGAGCAGAGCCAGCAGTCGGCCGCGCAGCTCGGGGTTCATCGGCGCGGCCACCCCGCCCGCGGCGAGGGTGCCCAGGAACAGCGGCATGAACTCGATCTGGTTCCGGAGCAGCAGGGCGACCCGCCCACCGGCGACGCCGCGGGCGACAAGGGCGGCGGCGACCCGGCGCGAACGGTCGTCCGCCTCCCGGAAGGTCAGCCGGTCCTTCCCGTCGAACACCAGCCAGTCCCGGTCCGGGACGTCCTCGGCCTGGGCGCGCAGCACATGGAGGAGAGTGCGCTGACCCTCGGGGAAGCGGGAGACGAGCGGGCCGAAGCCCGGCCCCGTGCCGCGGAGCAGCCGCGTATCGGCCGCGAGCCGGTGGGCGCCTTCCGCTTCGGTGGGCGTCGTGTGCTGTGGGACGGCCAAGATACCTCCGAACAAATAGTTGTTCGTAGGATTATCTAGGGCGACCGCGCCGGTCAACCCTTGCCGGTCAGGCCTGGATGCCCTTCAGCGCGGCGTCGGCGACCTCGTCGGCGACCTCGACCGCCGAGAGTCGACCGTCCGGCCGGAACCACTCGGTGGCGTTGTTCAGCATGCCGATGAAGGCGAGCACGGTCACGCGGGGACTCCGTAGCTGGCGGAACTCGCCGGTGCGGACGCCGTCCCGCACGATGTCGACGAAGAGGTCCTCGTACCGCTGTCGCATGGCGATCACGCGGCCCTGCTTCTCCGGGGACAGGTAACCCCATTGGAAGAAGGCGACCCGGGTCTGTTCACGGCTACGGCTCAGCACCTCGAAATGCGCGGTGAAGGCGGCCCGCAGCCTGTCCCCGGCCGTTCCGCGGGCGTCAGCGGCGGGGCCGATGGCGTCCAGATAGTTCTGAATGCCTTTCTCGACGATGCGCAGCAGGAGGTCCTCCTTCCCACTGATGTGCACGTAGAGACTGCCGGGCAGCAGGCCGACCGCGTCGCCGATGTCCCGCATGCCGATCACCGGGTAGGTCTTCTCCGCGAAGAGCAGGATCGCCTGCTCTTCGATCTGTTCGGCGGAGACCGGGCCTGAGCCGCGGGCGCGCCGTTCACCGCGTGTGGTCGCCACTCCGGCCGACCCCCTCTCTCAACTGTGGATTCCATCCTGTCACGGACCCGGGTGGTCAGCCGCCGGCAGTGGGCGAACAATCACTTGTTAGCCGTAGGCCGAGGTCTTAGCGTTGTATCCGCGTGCCTTGCTTCGCCTTGCCGGGTACGACCGCAGGGATCGACGAGAGGACGGCTCGATGACGAGCACGGTGGACGGGCAGCTGCTCCAGGCGGGAGCCGAGGTCGAGTGGCTCGGGTCCGGTTACGGGGCCTTCGCCGAGGGCGGAGCGATGCTCGGCGTGGCAGAGGGGCCCGTCTGGCTGCCGGATCAGCAAGCCCTGAGCTTCAACGACAGCGGCAACGCCGTTCGCTACCGGTGGACCGAGGTGGGCGGGGTAACGGTGGCCCGCACCGGAACGCACGACGCCAACGGCTCCACCCGGGATCGGCAGGGCAGGCTGGTGTCGTGTGAGCACGCCACCCGACGAGTGAGCAGGGAGGAAGCGGACGGCTCGGTCACCGTCGTCGCCGACAACTACCGAGGACTGGCGCTCAACCGTCCGAACGATGTCGTGGTGCGGTCGGACGGGTCGATCTGGTTCACCGACCCGCTGACCTTCGAGGTCGACACCGATCTCGACTTCGCCGGGGTCTACCGGGTCGCTCCCGACCTGAGCCGGATCAACCTGGTCACCCGGGACTTCAACATGCCCAACGGGCTGGCGTTCTCTCCGGACGAGCAGACGCTCTACATCAACGACACGAACCGGATGCACGTCCGGGCCTTCTCGGTCGACTCGTGGAGTGTCGCGGGCGCCCGCCTCGACCTGGACTCCGACCGGACCGTCATCACGATGCCGGCCGACCGGCCCGGTCATCCGGACGGAATGAAACTCGACGCACTCGGCAACATCTGGTGCACCGGCCCGGGCGGGATCTGGGTCATCGCGCCCGACGGCACGCATCTGGCCACGCTGGAGCTACCACGGGTCCCGGTGACCAACTTCTGCTTCGGCGGGTCCGACCTCACGACCATCTTCTTCACGACGTTCACCGAGGTCGGCAGGATTCGGGTCGGAGTACCGGGGCTGCACCCGGACCGGGAGATCGAGCAGCTCGACGGACCGGGTTGGACGGCGGACGGGCGCAGCGACTGAGCCGAGAGCGTGTGGAGAAGCGTCCGGCGTGTCTGCGTGACCGTAGGGCCGTCGGATCCACGTTGGACTGGTTGCTCGGCGCGCCCCGAACCGCGTCCAGTCCTGCTCCGGGGCAGCCCGGCGCCGGTGCCTCGAGCGGTGCCGGACGGGAGCGCGCCCCAACCGGTTCGGTCCCGCTGTCCTACTGAGTAGGACTCAGCTGGGTCTTGTCTACTGAGTCTGACTCAGCTACCGTCGCTCGTGATGACGAACCGTGCGTCGAAAGGGCTGCTCATGAGCGAACGTTCTGCCTCCGCTGCGGACGCTCTCGCCGAGTTGACCGTGGTCGCGGACGATCCGGACGCGTATGTGGCGCGCTGGAAGCAGGCAACCGGGCGTAAGGCTCTGGGGGCCTTCCCGATGAACTGTCCTGCGGAGATCGTGCACGCCGGTGGTGCGCTTCCGGTACTGCTCCAGGAGAACCGCGAGCCGGACAGCCTGGGACGCAATCTGCTGGCCGAGTTCTACTGCGGCTACACCCGCAATATCGCCGACCAGGCCGCCAAGGGCATGCTGAACGGCTACGACGGCTTCTTCCTCGCCGACCACTGCACCCAGCTGCTGGGTGCAGTCGACGTCGTCCGATCAGAGGTGCCGGATACTCCGGTGTACTTCGGTCAGCTGCCCACGTCGTTGACGGACAAGTGGACCCCCGAGAAGGCATGCTCGATGATGCAGTCCTTCATCGAGGAGATGAGTCGTCTGGTGGGGAGCCGGTCACTGACGCGGCGCTGGCTCGGTCGATCGCGATCTTCAACAAGAACCGCGCTCTTCTGCGCGAGGTCTTCGCAGCTCGGCGAGCCGGCAACGCAGCGCTGACCTCAGGACAGATGCAGGCTCTGGTGAAGTCCTCGATGGTCATGGACAAGGAGGAGCACAGCGCCTTGTTGCGCCAGGTTGTCGACGGTCTGGCAGAGGTGCCGCGTGACGATCGCGTTCGGCTGCACCTGTCCGGGCACCTCTGTCACGCCCCGCGGCCGGAACTGCTGGCTGCGATCGAGGAGTGCGGGGCCATCGTCGTCGATGACGACCTGTTCACCGGCACCCGGTACATCACCACGGACGTCCCCGAGGGCGGGGATCCGGTCGAAGCACTGGCCCAGCGGTATCTGGACCGGGACGCGACGCTGCCCTGTCCCACACGGGTCAAGCACGAGAGCGATTGGGAAGACGAACTGGTGCGGGTCGTGGAGGCATCGGGCGCGCAGGGCGTGATCGTGTTGATGGTGCGGTTCTGTGAGCCGCACATGCTGTATTACCCGGAGCTGCGCAAGCGTCTGAACGAGCAGGGCATCCCGCACCTGTTGCTCGAGACCGAGCACGAGGGGCTGCCGGTGGAGACCGTGCAGACCCGGGTCGAGGCTCTCCTGGAGCGCATCCATCGCTCCACCCCGCCGCACCGCACACTGGAGGTGACCCGATGACCGCCGCTGCGACCGACAAGCTCAACCGTCTGGCGATCAACAAGGCTGGCGGCAAGATGGTCGCCGACTACTGGGAAGATGTGTTTCTCGCGCGCGAACGCGGGCAGAAGGTGGTCTGGTACAACGGCTCGGCCCTCAACCCGATCTTTCAGGCCGCCGGGATGGCGTGGTGTCACGGGGAGGCGTTCTCCGCCCGGCTGGCAGCCCAGCATCTGGAGGGTCCGGCGCAGCTCGCGGGCTCCGAGTACGGCTATGTCGGGGAGCTGTGCTCCTACGCCCGCACCCACCTCGGGGCCGCCGTGCTGAGCCAGAAGCGCTCGGCCGGGTCGGCCAACGGGCCGGGGATGGTGGGGCTGCCGGAGCAGGAGGAGCTGGCCAGCCGGCTGCCGACTCCGGACGTGTTCGTCAACGCCTACGCCGGATGCAGCACGGGCCAGCAGTGGGACGACATCTCGTTCCGTGTGTTCGGCAAGGACGTGCCGATCTTCAACGTCTCGATGCCGTTCTTCTGGAGCAACCATCCTGGCGAGGGCTACATGGTCGGTGAGGAGTGGGAACGGTCGTCGCACTATGTCGCCGACCAGCTGCGCGAGCTCGTCCCGTTCCTGGAGTCGATCACCGGGAAGCCGTTCGATTGGGACGCCTACCGGCAGAACATGGCCTACATCAAGAAGGCCTCGGAGCTGCGGCAGGAGGCCATGAAGTTGTGCCGGCACCTGCCGGCGCCGGCGACGTTCTGGGACTGGATCGGCAACGTCGCACACATCAACTTCCTGCCCGCGAACCAGGACCTGGTGGACTTCTACACGGCGGTTCTGGCGGAGGTGAAGCAGCGTGTCGCTGACGGCGTCGGATCGGTCACCAGCGAGCGGTACCGGGTGTACTTCGACGGGTTCATGAACTGGAACCACCTGGGCCTGCTGTCGCGCAAGTTCGCCGCGCACGACGTCGCGGTGGTGGCCGGGCGGTACACCCACCACGCGTTCTGGCAGGAGCCCCAGCTGATCGACCCCGAGGGCGACGTCCTGCTGGGACAAGCACAGAACAACCTGCTCTGCCCGATGAACCACTCCACGAAGACGATCGAGGAGTTGGTTCTTCGCGACTGCGACTTCTACAACGTCGACGGCATCGTCTTCCACTCGACGCGTACCTGCCGGGCGTTCACCAACCCGCAGCGGATCGTCGCCAAGGGCGCGCAGGAGAAGGGCCTGGCGACGCTGTTCTTCGAGGGTGACATCGCCGACGCGTCGTTCTATAAGGACGAGGTCCTGGAGAGCAGGCTGGAGGCGATGCTCGAGGGGATTGATGTACGCCGGGCCCGAGTATGACCGCCCACTATCTGGGCGTCGACCTCGGCTCGACCACGGCAAAGGTCGTCGTCCTGGACGAGGGAGGAGCTATCGAGGCGGCCGAGGTCGTCCAGATGGGCGCGGTGAGCCGCAAGGGTTGTGCCCAGGCCATGACGACGGCACTGGACACCGCCGGGCTCCATCGGGGCGACGTGACGGCGTCGATCGCCACCGGCTACGGCCGGCGACTCGTGGAAGACATCGATCGCACGTTCACCGAGATCACCTGTCACGGCCGTGGCGCCGCGGCGATGTGCCCCGGAACCCGCTTGGTGGTCGACATCGGGGGGCAGGACAGCAAGGCGATCGCCCTCGACGACGAGGGCATCGTGGACAATTTCGCGATGAACGACCGGTGCGCCAGCGGCACCGGCCGGTTCTTCGAGGTGCTGGCCCGGGCCATCGAGTGCGAGATCGACGAACTGGCCGGCCTGGCGCTGCAGGGCGACAAGGATCTCGAGGTCTCGAGCATGTGCGCCACGTTCGCAGAGACCGAGTTGATCTCGATGCTGGCGCAGGGCGAGCGCCGCGAAGACATCGCCGCCTCGGTGCACCGCGCCGTCGCGACCCGCACGGTTGGGCTGATCGCGCAGGTCGGGCGTCGATCGCCGATCGTGATGACCGGTGGGGTGGCCCGGAACGCGGCCGCCGCGCACTTCTTGGCCGAGGGAATGCAGGCCGAGGTCACGGTTCCGGAGTCGCCACAGATCATCGGCGCCTACGGTGCGGCGCTGCTCGCCCGCGACGGAGCCGGACGGGCTGCCGTCGGCGCGGGAGAGACCACAACGGACGCACGGGAGCCCGCGCGATCGTGCAACACATGTGACCTGACTCTGACCATGGGAGGACCTCGATGAGCGGGGACCACGCGGGCCGGGCTGTGATCATCACGGGGGGAACGTCGGGAGTCGGCCTGGCCACCGCGCATCGTCTCGCCGCGGCCGGTGACACCCGGATCGCACTGATCGGGCGCAATGCCGAACGCGGCAAGGAGGCCTGCGCCGCGGTCCGCGCAGCAGCACCCGCCTGCGACGTGCACTTCGTGGCCGGTGACGCGAACGATCCGGCTCAGGCGGTCGCCGCGTCCACCTCGGCCCGGGACCTGCTCGGTGGGGTCGATGTGTTGGTCAACTCCACGACCGCTTTCTATGTTCCCGGCCTGTTCCGTGACGTCCCGGTCGAAGAGATCGGCGCGATGCTCACCGACCAGGCGCTGGCACCGATGCACATGTGCCGGGCGGTGCTCCCCTGCCTCGCCGAGCAGGGCTCCGGTTCGATCGTCAACATCGCGTCGGACGCGGCCAAGGTGCCGACGCCCGGGGAGGTCGTGATCGGCTCCGCGATGGCCGCGATCGTCACGTTCACCCGGACCCTGGCCGTCGAAGCCAAGCGCGACGGCATTCGGGTCAACGCGGTGACGCCCTCGCTGATCGAGGGCACGATCACGGGGGAGCGGGCGATGAGCGGGGGCTTCTCGAAAAAGCTGTTCGAGAAGGCCAAGACGCAGGCCCACCTCGGCCTGACCGAGGCCGACGACCTGGCCGCATTGATCGCGTTCCTGGCCGGGCCGGACTCCGCGCGGATCACCGGTCAGGTGATCAGCGTCAACGGCGGGATCTCGGTGGCATGACCCGCGCCCGGCTGCGACCCGACGAGCGCATCGCGGAGCTCGTCACCGCATCGCGCGAGTTGCTCGCCGAGGTCGGCTACGAGCGGTTCCTGCCGGCGGAGGTGGCGCGTCGGTGCGGCGTCTCCGAGGCCACCGTCTACCGGTACTTTCCCACCAAGCGCGAGCTGCTCGTCCGGGTCGCCGAGACGTGGTTCGACGAGATCCTCGTCGCCCTCGAGCCCGGTGTCACCCAGCAGAAGGGCACCTACGAACAACTGCGGTACGTCGTGCGCTATGCCGTCGAGGTGGTGCGCCGTGAGCCGACGCTGACCCGCTACATCCTCAACGAGCTCCGTCCCGATCCGGAGTTCCGGTCGAGCACGATCCAGCAGCTCAACCGGCGCTTCACCGGTGTCGTCAGCCAGGTGTTGCGCGACGCCGTCGCCTGCGGAGACTTCCGCGACGACGTCTCCGTGGAACTGCTGCGAGACATGATCTTCGGCGCGATCGAGCACCAGGCGTGGGCCTATCTCCGGGGCGAAGGTGATTTCTCCACCGAGAGCGCCATCAACGGCATCACCCTCGTCATCTATCGCGGAATGGCGGTCGATCCCGGCCATCGAACCGGCTGACGCACGAGACGTCGAAAGGTACGCACTATGGAGTTCGATCCGTCCGAGGACCAGGCGGCGTTCCGGGACGTCGTGCGCAAGTTCGCCCGTACCGAGCTCGCGCCGGGCTATCTCGAGCGCGCCAAGTCCGAGAGTTTCCCCTGGGCCGAGCACCGGGCGATCGCCGGGCTCGGGGTGCTCGGAATGCTTGCCGGTCCAGAGCGCAACCCGCAGGGTGTCGAGGACTACGTGGCGGCCGGACTTGTCGTGGAGGAGCTCGCCTACGCGGACTTCAACCTGGCAAACGCGGTCATCCCCGTCTTCCTGATGACTTCGCTGATCGCCCGCCACGCCGGACCCGATTTGCGCGAGCAGTGGTTGGAACCGCTCGTCACGGGCCAGGCCTACGTGGCGCTCGGCCTGACGGAACCGGACGCCGGCTCCGACGTCACGGCCATCCGCACAACCGCTACCGTGGACGGCGACGACTACGTGATCCGTGGGGAGAAGACGTCGGTCACTATGCTCGCCCACTCCGACGCGATCCTGCTCGTCGCCAACACCGTGCGTGACGGCACATCGGTCGGGGTGTCGACCTTCCTCGTCCCGCTGGATCTGCCGGACATCGGGAAAGCTCCGATAGCGGACACCGGATGGCTTCCGATGGGCCGCGGCGTCCTGCACCTCGACGGGGTGCGCGTTCCCGCGTCGGCCCTGGTCGGCGCGGAGGGCGCGGCCTTTCGCAGCGTGCTGGGGGGATTCGACTTCACGCGGCCGCTGCTGGCCCTGACCGGGATCGGATGTGCTCAGGCATCGGTCGATGAGACTGCCGAGTACCTGCGCAGCCGACGAGCGTTCGGCGCTCCGCTGTCTCGCTTCGAGGGCGCGTCGTTCGTGCTCGCCGAGCACGCCACGCAGCTGGAGGCCGCCCGGCTGCTGTGCTACTCGACCCTCTGGCGCCGATCGGTGGGCAAGCCGCACACCGCGCTCGCGGCGATGACCAAGTGGTACGGCCCGCAGGAGGCCAGCAAGGCGGTGCACGACTGCCTACTGCTGCACGGCAACTTCGGCTACTCCGCCGAGTTCCCGTTCGAGCAGCGGATGCGCGACGTCCTGGCCGTGGAGATAGCCGACGGCACCGCGCAGATCCAAAAGATCATCATCGCGCGCGAGCTGTTCGGCCCCGACTTCGTCCCTTACGACCGCAGTCGTCGCTGATGCGGACCGCCGGTCCGGGGTGAGGACCTCAGTCGTCCGCGGCGTACGTGTGGACATGCCGGCTCATCCGGCGTGTCGCCGCGTCCCGGGTCCCGGTCACGGATCGCACGAGGGCTGACCGCGTTCCTGGAGAAACGGGCGCCGAAGTTCGGCCAGCAGCACACGATCGAGTTCGGAGAGACGGAGGCGCGACGATGCGCGAGGACAGCGGTTTGAGCAGGTTCGGGCTCACGATCTTCACCGGCGGGCGCGGCCCGCGACGCTTCCGCGCGGCGGCGGACCTCGCGCAGCGCGCCGAGGAGGTCGGATTCGGCGCGGTCTGGACCGGGGAACTCTACAGCCGGTCCGCCACGGTGCCGATGGCGATTCTGTCCGCGGCGACCGACCGGATCAAGATCGGCTCGGACATCGCCTACGGTGCAGGCCGATCTCCGCTGATCTGGGCCGCCGAGGCTCGGGATCTCGACGAGTTGTCCAACGGGCGGATCGTGCTGGGTCTGGGCAACGGTACGGCCGGAATGATGCGCAATTGGCTCGATGTCGACCCGTCTGCGCCGGCTGTGCGGATGGAAGAGCTGGTCACCGTCCTCCGCAAGCTGTGGCGGTTGCACGAGGGACCGGTGCACCACGACGGCCGCTTCTATCGCCTGCACCTCGAGCCCACGACGGCGACGCCGGCTCCGGTGCGTGAGCACCTTCCGATCTGGACGGCTGGAGTCGGGCCGCGGATGGTCCGCGCCGCAGGTCGTGTTGCGGACGGGCTCGTCTGTCACCCGATGACCACGCCGGCCTACCTGAACGAGGTGATCCGACCGGAGCTGGCCCGCGGGTTCTCCGACACCGAACGGTCCGGCGACGATTTTGTCGTGAAGGGCATGCGGATGTGCGCCGTAGACAACGACGAGGAGGCCGCCCGCCACCGCATCGCCTTCGCGATCGGGCAGTATGCGGCGTCCCGCGTCTACGACAAGCTGTTTGCGCTGCACGGCTGGGACGGCGCCCAGCAGCGGATCCGCGCGGCGGCCAAGGATCGGGACGCGGCCGCCTTGGTCGCGGCCGTTCCGGACGAGGCGGTCGACACGATCGGGATCGCCTGCCGTCCCGACGAGCTCCGCACCCGGGCCGCGACACACGCGGACACGTTCGATCACCTGAACCTCTGCGGCCCGCCCTGGGGGCTCGGCCCCGAGGAACTCGAGGCCGCGACCGACCGCATCCTGTCGGCCATGGCCGACGCTCCGGCCGACCGGGTTACAGCATGACCGGGCGCACGATCCCGACCGCATTGCTCCGGCTTCTACGGTGATCGGATCGACGCGACCCGGGAGATCGTGGAGTCCGGCGACGTAGACGCCGTGTGCCGTGACTACCTGGCTGAAGCTGACCATGCTGATCCTGGCCGAGGTGTTCGACTTGCCCAACCTGCGCGCGGTGAACGTGCTCGTGCACGGCATCCTCGACGACGGTGTCGCGTCCGCCGTGCGCCCGGACCCGCAGGCCAAGGGCGTGACCGCGCATGCCGTAGGCACGAACCGCGGCGTCCAAGGTGATCAGGCGCGTCGGAGCGCACCGCTGCATTGTCCTTGCCCGGCTTGTCAGCCCTTGTGTGATCCGCGGTGCGGTATCCGGGTGTGGAGACGGTTGCCGGGCACCGTCTCCACACCTCTGCTGTCCTCGAGCCGGACTGGGCCGAGCCGGGGCTGCTCGTGGGTCAGACCTCCAGGGCCTGATCTGGAGTGCCGGACTCGCCCCTCGACCGGGTCTCATCGAACGTCAGCAGGCCCTTGAGCACTTCTTCGCGAAGGACGAACTTCTGGATCTTGCCCGATGGGGTCATGGGCATGTCGTCGCGGAAAGCCCAGAACACAGGAGTCTTGTGTGGGGCTATGTGCCCGCGCAGGAACCTCGTCAGCTCGTCCACCGACGGCCGGTCGTGCCCGGACCTCAGGCGGAGGATGGCGCCGACCTGCTCACCCCACTGTTCGTCCGGGACGCCGATGACCGCGGCGGTCTCGATCGCCGGGTGGTCGGTCAACGCCCCCTCGATCTCGGCGGGGTACAAGTTCATCCCGCCTCGGATGATCATGTCTTTGACCCGGCCGGTGATCGCAAGATAGCCCCGCTCGTCCATCGTGCCGATGTCACCCATGTGCAGCCAGCCCTCGGCGTCCACGGTGGCAGCCGTCTCGTCGGGCAGGCCGTAGTAGCCGACCATGTTCTGGTACCCGCGACAGCAGATCTCGCCCGGTTCGCCGATCCCCACCCGATCGCCGGTCGCCGGATCGATGAGCGAGACCTCGAGCTGGGGCAAAGGCCGGCCGACGGTGTTCGCCTGGTCCTCGGCCTCGTCGGTGAGGCGTGTCTGGCTGATCACGCCATGGGTCTCGGTCTGTCCGAACAGGATGCTGAACCGGCAGTCGAAGAGCTCACTGGTTCGCCGCACCAGTGAGGCGGGCACGGCGGCGGCACCGCTGAGGACCGTCTTCATGCTGGACAGGTCACGCCGGGGGCGGTCCGGGTGATCGAGCATCGCGATCAGCATCGTCGGCACGAGCAGCCCATGGGTACCGCGGAAGGTCTCGTATGCTTCTAGTACGTGGCCCGGCTCGAATCCGGGCAGGATCACGAACGTGCCGCGCTTCGCCCACGCGCCGAACGACGTCACCGCACCGCCGCCGATGTGGTACATCGGCATCGCGTTGATGTAGACGTCCCCGTCGTCGAACCCGGCCCGTTCGGCGACGAATGTCGCCTCGTTGACCAGCCCCTTGTGGTGCAGCATCGCGCCCTTGGGAAACCCGGTGGTCCCAGAGGTGTACTGGATCTGGAGCAAGTCGGTCGGCTCGGTCGCGGGCAGGGCCCTCGCCGGGTCTCCTTGGTCGAGGAACTCCTCCCACTCGGCCAGTGAGATCACCTCACGCAGGCCCGGCAGGCCCGGCCGCAGGTCCTCTACGAGATCCCGCATCGCGAAGTCGCGGTAGGAGTCCACACAAAAGAGGACGACCGAACCGGACTGCCGCAACACAAACTCCACCTCGCGGGCCCGATACGCCGGGTTCAGCGCGACGAGCACCATGCCGGCGAGAGCAGCGCCCTGCTGGATGATGACCCATTCGGCGCTGTTGGGAGCCCACACCGCGACCCGGTCGCCGGGGGTGAACCTCGTCAGCAGAGCGCGAGCCGTGCGCTCTATGTCGGCGCGGAACTCGGCGTATGTCCAGGACCGGCGTGCCGCCGGATCCACGAGGCAGTCCACGAGCGCGATGCGGTCGGGAACGGTGTCCGCCGCGTGGCGGATGGTCTCGCAGACCGTGATGTCGCGGATCTCGCCCGCCTCAGCAGGCCAGTAGGACTCGGTGAGCATGCGGGGACCTCTTCGTCAGCTCGGTCGGCATCACGTCCGCCCTCGTCGTCGACCTCCGGAGGGTGCACGGCGTCTTCACGAGGCGCCTCGATCACCATCGCGTGGCAGGTCTCGATCGGTGATCGCTGAGAACTCCGTGACCCGGGCGGTTGTGTGGTACGTCTCGATAGTAGCTAGTATGGTCGTCTGATTCAATGGTCTGACCGAATCAGAGTCAGGAGTGTCTGTCCGGCGGCTGCCGGTGCTGGCGCGCCACCGGTGGCGCGAACGCTTGTTCGTCGGCCTGGATATATGGGCCTGCCCACACTGTGCGACGGGCTCTCTAGCTGCGAAGGGGATCAGGTCATGAAGCCTGAGGAGTTCAGCGACACCACCTACGAGGTCGACAACGGCCTGGCCTGGATCACCATCAACCGACCGGACCGCTACGACGCATTCCGCGCCCAGACCGTCGACGAGCTGGTCCACGCGTTCGAGCTCGCCTGGGCTGACGACGAGGCCGGCGTCGTTGCCCTGACCGGCGCAGGCGAGAAGGCGTTCTGCACCGGCGGCGACCAGAAGGGGCGCACGCTATCCCCGACCGCGCTCAAGGCGCTCAAGGTGCTCAAGCAGTCGTTCAACTCCGACACCGAACACTTTTCCGGGACCGAGCAGATGACCTATTCGGGGCTGAAGCTTTTCGGTGAGTCCGCCGAGGCCCAGGAGGGCATCGCGGCGTTCAACGAGAAGCGCGTGCCCGAGTCCTCCCCCTACCGCACCCACTGAGGCCGGCCGGACATGCGATTCTCTGCTGAGCAACAAAACTTTGTCGAGTCGGTGCGAGCCTTCTGTGCCAAGGAGTGCGGAACGCCCCAACAACGTGCCGAGCTCACCGAAGGCGGCACGCTCGCGGACAGTCCAGCGTTGCTCCGACGCCTGGCCGAACTCGGCTGGCTCGGTATCTCGCTGCCCGCCGAGTACGGCGGGCAGGGTGGCACGTTCGTCGACGAGTGCCTGTTCCTCGAAGAGACCGCGCGCGGACTTGCCCCGACCACGGCGTACGGGACCGGGCTGACCGCTGTGCAGACCTACTTGCACTGGGGAAACGACGAGCAGAAGCGGATCGTCGTCGAATCCATTTGCGCGGGCAACTTCGAAGCAATCGCGCTGAGCGAGCCGGGCGCCGGATCAGACCTTGCGTCGGCCCGGATGGCTGCCGACCTCGACGGCGACGACTTCGTGCTCGACGGGCAAAAGACCTGGACGACGGCGGCGCACCTGGCCAACCACATCCTCGTCCTGGTACGCACCGACTCGAGTAGCAGCAAGCACGAGGGGTTGACGCTACTGATGGTTCCGGCCGATGCGCCGGGCCTGGAAATCCGCGCGATCGACACGATGTACGGGCGCACCGTCAACGACCTCTACTTCACGCAGGTCCGTGTTCCGGTCTCGGCCGTCGTCGGCACCGTGGGCCGAGCCTGGCAGCAGTTGAACCGCGGTCTCGGAGTGGAACGGCTCATCATCGCGGCGTCGAGCCTCGGGTCCGCGCAGCGGTCGTTCGACGACGTGCTCGCCTACGTGACGCAACGCCAGCAGTTCGGCCGCACCATCGGCAGCTTCCAGGCGGTCCGGCACCGGATGGCGGACCTCGCGACCGAAATTGCGCTCTGCCGCACCTTTCTCTACGACGTCGCGGACCGCCTCGACGCCGGTGACGAGGGTGGCCTTTCCCGCGACAGCTCGACGGCCAAGATCCGATGTACCGAGGCGGCTAAGAACACCGCCCTCGAGGCCATGCAGCTCATGGGCGGATATGGCTACGCCCGCGAGTTCGGAATGGAAGCCCAGGTCCGGAAGGCGCTCGCTCCGCCGATCTACGGTGGCACCAACGAGATCCAGCGCGAGATCATCAGCCGCAGTCTCGGCCTCTGAAGTCATTGGATACCCACGCTCAATCCGGTGTGTACACATAGGCATCTCGCACCCGCCCCTCAGGATGTAGGCCATCCTCGGAATGGTCCTGGCCGTGCCTGCACATTGCGGCCGGCCGTACGGCAGCGTGTTACCAAACTGAGGAAGTGCGGCCGCTGCCTGGACCTGAGCAACCCGTCGTGTCGGTTCAGCTACACGAGGACCGGCGCCGCGCTGTAGTGCGCGGTGAAACGCCCTGTGCGCGCGGACTTCGAGAAGGCCGCGCGCACGCTGAACCGGCTCCCGGTCGCCGCGGTGGAACCGCGTGACAACTCCGAGGGAGGCGGCCCTGGACCTGGTCGCGGACAGCGGGCGCTACATCACCGGTGCGACCCAGGTCGTCGCCGCGGGAGGCCAGCTGTAGCCGTGTCTTGCACGCCGGCCGCGGCTGCGAGCCACGCCGCCCTCCGATGCTCCTTGACCTACAAAGCTTTATAATCTTTCATGGGTCAGGCTCGCGCGAGCGAGCGCGGGGACCGACGTCGACGAGGCTGACAATGACGAACGAACGGGACGAGGTCCACCCCTTCGAGGGGAGGGTCGACAGTCCGTACTGGGACGGGCTCGGTGCCGGTGAGCTGCGAATCCAGCGCTGCCAGCGGTGCGAGCGATGGAGCTGGCCCGCGGACTGGCGTTGTCCGGCATGCGGCGGCTACGAGTTCCGCTGGGAGCGGGTCGAGCCGGTGGGCCGTGTCTACTCGTGGATCCGCAGCCACCTACCGTTCGTGGCCGCCTATGCCGACCTCGTCCCCTACGTCAACGTCCTGGTCGAGCTGCCGCAGGCCGGCAACGCCCGGATCATGGGCCTGCTCACCGGCGACGAGGACGGTATTCGCATCGGTGCGCCGCTGACGGGCGAGTTCCGGCCGGCGTCGCCGCGTACCGCGGATCTGCCGGTGCTGACCTGGTCGATCGACGCGCGGGCGGCGGCGTGACCCCGCGGGGGGTGGCGGCGGTCGGCTACGGGACCACGCCGTACTACAAGCGAGGCACCTCGCCGCACGCCGAGCGCAAGCTGCTGCTCATGGCGATCGACGACGCCGCGGCGATGGCGGGGATCGACCCCGCCGACATCGACGGGTTCGTCTCCTACGGCGCCGACCAGCAGGACGGGCCGCGGCTCACCGGTCCCCTCGGGACCAGGGAGCTGCGCTGGAGCAGCCTCGTCTGGGGCGGCGGTGGCGGGGGGAGTGCCGGCGCGATCGCCCAGGCCGAGGCGGCGATCCTGTCCGGTCAGGCGGAGACCGTCGTGGTCTACCGCGCCACGGCCGAGTCCACCAGCGGCCGGCTCAGCTCTGCGGTGATCCAGGGCGTGTTCGGCGTCCAGTATCGCGCGCACGGGATCGACGCCCCTGCGCAGGCGCTCGGCCTGCGGACCCAGCGTCTCCTGGAGGCCGACGGCGTCCCGGCGAGCGCTCTCAAGGCGGTCGCGCAGGCCAGCTACCACCACGCCGGCCGCACCCCGCACGCCGTCGGTCGCGACGTGCGGCTGACCGACGAGGCCTACGATGATGCCCGGCTGATCGCCGAGCCGGTCCGGCTCTTCGACTCCTCTCGGGAGAACGACGCCGCCGCGGCGATCATCTTCACCTCGGCGGAGCGCGCTCGGGACCTCACCTCGACGCCGGTGCACCTGCTCGGGTCCGCCTACGGTGCGCTCGGGCCACGGTGGGGTGAGCTCGACGAGAACCACGAGCCGTACGCCGCGTCGTCGCAGGCCGCGCCCGCGCACCGGGTCTGGAAGCGCACCGGCCTCACCGCGGCCGATGTCGACGTCGTGCAGCTCTACGTGAACTTCACCGGGCCGCCCGTCTCCGCGCTGATCGACCTCGGCTTCTGTACCGCTGACACGGCGGGGGAGGTGCTCACCTTCGAGAACCTCATCGCGCCGTCCGGTTCGTTGCCGATCAACACCAGTGGCGGCGACCTCGCCGAGGGCTTCCTGCACGGGATGGGCAACGCGGTGGAGGCCGTGCGTCAGCTGCGCGGGGAGTCGTACAACCCGGTGCCGGACGCGCGTGTGTGCCTGGTCGCCGGCGGGCCGATCTCCGAGCTGAGCAGCGTCGCGCTCTTCTCGACCGAGCCGCCCGCCTGAATCGTCACCGCCCCCCGCATCGTTCATCCCGGCACCAGGAGCGCACATGACCGGCACCATCGACCGCTCGTCGGTCCTGCCCACCCGGCTCGTCATCGGCGACGCCCACCCCGACGTCGCATCCGGTGGTACCTACGAGCACGTCAACCCGGCTACCGGACTGGTCCAGGCCGCGATCCCGATGGCCGGGCCGGCGGAGATCGACCAGGCTGTCGCGGCCGCCCGCGCCGCGCTGCCGCGGTGGAGCCGCTGGGACCCGGTCGAGCGGCGGCGGGTGCTCGTGCGCTTCGCCGACCTGCTCCGCGAACACGTCGACGAGCTCGCCACGATCGCGTCCCTGGAGATGGGCGGTCCGGTCACGCACACGCCCTACGCGGTGCACTGGGGCGCCGACTGGGTCGAGGAGGCGGCCGGCTGGGCCGACCGTCTGCACGGTGAGACCAGCCCGCTCTCGGTGCGTGGCGTGCTGGAGTACACCGCGGTCGAGCCGGTCGGAGTGGTGGCCGCGCTGGCCACCTGGAACGGATCGACCGGGGCGTTCGGGATGACGATCGGTGCCCCGCTCGCCGCCGGGTGCACCGTCGTCGCCAAGCCCTCTGAGCTCGCGCCGTTCGGTGCGATCCGGGCCACCGAGCTCGCGCTCGAGGCGGGGCTCCCGCCCGGCGTGCTCAACGTCGTCACCGCCGGCGTCGAGGCGTCGCGGGCGCTGGTCGCGCATCCGGGAATCTCCAAGATCACCTTTACCGGCAGCCCCGCGACGGCCCGCCACATCGCCGCCGCGGCGGCGGAGCGCCTGACCCCGTGCGTGTTCGAGCTCGGCGGCAAGTCGGCGAGTGTCGTGTTCGGCGACGCGGACGTCGACCGGGCCGTCACCTCCGCCCTGTCGATGACCGCGAACTCCGGTCAGGTCTGCACCCTGGGCTCGCGGCTGCTGGTGCACTCCTCGGTGCGCGAGGAGTTCGTGGACAAGCTCGCCACCGCGCTGGCCGGTGTGCGGCAGGGTGACCCGTTCGCCGAGGGGGTGGGGATGGGCCCGGTCATCAACCAGGCCGCGCTGGACCGGATCCTCGGGATGGTCGAGCGTTCTCGCGGCTACGGAGGCATCGTCACCGGAGGTGAGCGGGTCGGGGGCGATCTCGCCGGGGGCTACTTCATCGCACCGACCGTCGTCGCGCTCCCGGACAACTCGGGTGAGTTGGCGCGGGAGGAGGTATTCGGGCCCGTCGTGGGTGTCCTGGGATTCGACGACGAGGACGAGGCGGTCGCGATCGCCAACGACTCCGACTACGGGCTGGCCGGCTACGTGTTCACCCGCGATCTCGCCCGCGCACACCGGGTGGCGGCCGCGCTCGACACCGGCAACGTCGGTGTGAACGGTGGC
>NZ_JADQDD010000209.1 GCF_019263595.1 Pseudonocardia sp. KRD291 | reverse complement strand
GCCCGATGGCCGGACGAGCTGCCCGGCGTCGGGTGGGAGTACGGGGTCGCGGGGGAGTACCTGCGCGACCTGGCCGACCGGTGGCGGCACCGGTTCGACTGGCGCGAGGCCGAGACGCGTCTCAACGCCCGTCCCCAGTTCACGACCCCGGTCGACGGCCAGGACGTGCACTTCCTGCACGTCCGGTCCCCGCGCGCGGACGCGACACCGCTGCTGCTCGTGCACGGCTGGCCGTCCACCCCGGCCGACTTCGAGCCCGTCATCGGGCCGCTCACCGACCCCGGCGACGACGACGTACCGGCGTTCCACGTCGTCGCGCCGTCGCTGCCCGGGTTCGGCTTCTCCGGCCCGACCCGCGAGCCGGGCTGGGACACCCCGCGCCACGCCCGCTGCCTGGCCGAGCTGATGGCCCGTCTCGGCTACGACCGCTACGTCGTCCAGGGCGGGGACTTCGGGTCGATGGTCGGGCCCGAGGTGGGCCGCGTCGCCGCCGGCCATGTACTCGGCGTGCACCTCAATGCCCTGGTCACGGCCGCCTACCCCGACTGGTCGTCCGATGATCCGCTGGCCGGGCTCTCCGAGGCCGAGCAGCACGCGGTCCACGCGGCCGGCGCGGAGTGGGAACAGCGCGCCGGCTACGCCACGATCCACTCCACCCGTCCGCAGACGATCGCGTACGCGATGACCGACTCTCCGCTGGGCCTGCTGGCCTGGAACCTGGAGTGGTTCGTCGACTACGACCCGGAGACGACCGGTCAGGCCCCGGTCGACCCGGACGCCTACCTGACGAACGTGTCCACGTTCTGGTTCACCCGCACCGCCGGATCGTCGATGCGCCTCTACAAGGAGGCCGGTGAGGCGTTCACGAACCCGGGCCCTCCCTCCGACGTCCCGACGGCGGTGTTGTCCCTGCTCGGCGACGGTGCGATCCGCGCGTTCGCCGAGCCCACGCACCGGATCGTGCGCTGGACCACCCACGACCGGGGCGGGCACTTCGCCTCGCTGCAGGCCCCCGACCTACTGGTCGACGACGTCCGCGCGTTCACCGCGGAGCTGCTGGCCGGCTCCTACGACCGGTGATCGGCGGTTCGGTACCGATGAGGGCCGGCACCGGCGTCGATCGGTACCGAAACGCCGATCACCCCCGTCAGACCGCTGCCGCGACGTCGGCCACCGCGATCCCGACGTTGTCCGGGGCCCCCGCCGCGAGGGCCAGCTCGGTGAGCCGGTGCACCACGGCGTCCGGGGCGGGCGCGGTGCGCAGGACGTCGTCGATCGCGACGGCGGGCAGCACGGTGTGCACGCCGTCGGTGCACAGCAGGATGCGGTCACCGGCCCGGATCTCGTGCAGCGCGAGATCCGCCCCGGCCGACGAGCCGCCACCGGTGACGGCACGCAGCAGCGTGGACCGCTCCGGGTGCGAGGCCGCCTCCTCCTCGGTCAGCGTCCCCGCATCCACCATCGACCGGACGAGCGTGTGGTCGTGGGTGAGCCGGGACAGCCTGCCCTCGCGCAGCAGGTAGGCCCGCGAGTCCCCGACGTGGACGAGGGCCAGCCGGGAGTCCCCGGCGCGGACGAGCGCGGTCAGCGTCGCGCCCTGGCCCAGACCGTCCTGGCCTACCTCCCGCGGGGACCCGTCGGGTGCGGCCCCGTCGAGCTGCGCGCCGATGCGGGTGACCGCATCCTCGAGCACGGCGAGCACGGACGCGGCACCGGAGCTGGGGGCCAGATCCGCGACGGCCGAGACGGCGAGGTCGCCGGCCCGTCCGCCGCCCGGCCCGAACCCGTCGGAGACAGCCAGGTAGCCGTCCCCGCCCGCCGCGCGGTCCTGGTTCCGCATCCGCACGAGGCCGCGGTCGGACCCGGCCGCGCAGCGCAGCACCAGCGGGCCGGGAGTGGGTGTAGGTGTGGTGACCATCGGGTCGTCCTCCTCGGACAGTGACCTGACGAGGGCCGCGACCAGGTCGCGCCGGCCGACCGTGTCCCGCTCGACCGTGGCCCACCAGCGCTGCACCGCGCCCGCGGCGGTGCCCGCCGGGGCGTCACACACCGCGCGGATGAGGGGCAGCGGCATCCCCGCCCGACGTAGCCACGCCACGAGTCGGGCCCGTTCGAGCTGGTCGGGCGCGTAGAGCCGGTAGCCGGTCACCGGGTCGGTGCGGGCCGGCCGGAGCAGGTCGAGCTCGTCGTAGAGCCGCAGGGCCTTGCGGGTCAGCCCCGCCACGCGGGCGAACCGTCCGATCGTCAGCAGCTCCATGGGCGTCCCCTCGTCGCCGGGCGGGGTGCCCGGTGGCCTCACGTTGGGCCCGGCCCCGGGGGGAAGGTCAAGCGCGGCTGTTGTGCCAGAGTGGTCGTGATGAACCGGTCGCGGGTGCCTACACGGCGGCAGTACCTGCCGCTGCTGGCCGCCGCGCTGCTGGCCGTCTGGATCGGCGGGACGTTCGCCGCGATCGCGGCGAACGGGGAACGCGGCGCGGGCTCGGCACAGGAGCTGATCGCGCGGGGGAGTACCGCACTGCGCGACGACGACGTCGCGGCGTTCGACGAGCTGCTGCTCGACGGCCCGGACAGCGACTTCGCTCGCGACTACGTCGAGCGGCTGAACTCCGCCGGGAGCCCCACGCTGTCCCGGACCGGTCCCGACGCCGCCGAGATCCGGTCCGGACGGCTGCTCGTCACACTGTCGCTCGCGCAGGAGGAGGACCGCTGGTACCTGAGCCTGCTGCCACCCACCGGCTGACCCGGCTGCCCGGGCACCCGGGATCCGGACACCAGCGGCCCGGTCACCCGAGCAGCTCGGAGACGTCGGTGCGGAACTGCATGGAGCGGTAGGGCCAGTTCGTGCCGGTGTTCCACTGGCTCACGACCAGGTGCAGGTCGGACAGTGTGGAGCCGGGTACGACGTAGCCGCCGTAGAGCTGGGCGACCCGCCCGCTCGCGTGGTCCTCCTCGCCCCACCCGCATCCGGTGAGCACAGTGGTGCGCGGGGCGCGGTGCAGGTCGGCGTTCGGCCGGTCGAGCAGCAGGGTCTCGATCCGGTAGTCGCCGGAGTTGAAGAACGTCAGCAGCCAGTGCGGCTGCCCGTCCGCTCCGGGGACGCGGCGCAGGTTCAGCTCGCCGAGCGCGCCCGGGATGGTGATCGTGGGCGGGTTCCCCCAGGCCCAGCGCTCGTCGGCGAAGCCCCAGGGCTCCCAGGCGTCGGGTTCGGTGATCCGGCCGGCCGGGACGCGGTGCAGCAGCAGACCGGCGTTGCGCTGGAAGCCGGTGGTGTAGGCGTAGACGTACCCGTCGTCGCCGGAGCACCAGGTGAGCTGCTGGAACAGGCCCTGGTGGTGGTCGCCGGGCCACTCGCAGCCGGTGCGCTCCCAGGTCACTCCGTTGTCGGCCGACGCGAGGATCTCGGTCCAGAGCACGTTGCCCAGGCCCCGGTTGGCCATCACGTGCAGGTACATCGTGTCGCCGACGGTGATCACGTCGGCCGGCAGCATCGTGGAGATCTTCCGCTTCCACATCCAGCCCGGCTTCGGGTGCCGGACGAGCTGGCAGGCGTAGTCGGCGGGGTCGCCGCCGGAGCCGGTCCAGCGCAGTCCCTGGCCGGTGTCGGACGGGTCGGCGAACAGGACGACCGGCGAGCGCCAGCCCGGCCCGCCCACGCCGGCGTCGTCGAACGTGTCCCCGAAGACCGCGACCAGCCGCCCGTCCGGGGCCGTGGTGACGATCCCGAGGTCGGTGCCCCCGACCCCGTAGGCGTCGGTGAGGCCGGGCCCGGTCAGGTCCGCGATCTTCGTCGTGGTCGCCATGGCCGCCAGGGTAGGTGGATCGTCTCAGGGAAGCGGCCGGGCCCACTCCAGATGGGTGTGCAGGACCCGGTCGGGCAGCGGTTCGCCGGGGTCGGCGCCGGTCACCGGGCTCCCGCTCATCGCGGCGCTGGCCAGGACGTTGGCCTGTGTCCGGCCGCGGCGGAGCCGTTCGTAGGCGGCGAGCGCCGCCGCCGGGTCGCCGATGCCGCCATGCTTGCCGGGGCCGTGCTCACCCGGGCCGTGCTGACCCGAACCGTGCTGACGCAGCGCCTTGGCCAGCACGACGGCGTCCTCGATCGCCATCGTCGCGCCCTGCCCGGTCGCCGGGGAGGCCGCGTGCGCGGCGTCGCCGACGACGAGCATCCGCTCGGCGGACCACGCCCGGACGTGCGGCAGGTCGTGTGCGTCGGTGACCTGGACCCGTTCCGCTGCGGCCACGACGTCCGCGGCCACCCCGGGCGCGACGGCGGCGCGCAGGGCGGCGCCCGGGTCGTCGTCCGGCGCCGGGACGGGGACGGCGGTGTCGACGCGGGCGAACCACCAGGTCCGGTCGGCGGTGGGGATCGCCCCGAACGCGACGTCCCCGGCCCGCACGACGTGGAAGTCCCCGACGTGCCCGAGCCGGGCGCCGGGGTTCGGCGCGGGGGAGTGGCCGTAGTAGATCCGCTGGCCCACCGGCCGTGGCGGGTGCGCCCGCGGGTCGACGAGCGCGCGCACCGGCGAGTGCAGCCCGTCCGCGCCGACCAGTAGCCCGGCCCGCAGGTCGGGGCCGCCGTCCACGTGCACCGTCACGCCGTCGCGGTCCGGGGTGGCGCCGATGACCCGCGCACCGTGGCGGACCTCGACGCCGCGCGAGACGGCCAGGTCGCGCAGTGTGCGGGCCAGCACGGCGCGGGCCAGGCAGCGGAACGCGACCGGCTCGTCCGGCCCGCCCAGGCGTCGCCGGTCGAGCTCGGTGCCGTCGGCGTCGAGGATCCGCATGTCGGCCATCGAGACGGACACGGCGGCGACCGCGTCCGCGGCGTCCAGGGCGTCCAGCGCGCGGACCCCGTTCGCGGCCAGGGTCAGGAACGCCCCGGCGTCCGCCCCGTCGTCCGGGTGCGCCTCACACACGACGACGTCGGTCCCGGCCCGCTGCAGGCCCAGCGCCAGCGCGGACCCGGCGATCCCGGCCCCGGCGACGACGACCGGTGCGGTCACCGGCGGTACTCCTCGATCGCCTCCCGGGTGGCCGGGAGGGCGAAGACCTCGGCGAACACGTCGAGGCTGGCCGTGACGCTGTCGGCGATCCCGGTGTTGCGCCACGTCTCGAACAGGCCCTTCTGCGCGGCGATCACCTCCGCGGTGGGGGCGACGAGCCGTGCGCACAGGTCGGCGACGGCGTCGTCGAGCTCCTCGGCCGGCACCAGGCGGTTGACGAGACGGTCGGCGCCCAGCTCGTCGAGGGTGTAGAGGTCGCCGGTCAGGATCAGCTCGTGCGCCTTGGACGGGCCGAGGAACGCGGGCAGCAGGGCGGCGTCGGCGATCGAGGGAATCCCGACCTTCACCTCCGGCAGCCCCACCCGCACGCCGGGGTGCGCGACCCGGACGTCGCAGGCCAGCACCAGCTCGAACGCCGCGCCGACGCACACGCCGTTGAGCCGGGCGACGGTCGCGACCGGGCAGCGGCGCACCGCGTCCAGGCACGCCGCGACCCGGGAGATGAGCGCGAGCCCGTCCTCCGGGGCGGCGTCTCGGAACGTGTCCAGGTGCATGCCTGCGGAGAACGCGCGGTCGCCGGCGCCGCTGAACACGATCGCCCGGATCTGCGGCCCGATGTCGCGCACGGAGTCCCCGATCACGTCGAGGTCCTCCAGACGCAGGGCGTTGGCCTGCTCGGGGCGGTCGATCGTGATCCGGCGGATCGGTCCGTCGTCGCGTACCAGCGGCTGGCCCATGCGTGTCCTCCGAACCTCGTGGCGCGACCGGCGCGGCCGCACGTGATCGTGTCATCCGCCCACCGCGGACGCGATCACCGACGCGGCGACTCCCCGTCGAGGACCCGGGGGAACGGCGAGGCGACGGTCAGGAGATGGCGGCGACCGCGGCCTCGGCGACCTGGGTGTCCTGCTCCACCGAACCGGCGCTGACCCCGACGGCGCCGATCAGCTCGCCGTCGCGGTGCACGGGCAGACCGCCGCCGAACGCGACCATGCCACCGGAGAGCTGCTCGAGGCCGTAGAGCTCCTGGCCGGGCTGGACCAGTGGTGCGAGCGCCGCCGTCGGTGCGTTCATCAGGACCGACGTGCGCGCCTTGCGTTGCGAGATGTCGATGCTCGCCCGGATCGCGCCGTCCTGACGCCCGAACGCGATCAGGTGCCCGCCGGCGTCGACCACCGCGACGTTCATCGGCTGGCCGATCTGGACCGCCCTGGCGAGCCCGGCATCCACCGCCGTGCGCGCCTCTGCGTATGTCAGGTCGCTCATCGTGTGCCCTGCCCCTGTCGTCGTGCCGCAACCGTGCGGTGATCGACTCCCACCCAACCGGACGGGCAGGCACGTCACCACCTGCTCTTTCGATCAGGCTCGGCTCCGGTGCGGCCGATACCGTGACCTCACCGACAGGACAGTGGCCGATCGAGCCATCCGGGGGACGGCTGTTCCCTTGACGCCGCGAATGCCTAACAGTTGACCGGTTGGTAGGCACGCCCGGACCCCGAGGCGTCGGTGCCACAGCCACGACCGCCACGGATACCGGCGACAGGAACCGGTAGGACGAGAGGTGACCGCGTGTCCGCTACCGCCCCCCACAGCGCTCCCGATAGCGGGCCCGACCTCGGGCCCGACGACTACCCGCTCTCGGTGAACCGTCAGGACCTGCTGCGCACCCCGACCGGCAAGCCGCTCTCCGCGCTGACCATGGAGGCCGTGGTGGCCGGCGAGATCACGCCGGAGGACCTGCGGATCGCCCCGGAGACCCTGCTGTTGCAGGCCACGCTCGCGGAGTCGGTGCAGCGCAGGCAGCTCGCGGACAACTTCCGCCGGGCCGCCGAGCTGACCGCGGTGCCCGACGCCGAGGTGCTCGCGATGTACAACGCGCTGCGCCCGCGCGCGTCGAGCCGGGAGGCGCTCATCGCGATCGCCGAGAACCTGGAGGGCAAGTACCACGCCACCGTCTGCGGCGCGCTGGTCCGCGAGGCGGCCGAGGTCTACGAGCGGCGTAACCTGCTGGCCTCGGAGGAGGAGTCATGACCGCGACGCAACCCCGCAGCTCGCGCCGGACCGAGATCCTGGAGTCCCGGCCGGTCAACCTCGACGGGTTCGTCGAGGAGTGGCCCGAGAAGGGCCTCGTCGCCATGGAGTCCGACTTCGACCCGGCGCCGGGCGTGCGGGTCGAGGACGGGCGGATCGTCGAGCTCGACGGCCGCGCCCGTGCCGACTTCGACTTCATGGACACCTACATCGCCGACCACGCGATCGACGCGGAGGCCGCCGAGGCCGCCAACGCCGTCCCGTCGGTGGAGATCGCCCGGATGCTCGTCGACCCGCGGGCCGGGCGCGACGAGGTCGTGGCGATCGGCCGGGCGCTGACCCCGGCGAAGATCCTCGACGTCGTCAAGCTGATGAACGTCGTCGAGATCATGATGGCGATGCAGAAGATGCGGGCCCGCCGCACACCCGCCAACCAGGCGCACTCGACCAGCGCCAAGGACAACCCGATCCAGGTCGCGGCCGACGCCGCCGAGGGCGCGCTGCGCGGCTTCGCCGAGCTGGAGACCACCCTCGGCGTGGTGCGCTACGCACCGCTGCTCGCGATCGCGCTGCAGGTCGGTGGGCAGGCCGGACGCGGAGGTGTGCTGACCCAGTGCGCGCTGGAGGAGGCCACCGAGCTGGAGCTCGGGATGCGGGGAATCACCGCGTACGCCGAGACGATCTCGGTGTACGGCACCGAGTCGGTGTTCGTCGACGGCGACGACACGCCCTGGTCGAAGGCGTTCCTGGCCAGCGCCTACGCCTCGCGCGGGATCAAGATGCGGTTCACCTCGGGCACCGGGTCGGAGGTGCAGATGGGCAACGCCGAGGGCCGCTCGATGCTCTACCTGGAGATCCGCTGCATCCTGATGGCCAGGGGCGCCGGGGTGCAGGGCCTGCAGAACGGCTCGATCAGCTGCATCGGCGTGCCCGGCGCGGTGCCCGGCGGCATCCGCGCGGTCGCGGCGGAGAACCTGATCGCCAGCTGGATGGACCTGGAGTGCGCCTCGGGCAACGACCAGTCCTTCTCCCACTCGCCCATGCGCCGGACCAGCCGGCTGCTCCCGCAGCTGCTGCCCGGCACCGACTTCGTGTGCTCCGGCTACTCCGCGGTGCCGAACCCGGACAACATGTTCGCGGGGTCCAACCTGGACGTCGAGGACTACGACGACTGGAACACCATGCAGCGCGACCTGCAGGTCGACGGCGGGCTGCGGCACGTGCGGGACTCCGAGATCCTGCAGGTCCGGGAGAAGGCCGCGCGGGCGCTGCAGGCCGTGTTCGCCGAGCTCGACCTGACGCCGATCAGCGATCAGGAGGTCGAGGCCGCCGTCTACGCGCACGGCAGCGAGGACTACCCGGACCGCGACGTGCTCGAGGACATCAAGGCCGCCCAGTCGGTGATGGACCGCGGCATCACCGGTCTGGACCTGGTGAAGGCCCTCGAACGGGGCGGCTTCCACGACGTCGCGGAGAACCTGCTCAACGTGTTGCGCCAGCGCGTCTCCGGGGACCTGCTGCAGACCTCGGCGATCCTCACCGGCGACTTCGTCCCGCTCTCGGCGATCAACGACGCCAACGACTACGGCGGCCCCGGCTCCGGGTACCGCCTGGAGGGCGAGCGGTGGGAACAGCTCAAGAAACTCCGGCACGTGACCAGCGCGGAGAACCCCGAGACGGAGGTGTCGTGATGACCGCCCCGGCCGCCGAGCGCACGCTCACGCTGAACGAGATCGGCCCGGCGAAGCGGGGGTCGCGGCCGGACGAGGTCGTCGTCGCCGTCTCGCCTGCGTTCGCCGACCCGTTCACCAAGACCATCGTCGACGTCCCGCACGCCGAGGTCATCCGGCAGATCCTGGCCGGCATCGAGGAGCAGGGTGTGACGGCCCGGATGGTGAAGGTGTGGGACACCGCCGACCTGGCGGCGGTCGCGCACATCGGCGCGCGGCTGTCCGGCTCCGGCATCTCGATCGGGCTGCTCTCCCGGGGCACCACGATGATCCACCAGCGGGACCTGGCGCGGCTGTCGAACCTGGAGCTGTTCCCGCAGTCGCCGCTGCTCGACGCGGAGGTGTTCCGCCGGATCGGGTCCAACGCCGCCCAGTACGCGAAGGGCGAGTCCCCGGCCCCGGTGCCGACACGTAACGACCAGATGGCCCGCCCGCGCTGGCAGGCCAAGGCCGCGCTGCTGCACCTCAAGGAGTTCGAGTGCATCGTGGCCGGTCGCAAGCCGGTCGAGGTCGAGCCGGTGATCTCGCGGCGGTGACGGGCGGAGCGGGCGGGGACGGCCTGCTGGTCGTCGGCGTCGACATCGGGAACTCGACGACCGAGGCGTGCGTCGCCACCGTCGGCGAGCGGGGCACCGACTACCTGGGGACGGCTCTGACCCGCACGACCGGGGTGAAGGGCACCCCGGACAACACCGAGGGCGCCGTGGCCGCGGTGCGCCGGGCGTTCGACGACGCCCGGCGCGCCCGGCCCGGTCTCGGGTCGGCCCCGCACGTCGTGCTGCTCAACGAGGCGACGCCGGTGATCAGCGGCCTGGCCATGGAGACGATCTCCGAGACGATCATCACCGAGTCCACGATGATCGGGCACAACCCGACCACGCCCGGCGGGTCCGGGATCGGGGTGGGGACCACGGTCGCGATCGACGCGCTCTCCGGTGCCCGGGGCCCGACGATCGTGGTCGTGCCGCCGGGCCGGGACTTCGACGACGTCGCGGCCGAGATCAACGACGCGACGGACCGGGGCGTCGAGGTCGTCGCCGCGGTCCTGGCCCACGACGACGCCGTGCTGGTCGTGAACCGGCTGCACGCGGCGATCCCGGTGGTCGACGAGGTCGGCGCGGTGGAGAAGGTGCCGCTGGGTATGGATGCGGCGGTGGAGGTCGCCGACCCCGGGCGCACCGTCCGCACGCTGTCCGACTCCTACGGCCTGGCGTCGGTGTTCGGGCTGGACCCGGACCAGACCCGGCAGGTCTCGCCGGTGGCCCGGGCGCTGACCGGGAACCGCTCCGCCGTCGTGGTGCGCACCCCCAGCGGGGACGTGACCGACCGGCGGATCCCGGTCGGCACGCTCACCCTGGCCGGGGCGGGCAAGACGCTGCACGTCGACGTCGACGCGGGCGCCGAGGAGATCATGACGACGCTGGCCCGCGTCCAGCCGCTGCAGGACGCGACCGGCGAGGGCGGCACCCACGTCGGCGGGATGCTCGCCCAGATCCGCGACACGATGACGGACGTGACCGGCCGCCCGGCGTCGGAGATCCGGATCCGGGACGTGCTGGCCGTCGACACCGTCGTGCCCAGCGAGGTGCAGGGCGGTCTCGCCGGCGAGGTCTCACCGGAACGGGCCGTCGCGCTCGCCGCGATGGTGCGCACCAGCCGCAGCCGGATGCAGGTCGTCGCCGACCGGGTGGCCCACGAGCTGGGTTGCCGCTCCGAGATCGGCGGTGTCGAGGGCGAGATGGCCGTGCGCGGGGCGCTCACCACGCCCGGTACCGCCGTGCCGATCGCGGTGCTCGACCTCGGCGGCGGCTCGACCGACGCGGCCCTGCTCGACCGGGACGGCGCGTGCTCGGCCGTGCACGTCGCGGGCGCCGGGGAGCTGGTCACGAAACTGATCTCCTCCGAGCTGGGGCTCGACGACCGCGACGTCGCCGAGTCGGTCAAGCGCCATCCCCTGGCCAGGGTGGAGAGCTTCTTCCACGTCCGGCACGAGGACGGCACGGTGCAGTTCTTCGCCGACCCGCTGCCACCGCACGTGTTCGCCCGAGTGGTGGTGATGACACCGGACGGCCCGGCGCCGGTCCCGACCCGCCGCTCCGTGGAGCACGTGCGCGCGGTGCGCCGGGAGGCCAAGCGCAAGGTGTTCGCGGTGAACGCGCTGCGGGCGCTGCGCCAGGTGGCGCCCGGCGGGAGCCTGCGGCTGCTGGACTTCGTCGTGCTGCTCGGCGGCTCCGCGCTGGACTTCGAGGTCCCGGACCTGATCGCGGACGTGCTCGCCCCGCACGGCGTCGTGTGCGGGACGGGCAACGTGCACGGCACCGAGGGCCCGCGCAACGCGGTCGCCTCCGGGCTGGTCGACGCGTGGGCGCGCCGGTGACCGAGAAGCCCGCGATCGTGCTGCGCTGCGACGCTCGCCCGGACCCGTCCGTGCTCCGGGAGGTCCGCGCG
>NZ_JADQDD010000208.1 GCF_019263595.1 Pseudonocardia sp. KRD291 | reverse complement strand
TTCGAGACGTCCCGTCCCGAAGGGTCCCCTCGCTCACCCGGTGGTCTCGGGAGGCGCTCAGCTGTCCTCGGCGACGAGGGCGAGGACCTGCTCGCCGTAGCGGTCCAGCTTGGCGGCGCCGATCCCCGGGATGCCGACCAGGGCCGCAGGGTCGGCCGGGCGCTGCTCGGCGATCGCGGTCAGGGTGGCGTCGGTGAGCACCACGTAGGGCGGCACGCTCTGCTCCTTGGCGCATCCGGCCCGCCACTGCTTGAGCCGGTCCAGCAGCTCGAGGTCCACGTCGGACGGGCAGTCGGCGCAGCGGAGCAGCTTCGTGGCCTCGACACCGAACAGCGGCGTCCCGCAGACACGGCACTTGGGTCGCGGCGCGCCGGGGCGGCGCTCCCCCGCGATCCGCGAGGCGGGGTGCGAGTCCGGGATCAGCCCGTGCAGGAACCGGCTGCGCCGCCGCGGGCGTCCCCGACCGGAGGCGCGGGCGAGCGCCCAGGACATCGAGAGCACCCGCCGGGCGCGGGTGATGCCGACGTAGAACAGCCTGCGCTCCTCCTCGATCGCGACCTCGTCGCCCTCGGCGTGCTGGATCGGCAGCGTGCCGTCGGCCAGCCCGACCAGGAACACCGCGTCCCACTCCAGCCCCTTCGCCGCGTGCAGCGAGGCCAGCGTGACGCCCTGCACGACGGGCGGGTGCGCGGCGTCGGCGCGGGTGTCCAGCTCCGCGACCAGCCGTGCCAGGTCCGCCTCCGGCTCGACGGCCGCCAGCTCCTCGGCCAGCCCGACGAGCGCGAGCAGCGACTCCCACTGGGCCCGTGCCGTCGCCCCCTGGGGCGGCTCGTCGGTGAGCCCGGCGCGCGCGGTCAGCACGGCACGGGTGACCGTGACCATGTCGGTGCCGGGACGCTGGTCCGGCGCGGCGCCGCGCAGCGCGATCATCGCCCGGCGGATCTCCTGGCGGGCGAAGAACCGCTCGCCGCCGCGGATCTGGTAGGGCACGCCCAGCTCGGTCAGGGCCTGCTCGTAGGCCTCGGACTGGGCGTTGATCCGGAACAGGATCGCGATCTCCGACGGGGGCGTGCCGTCGGCGATCAGGGTCTTGATCCGCCCGGCGGCCGCGGCCGCCTCGGCGGGCTCGTCGTCGTGCTCGGAGAAGTCCGGGTCCGGGCCGGGCGGGAGCTGCCCGACCAGCTGCAGGCGGCTGCCGGCCGGGCGGTTGCGCGCGGCGCCGATCAGCTGGTTCGCGCTGGAGACGATCTGCGGGGTGGAGCGGTAGTCGCGCTGCAGCCGCACCACCGTCGCCTCCGGGAACCGGCGCGGGAAGTCGAGCAGGAACCGTGGCGACGCGCCGGCGAAGGTGTAGATCGTCTGGTTCGCGTCGCCGACGACGGTGAGGTCGTCGCGCTCGCCGAGCCACGCGTCGAGCAGGCGCTGCTGCAGCGGCGTGACGTCCTGGTACTCGTCGACGACGAAGCACCGGTAGCGGGAGCGGAACTCGTCGGCGACCCCGGCGTGCTCCTCCAGCGCCACGGCGGTGTGCAGCAGCAGGTCGTCGAAGTCGAGCACCTCGGCGGCGTTCTTGAGCTCCTCGTAGGAGGCGTAGACGGCGGCCACCTGCTCGGCCGGGCCGGGGGTGTCGCGTTTGCGGCGCGCCGCCTCGGCCGGGTAGTCCGACGGCGCGACCAGGCTCGACTTGGCCCACTCGATCTCCGAGGCGAGGTCGCGCAACGCGTCCGAGTCGGTCCCGGCCTTCGCCCGGGCGGCCGCCTGGCCGATGATCCGCAGCTTGCCCTCGACGAGCTGCCAGTGCGGGCCGCCGACCACCCGCGGCCAGAAGTAGCGCAGCTGGCGCAGCGCGGCGGCGTGGAACGTCCGCGCCTGCACGCCGGAGGCGTCGAGCGCGCGCAGCCGGGTGCGCAGCTCCCCCGCCGCCCGCGCGGTGAACGTGACGGCCAGGATCTGCCCCGGCGCGACGTGCCCGTCCGCGACGAGGTGGGCGATCCGCCGGGTGATCGTGCGGGTCTTGCCGGTACCGGCGCCGGCCAGCACGCAGACCGGCCCGCGCGGGGCGGTGACCGCGGCGTGCTGCTCCGGGTCGAGGCCCTCGACGCCGGCCCCCTCGCCGTGGGAGGGGGCGTCGGTCGCTCGGGAGCTGGGCGCGGTTCGGGACACGGCCCCATCCTGACACCCGCCACCGACGGGACCGGACCGCCACCGCCGGTGAGGCCCCGGGTGTGAAGGCCCCCACCGCCGGGATGATCCGGCCGCGTGCGCGGGTTGTAGGGGGCATGGCCGATCTGACGATGTACACGACCACCTGGTGCGGCTTCTGCCGTCGACTGAAGATGCAGCTCGACGACGCGGGCATCGGCTACCGGGAGATCGACATCGAGCGCAACGCCGACGCGGCACGCTTCGTCGAGGGGGTCAACGGGGGCAACCAGGTGGTGCCGACCGTGATCTACCCGGACGAGACGACCGCCACGAACCCGAGCTTCTCCGAGGTCCGGGCCAAGCTGGCCGCCTGAGCCGGGGGCGGTGACGTCCCCACCCTGGGGACCCCGGTCAGTCGCCGTGGGCGGCCCAGGCGTCGAGCATCGTGCGGGCGATCGAGACCTTGCCCGGCAGGAGCACGACCTTGGTCCCGTCCTCGGACGGCTTCCCGCCCCAGTCGCCGCGCTGCAGGGCCGTGCGCAGCTCGGCACGGGTGATCCACACCGCGTCGGCGATCTCGCCGTCGGCCGGGTTCAGGGGGATGTCCGCGTCGGCGGTCGCGTGGAAGCCGAGCATCAGCGAACGCGGGAACGGCCACGCCTGGCTGCCCAGGTAGCGGACGTCGCGCACCGCGATGCCGACCTCCTCGCCGACCTCCCGGTGCACGCACGCCTCCACCGACTCGCCGGACTCGACGAACCCGGCCAGCACCGAGTACCGCCCCTCCGGCCACATCGGCTGGCGGGCCAGCAGCACCCGGTCCGCGCCGTCGTGCACCAGGCAGATCATCGACGGGTCGGTGCGCGGGTACTCCTCGTGCCCGTGCGCCTCGCACCGACGTGCCCAACCGGCGTTGTGCGGGTGCGTCGGGGAGCCGTCGCGGGGGCAGAAGCCGGCCATGTCGTGCCAGTTCAGGACGGCGACCGAGACGGTCAGCAGCCCGGACCCGAGCTCGTCGAGCCAGGCGCCGGCGGCGCGCAGGTCCGCCCAGTCCGACGGATCGTCCCCGGCCAGCAGGTCGGGCTTGCCGCGCACCGCCCAGTACGGGACGCCGCCGGTCGCACCGAGCAGCACCGCGTCCGACGGCGGCTCCTCGCCCAGGGTCGTGGCCGCGCGGGTGACGACCGTCCCGCCGCTGCCGGCGGCGGAGTCCCAGGCCGCGGCGTCGGCCTCGCGGAACGTCGCCTCCGGCTGGGTCTCCCAGGTGACCGGCGTGCGGCCGTTCTCGTCGACCACCACGATCCGGGCCTCGCTCCAGGTCCGGAGCTGGTAGTCGGTGTCGAACCGCAGCTGCTCGTCGCGGTCCATCACGCCGCGCGAGAGCACCGGCGGGTCGACGAGCTCGAAGTCCCCGGGCTTCATGCAGAACCCTCCCGGGTGACGCCGCCGAGCGCGCGCAGCCGCGGGCCGACCACGTCGGCGTCGCCCACGACCACCCCGGTGAACCGGGTCGGGGCGAAGAACTCGCACGCCGCGTCGGCGACCTGGGAGATCGTGACGTCCTCCAGCCGCGCCGGGCGCTCGCGGAGCCACTCCACGCCCAGGCCGACCGAGTCCAGCACGGACAGCGTCCCGGCCAGCGCGGACTGGCTGTCCAGCGAGATCAGCAGCGACCCGATCGCGTAGCGCCGCGCCGACTCGACCTCCTCGGTCGTCGGCGGGACGGCGGCCATCCGGCCGAGCTCGTAGCGGGTCTCCAGCAGTGCCGCCGCGGTGACGTCGCTGGCCACGTCGGTGTCCACACCGAGCACCGCGCCGCCGGGCACGAACTCCTGCGAGGAGTGCGCACCGTAGGTGTAGCCCTTGTCCTCGCGGATGTTCTCCATCCAGCGCGACGAGAAGTACCCGCCGAACACGAGGTTGGCCAGCTGGAACGCGGTGTAGCGCGGGTCGTCGCGGGACACCCCGGGTGCGGTCAGGCGCAGCTGGGACTGCACCGACCCGGGGCGGTGCACCAGCTCCAGGTCGCCGGCGACGACGGCCGGCGGCGCGGACAGCTCGCGCGCCGGGTGCGTCCCGGTCCAGCCGCCGAGGCGCGCCCGGACGGACTCGATCGCGGTGTCCGGGTCGATGTCGCCGACCAGGACCAGCCGCGCCCCGTCCGGGACGACCGTGTCGGCGTGCAGCTCCCGCACGCGCTCGGCGGTGATCCCGGCGACGGACTCGGCGGTGGGCATCTCCGAGGAGATCGGGTGCGTGCCGAAGCGCTTGAGCTGCAGGGCCTCGCGGGCGACCGTGCGCGGCTGGGCGCGGGCCACCGCGATCCGCTCGGCGAGGCGGCCGCGCTCGCGGGCGACCTCGTCGTCGGGGTGGGTGGCACCGGTGAGGACGTCGGCGAGCACGTCGAGCACCGTCGGCAGCCCGGAGGCCAGCGCGGACCCGCCCGCCTGCAGCCACTCCGGGTCGACTCCGACGCCCAGCTCACCGCCGACGGCGGCCAGCTCGTCGTCGATGCCGACGCGGTCGCGGGTCGCGGTGCCGGTCAGCATCGTCTCGACCAGCACCTCCATCCCGGCGGTGTAGGCGGGGTCCGCGGTGGCCGATCCGGTGGCGGCCGGGATGCGCAGCAGCACCTCGACCATCGGCACGCCGGGACGGTGCGCGGCGAGGACCTTCAGGCCGTTCGGCAGGGTCGCGGTCGTGACGTCGGGCAGCGGGACGTCCCGGGTCCGCCCGAGCGCCGGCAGCGGCCGCGGGCCGGTCCCGGTGCGTCCGATCTCCTCGGCGGTACGGGTACGCGCCGCGACATCGGGACTCTGGGTGGCCGTCACGAGTTCTCCTCCTGGTCGGACTGGTCCGTGGCCGGCTCGACGAGCAGGACGGCGCGGCCGGCGCCGCGCAGGCGTCCGGCGGCCTCGGCGATCTGCTCGGGGCGCAGTGCGGCGAGCCTGGCGGGCAGCTCCAGCGCGAGCTCGGCGCGGCCGTAGAGCAGCTCACGGGCGCCGAGGCCGAGCATCCGGAACATCACCCGGTCGTCCTCGCGGTGCAGCGCCGAGGCCCAGCGGGCGGACTGTCGGGAGAGCTCGTCGACGCTCGGGCCCTGGGCGGCGAGCCGGTCCAGCTCGTCGTCCACCGCGCCGAGGACCCGGTCCGGCTCGACGTCGGACGGGTGCACCGCGGTGATCGTGAACGTGTCCGGGTCGCGGGCGTCGAGCGGGCCGCCCATCAGCCCGTTCGACGCCGAGACGTCGGTGACCAGGCCGTCCGCGTGCACCAGGCGGCGCTGCAGCCGGGCGGCCTCGCCGTCGGTCAGCACCGAGGCGAGCATCGCGTGGGCGAGGTAGGAGTCGGGCTCGGTGCTCGGGTCCGGCACCCGGTAGCCGATCGCCATCGCCGGCAGCGGGGCGTGCGCGTCGGGCACCGACTGCCTCCGCTCGGAGCCGGGGACCGGCTCGGCGAAGCTCGGGCGTTGCGGCGTCGGGCGGGCCGGGATGTCACCGAAGTGCTTCTCGACCAGCGCCAGCACACCGTCCACGCCGTGCTCGGCGACGTCCCCGTGCACGGTCAGCAGGGCGTTGCCGGGCGCGTAGAACGTGTCGAAGAACGACGCCGCGTCCTCCAGCGTCGCCTGCTCCAGCTCGGAGAAGTCCCCGTAGCCGTTGTGCGCGTTCGGGAACGTGTCGTAGAGGACCGGCGGCAGCAGGATCCAGGGGAAACCGCCGTAGGGGCGGTTCACGACGTTGAGGCGGATCTCCTCCTTGACCACGTCCACCTGGTTGCGCAGGTTCTCGACCGTCAGCTTCGGCGCGCGGAGCCGGTCGGCCTCCAGGAACAGCGCCCGCTCCAGCGCCGCGCCGGGCAGCACCTCGAAGTAGTCGGTGTAGTCCTGGTGGGTGGAGCCGTTGAAGATCCCGCCGGAGGCCTGGACGTGGCGGAAGTGCGCGAGCTTCTCCAGGCTCTCGCTGCCCTGGAACATCAGGTGCTCGAACAGGTGCGCGAAGCCCGTGCGGCCCTCCGGTTCGGAGCGGAAACCGACGTCGACGTGCACGGACACACCGACCACCGGTGTGGTCGGGTCGGGCGCGATCAGCACCCGCAACCCGTTGGACAGGGTCGCCCGGTGGAGTTCGAGGGCGGCGGCTTCGACATCGGTCACGGACACGATCTCGACCCTAGCCGGGGGGTCCGACACCGTGCCGCCCGGAGCGTGCGGGTGCGGCAGGTCGCGCAGCCCTACTCCGGCGGCAGCACCACGAACTGGCGCAGCCCCAGGTCCTGATACGTCACCGGGCCGCGCGGGCCGGGCGTGTGGTCGACGTTGATGCCGGTCTCCGGCAGGCCGAGCAGCTTGTAGCCGTCGAGCAGGCGCGAGGTGGCGTTCCAGAACACGCCGGTGCCGGTGTAGCTGTCGATGAAGGCCTCGGCGACGCCGGCGTCGGTGGTGCAGATCGTCGCGGCCAGGCCCGAGGTCTCCCGGGCGGCGGTCCGCGCGGCGTCCGCCGCACCGTCGACGGGCGCGACGGTCACGTGCGCCTCGGCGCCGGAGTCCAGCGCCCACTCGTGCCCGAGCCGGTGCGGGTGCGGCGGCTCGGACAGCGCGATGCCGCGCTCGTCGAGGACCTTGCGGGCGATCGGCAGCAGCGTGTCCCAGGACGGGCGGTCGATCAGCAGCAGGTTGAGCCGGTTGCAGACACCGAGCCGGTCGGTGCTCTCGTGCACCAGGCGGGCGGCGGCGTCCGGGTCGGCGGCGGAGTCCAGGTAGAGCACCCCTCCCCCGTCGGCGTGGGCGAGGACGCGGGTGCCGGCGGTGGCGCCGAGCACGGAGAGCTTGCGGGTCACCTCGCCGCTGCCGCGCACGACCACGAGCGGCACCAGGTCGGGCAGGCCCACCAGTGCCTCGGCGCCGGCGTGCCCGGACAGCGGGACGAGCTGCACCGCGGCCGCCGGGATCCCCGCCGACTCGCACGCCGGTGCGAGCACCTGCTCGACCAGCGCCGTCGCGGTACCGAGCGCGGCCGCGCCGGTGCGCAGCACGGCGGCGCTGCGGGCCTTGAGCACCTGCGAGGCGACGTCGACGGTCACGTTCGGCCGGGCCTCGAACACCGCGCCGATCACGCCGACCGGGATCCGCCGCTCGAACACCCGTTCCCCGGTCTCCAGCGTCCGGACCGGCCACTGCACCGGAGGCTCCGGGGTGTCGGCGAGCACCTCGAGCTGGGTGGCCATGTCGGCCAGGCGCTCGCCGGTCAGCCGTAGCCGGTCCAGCAGGCCGGCCGCCATGCCGTTCTGCTCGGCGGCGTCGACGTCGGCGAGGTTCACCTCGAGCAGCGCCGGGGTGCGCTCGCGGATCAGCCGGGCCGCGGTGCGCAGGGCGTCGTCGACGGCGGCGCCCCCGGCCGCGCGCACGGCCGGGGCCGCGGCCCGGGCCCGCTCGGCGGCGGCCCGGACGGCGGCGAACTCCGGGGACTCGGTCGCGCCGGACGCGTCGTCACGGCGGGAGGCATCAGTGCTCGTGCTCACGCAGGTCAGGGTAGGCGCTCGCGGTCGTGGCGCCGCCGGGTATCCGGACTCGTCCCGCCCGGCCACGGCGACCCGGGCCCCGACCTGCCCGGGCCACTGCCCCGCGGTCACCGCGCACGCGTGTGGGCCCGCCCGACCGTCGAGGTGCGGCCCAGCGTCGGCCGGTGATCGACAACTCGTGCTGGTCCGCATCTCGGCGCGGACAGAACCCGGATCAGGACGCGGCGGGGACGGCGTAGACGACGATGTTCGACTCGTAGCTGCGGGCGGCCGGGTCGAAGCGGCCGCCGCAGGTGATCAGGACCAGCTGCGGTGCGCCGTCGCGGCGGAACACCTCGCGCGGCAGGTCGTACTTGCCGTACTCGCGCCGCGCCGCGACCCGGAACGCCGCGGTGCCGCCGGACGCGTCCCGCACCAGCACCGGTTCACCCTCGGTGAGCTGCGGCAGGACCGACAGGAAGCCCACGCCCTGGGCCCGGGAGTCGACGTGCCCGGCGATGACCGCGCTCCCGCTCGCGCCACCGGGCAGCACGCCCGGTGCCCACCAGCCGACGGTGCGGACCTGCTCGGGCACCACCATCCCGCCGGACGGGTCGGTGCCGACCGGGTCGACGGGTGCGGTGACGGCCCGGGCCGGGAGCTCCAGGGAGGTCGGCACGAGGGGCGCCGAAGCCGGTCGGCCGTCCTCGGGCCCGGGTCCAGATTCGGACTCGGAATCGGACTCGGACTCGGGCAGCGGGTAGACCGGGCCCAGCAGGCCGGGCAGGTCCGGTCCGAGCGGGGCGGGTGCCTGCGGCATCGCCGCCGGGACCGGGCGCCGGGCCACCGGCGCGGGAACCGGGTCGCTCAGCACGGCCGTCCCCGGGGCGCGCGTCTCCGGGGCGGCCTGAGTCAGCGCGGAGGGGTCGGGGACGTCGCCGCCGGCGTCCGGGGCCGGAGGACCCGCGGGGTCCGTCGCACCGTCGGGCCCGGCAGCGGGCCCCCCGTCGAGCCCCCCGTCGACGGCGGAGGGGCCGGGACCGGGGGACGTGTCGAACCCGCCGGACAGGTCCGAGACCCCGGTTGCCGGCAGCGGGCCGTCCGGCCGGACCAGCAGCTCGTCCAGCCCGGAGAGCACCGGGATGTCCTCGGCGAGCGGGCCGGAGGCGCTCGCCGTCGCGCCCGGCAGCGAGCCGAGATCCTGCGCGACGAGCTCGCGCTCGTCGGAGTCGTACAGGTGGAGCAGGACGCCGGCGCCCAGCGAGACCACGCCGAGGAGCAGCAGGAACAGTGCTCCCCGGGTCCCCGGGCGCCGGCGTCGGTCGCTCACGCCCTGGAGCGGCGCAGCCACATCCCGGCGGCGGCGATCAGGGCCAGGCCGAGGCCGCCGAAGGCGATCGGCAGGACCGGCGCGCCGGACTCGGCGGCCTGGCCACCGGTACCGGCGTCGACCGCCGGGCCACCCTTGCCCTCGGACGAGCCGGCGTCGCCGGAGCCCGAGCCGCCCGAACCCGAGCCGCCCTGCCCGGCGCCCGCGCCGCCCTGACCGGCAGCGCCACCGGCACCGTTCTCGCCACCCGCGGCACCGCCTGCGGCGTCACCACCGGCAGCGTCCCCGCCGGCGGCGTCACCACCGGCCTGGTCACCACCCGGAGTGGCGGCACCGGCCGCGGCGGCGGCCGCGTCGAGCTTCTGACCGAGCTGGTCGAGGTTGGCCAGCTGCTGCTGGGCCTGGGCCTTCTGGTCCTCGGGCAGGCCGGGGATGTTGAGCAGGCCGTTCGCCTGCTCCTTGAGCTTCGCCTGCTCGGCCTGCGCGGCCTGCAGCCAGCCCTGGTCGAACTGCTCGCCGGTGCGCGCCTTGATGTCGTCGAGCTGCGCCTGCTGCTCCGGGGACAGCTGGTCGGGCAGGGAGACGCCGACGGCCGAGGCGAGGCCGCGCAGCTTCTCATCAATGCCCTGGCCCTCGGACTGCACCTGCGGCGCGAGGTCCTTCACCTGGTCACCGACACCCTGGGCGACGCCGAGGCCACCGAGGCCGGCCAGTCCCAGTGCGCTCTGGTGGGCGTTGCCGAAGGCTGCCTTCGGGTCACCGACACCCGGAATCGACGGCAGGTTCGTCGGCAGGTTCGGGACGGCCGGCGCGCCACCGGAGCAGGCGGTCACACCCACCAGCGCGAAGGCGGCCACGGCGGCACCGGCCGCGACGCGGCCGTTCTTCTTGGTCATCTGGTTCCCCCGGAGGTTGCGATCCACGGGCGGTGAATACCAGCGTTACGCCATCTGGCGCAACCTGGGTCGCTCGACCGCACGCAGACGGTCGTTGAGCGGACCGTTCGACCGCGCGAGCGGGGCCCAGGTCGACCTTTCACCGCTTCAGCGGAGCGGGCGCGCTGGGGGGCGGGACGACCGGCCCGATGTCGCCGTCCGGGGCCTCGTCGAGGTCCAGCATCACCGGCGCGTGGTCGCTGGGCCCGCTGCCCTTGCGCGCCGCCCGGTCCACCCAGACCGCGGCCCGGCGCCCGGCGGGGCCGGAGCCCGCCAGTACGAGGTCGATCCGCATGCCCTGGTCCCGGTGGAAGCGCCCGGCCCGGTAGTCCCAGTAGCTGAACGCCCGCTCGTGCGGCCACCGCTCACGCATCACGTCGTGCAGCCCCGGCTCGCAGAGCGCGGCCAGCGCGGCGCGCTCGTCCGGGGTGACGTGGGTGGCGCCGTCGAACGCGGGACGGTCCCACACGTCGTCGTCGGTGGGGGCGATGTTCATGTCCCCGGCGACGACCGCCGACGCCGGGTCGCCGGCCGCGACGAGGTCACGCAACGCGCCCAGCCAGCGCAGCTTGTAGGCGTAGTGCGGGTCGCTCGGCTCGCGGCCGTTCGGCACGTAGACCGAGGTGACGCGCAGCCCGGCGCAGGTCGCGGTGACGGCACGGGCCTCGGCGACGTCACCGAACCGCGGCTCGCCGGGCAGGCCGCGGACGACGTCGTCGAGCCCGACCCGCGACAGCAGCGCCACCCCGTTCCACCGGCCCTGGCCGTGGTGGGCGACCTCGTAGCCGCGCTCGGCCAGCGGCCCGCCGAGCTCCTTCGCGAAGTCGCCGTCGGAGAGCTTGGTCTCCTGCAGGCAGACGACGTCCGGTGCCCGCTGGTCGAGCCAGGGCAGCAGGCGGGGCAGCCGGGACTTCGCGGAGTTGACGTTCCAGGTGGCCAGGCGCACGTCCGCAGAGACTACGGACACCGCCGCGGCCGGTCCCGCCCGGCGGGGCCGGTCCGGGTGACGGGTCAGCGCGGCTCGGGCAGCGTCTGCATCTCGTCGGCGCGCAGCACCGTGCCGTTGTCGGCCGCGACCCCGCCGAACTCGGCCCGGGTCCCGACCGAGGGCTTCGTGGTCAGTCCCGTGGTGTCCACCGCGGACGTCAGCCCGGACGCCTCGACGACGGTGGCGCGCGCGCCGGCGAGCGACGTGACGGTGCCGGTCAGGCGCGCCCGCGGCGTCTGCACCGAGGCCGCGACGGCGTCCGCCCCGGTCCCGGACACGCGGACGACGACCCGCTGCCCGGGCGTCAGCGCGGTCAGCTCGGTCGTGACCCCGCCGACCCGGGTCCGGTCGTCGGTGCGGATCGGGACGTCGCCGGCGCCGTCGCGGGCGA
>NZ_JADQDD010000207.1 GCF_019263595.1 Pseudonocardia sp. KRD291 | reverse complement strand
CTGGACCGGGTCAGTACCGACCGCCCGGTGGTCGTCTCCCACATCTCCGGTCATTTCGCCGTCGCGAACACCCGCGCCCTGCAGCTCGCGGGACTGCACGACGACGCCGTCGCGCGGGACGACGGTCGGTTCCCCCGTGGCGACGACGGGCGCCTGACCGGGATGTTGTGGGAGATCGGGGCCGTGTCGCGGGTGTTCGACCTGATCCCGGCACCGACCCGGGACGAGTTGCGGGCCGGGCTGCTCGACACCCTGCACACCGCGGTCTCGCGGGGCATCACCACGCTGCACGACCTGGGCGTCGGCCTGATCGCCGGGATGACGGAACTGGAGGTGTACCGCGCGCTGGACGCCGCCGGCGAGCTTCCGCTCCACGTCGCCGGGTTCCTGCGGGGCGACCTCCCGGGCGCGGTCGAGGGCGGCTTCGACGCGGGACGGGTCTCCGGAGCCAGGTTCCGCCTCGCCGGCGCGAAGTTCTGGGCCGACGGCTCCATCCAGGGCCTGTCCGCCGCGCTGCGCATCCCCTACCAGTGCCGCAGCGACCACCGCGGCGAGCTGCTCCAGGACACCGAGGCGCTGGGCCGCCTGTGCCGCGACGCGTCCGAGGCCGGAGCACAGGTGGCCGTGCACGCCAACGGTGACGCCGCGGTGCAGGCGGCCATAGCGCCCTGGCGCCCCTGCAGCAGGACCGTGTCGGGCTGGCCCCGCATCGAATCGAGCACTGTCAGGTCAGTACGCACGACGACCTCGCCGCGGTGCATGCGAGCGGGCTCGGCGTGAGCTTCTTCGCCAATCACCTCTACTACTGGGGTGACCGTCACCGGGATCTGTTCCTCGGCCCGCACCGTGCCGCGGACATGGATGCGCTGTCGTGGGCCGACCGGCTGGGCCAGCGCTACGGGCTGCACTCGGACTGCCCGATCACCCCGATGGATCCGCTGCGGACGATGTGGTCGGCGACGAGCCGCCGTACCCGGGACGGTCACGTCCTGGGTGCCCACCAACGGATCACTCCGCTCCGGGCCCTGCAGGCGATGACCGTGGACAGCCACTGGCTCGTCGGGGACGAGGACCAGGTCGGAACGTTGCGCGTCGGCCAGCGCGCCGACCTCGTCGCGATCGACCGGGAGGTCGACACCCTCGGCCCGGACGGGCTACGCGACGCGACGGTGTCGGCGGTGATGGTGGAGGGAGAGTGGATGGCCGCACCCTGACCGCGTGGCCTCTGACCTCATGACACCGCTCGGCGCCGTCGGCCTCTGCGACCCGTCCGGCCGGTGGTGCCGGGTCGGGTCGCCCCGACCCGGTCCGGCACCACCGGCCCGCAACAACCGGGCTCAGCCCGCGTTCAGGAGCTTCGCCAGGCCCTCGGCGAACGTGGTGAGGGCGTGCTCGCCGTCCTCGAGCCTGCCGGCGAGCAACATGAAACTGTGCGGCATGCCCGCGTACTCGTGGGTTTCGACCGCGACCCCCGCGGCGACGAGTGCCTCGGCGTACCGACGTGCGTCGTCCGCCACCGGGTCGATCTCGGCGCTGATGACGATCGAGGGCGGGGCGCCCGCCAGGTTCTCGTCGAACAGCGGCGAGACCTGGGCTGATCGCCGGTCGTGCCCCTCGGGAAGGTACTGGTCGTAGGACCAGGCGAGTCCTTCGCGCGTGAGGAACGGCCCGGCAGAATAGCGGTCCACCGACTCGCTGCTCATGGTCGCGTCGAGCGCGGGACACAGCAGTCCCTGGGCCTTGAGCGGCGGGCCGACGCTCCGGGCGGCCAGAGCTGTCGCCGCTGCCAACATGCCCCCTGACGAGTCCCCGGCGACCGCGAGTGCGGTGGCATCGATCGAGAGCTCGCCGGCGTGCTCGCTGACCCAGCGAAGGGCGTCGAGCGCGTCGTGGTGAGCCGCCGGGAACCGATTCTCCGGTGCCAGGCGGTAGGCGACGGCCACCACACTGAGCCCGCCCCGGACGCACAGAGCCCGACAGAGCCGATCGTGGCTGTCCAGGCTGCCCCGCACGAACCCACCGCCGTGCAGATAGACCACCGCCGGGCGGACGGCCTCGCCGGAAGGACGATACTGACGGGCGTCGACCGTTCCGTGACGGACGGGGATGGCCAGTTCCGTCACCGCACATCCGTCGTCGGGTAGGCCTGCCAGAGCAGCGAGCCCGTCACCCGCTTTTCGATATGCGGTGATCGGAACTTCCCAAGGGACCGCGGGGGGTTTCGCGGCCAGTGTCGCGATCAGTTGACGAACCTCGGGATGCAGCGAACTCATCGTCGCTGACGCCGGTGCGGGAAAGGCCTCGATCCGGCGTCGAAGAATCGGCGCCGGCCCGGGTCGATCATCATGGCTCGACCCGGAAGACCCGGAACTCCACCGTGGGGCCGGGCCGGACGCGTCCCTGCCCGACGAACACGCTCTGGTTCACCCAGGCATATCTCGGATCTCCGCACTCCAGCCGGGGCGTCGTGACGAAGTAGTTGTCTCCGTACTCGGTGCTGCTGGTACCTGTGGTGATCGCACTCAGGGCGGCGTCGTTCAGCTCGAACAGTCCGAGGTAGTTCAGGTAGATGACCGCGCCGTCGTCGGTGGAGAACTGCCCGCGCACATCCAGCCGAGCGAAGCCGTCGTCTCCGACCAGCATCCAGTCGCCGCCACCCTCGCCGGCTGTTCCGTTGAGCCTCTCGCCTTCGACCTTGCCGCCGGTCACCGCGAGGATCTGCCGGAGGCCGTAGGGGCCCGGGCCGCTGACCTGCGGAGGGCTGAGCTGGGCGGTGTAGGTGAGTTCCGGTACGAGCTTCATCGAGCGACCTCCTGAGTTCCGTTCGCCGCGATGCCGGCCGCGGTCATGACCTGGTCGATCCCCTTGGCGATCTCGTCGACCCCGAAGGCGCGGACGACCTCCGCCGGGTCGAAGTACTCACGGAACAGCACGATCTTGCCGTTCCGGATGCGCATGTGAGTGCAGTAGTTGTTGGCGTAGACGTTGTCGTTCAACGAGAGGTTGGCCTCTCCGCGCAGCTCCAGGATGAACAGCTCCGGATCGCTCGTCTCGTGCACGACCGAGGACACGATGTGCAGATCCGGCGCCGCGGTGAAGAACCAGTCGACGAAGTGTCCGATCAGATGCCGACCCGGGACCGCCCGGGGGAGGGGGTCAGCCGCGAACGGCATCTCCCACACTCCGTCGTCTGCGAAGGTGTCCTTCCAGGTCTCCAGTTCTGCCCCGCGCGGTGGACCATCGTCCAGCGCCGCCCAGAACTGCTCCACGACCTTGCGATTCTCACTCTGTGTGCTCATTCCGCCGCCTCCGTTGGCTCTAGCCGGGATGCTCTCCCGAATCGGGTCGGCTCGATAATGCACGGCCTGTTCGGTCGAGTCAACACGCTGTCGATTGTGGGTCGTCGTCCCGCTGCGCGTGCCTGCGGGCCGGGTCAGGGGAACGCACAGGCCCGGGCTCGAGACTCTCCGGCGGTGCGCGAGGTGCCCGGCCGGCACGTCACCGACAGGAGGCTGGTCGGGGGCCTGGCCCCACCGCAGGTGGCGCGGGAACGTCCGCCACGGTACGGCCTAGGCCGCGCTGACCTGCGCTTTCATCAAACCAGACAGCGTGTCGAGTAATTTCAAACGAAGCGTTGACGAAAATCACCGTGCCGTCTAATCTTCTGCCCGGAGACGCCGCGGCCTCGTCTGTCGCCGCGGCACCGACACGAGGAGGTATGTCATGGCGCCCACATCGGACGTTGCGCAGATCCAGCCGGCCGACACCCGCAACGGCGACAGCTACGTCTCGCACCGCGACCAGATCAACTTCACGATGACCGGGGACTTCATGACCGGTGTCGATTTCTGGATCCATGCAACGGGCGAGACGACCAACGGCCAGCTCATCGTGATCGAGAGCGACTGGAAGCACGGCACCGAGCCCGTGTGGCACAAGCACCACCGCGAGGAAGAAGGCTTCTTCGTGATGGATGGTGAGATCAGGATCCACACCGAGACAGGCTCGTACAGCGCCAAGAAGGGCCAGTTCGTCTGGGGGCGCAAGAACGAGCGCCACACCTACGAGGTGGTGGGCCAGCAGGCTCGCGTCCTGGTGATCTTCGTGCCCGGGCCGGACGTCGACCGCTTCGAGACCGACGGCGGCATCGACAAGTACTTCTACTCCGCACGCGACCGTGAGCTCCAGACCGCGGAGCAGCTCCAGGCAGAGGCCGAGAACCTCCGGGTCAACTACGGCCTGGAGATCTTCCCGGAGCTCGCCCACCCCCGCGACGCGAAGGCCTGACCGAGCCCCCGGCGAGCGAACGAGGAGCAACGATGACCATCGACCTGGCACTCGAGACGGTGCCGCATTGGATCGCCGGCGCCGTGACGGCGCCTGCGGACGGTCCACGTCACGAGATTCACGACCCGGCGACCGGGCGCATCGTGGGAACCGTCGAGTTGGGCGGCGCGGACGCCGTGGACAGGGCCGTGCTCAGCGCTCGGTCCGCGGCCGGGGTGTGGGCGGCCACGCCGGCCCCGGCGCGGACGGCGGTGCTGCGCCGGTTCCGGGGACTCCTGCTCGAGCACCGCGAGGAGTTCGCGTCGCTGATCACCGGCGAGCAGGGCAAGACGCTCGCGGACGCCCTGGGCGAGCTGGATCGCTCGATCGAAGCCGCGGACGTCTCCCTCTCCGTCGTCCAACAGCTCAAGGGCGAGTACGCCGACCAGGTCGCCAACGGGGTGGACACCTACTCGTTCCGGCAACCGCTGGGGGTGTGCGCCGGCATCACGCCGTTCAACTTCCCGGCGATGGTCCCGGTGTCGATGTTCAGCGCGGCGCTGGCCTGCGGTAATGCGTTCATCCTCAAGCCGAGCGAGCAGGCTCCCACGGTGGCGGTGCGGCTGGCCCGACTGCTGCAGGACGCCGGCCTGCCCGACGGTGTGTTCAACGTCGTCCAGGGTGGCAAGGACGCGGTCGGCGCGTTGCTGGACCATCCGGACGTCGCGGCGGTGTCGTTCGTCGGTTCGACCACGGTGGCGCGGGAGGTGTACCGGCGAGGGGCCGCGGCCGGCAAGAAGGTCCAGGCTCTCGGCGGCGCCAAGAACCACATGGTCGTGTTGCCCGACGCCGACCTCGACGCCGCGGCGGACGCCCTGGTCTCGGCCGCCTACGGCGCGGCCGGACAGCGTTGCATGGCGGTCACCGTCGCGGTCGCCGTCGGCGAGGCGGCCGAGGCGCTCACCGCCAAGACCGCCCAACGGATCGCTTCGTTGAAGGTGGGGCCCGGCACCGGGCCCGACTCCGACATGGGCCCACTGGTCTCGGATGCCGCGCTCGACCGTGTCCGTGGGGCGCTGCAGCGCGCAGCCGAGCAAGGAGGGCAACTGGTCGTCGACGGTCGTGACCTACCTGCCCCCGGCCCCGGCTACTTCATCGGTCCCAGCCTGGTCGACCACGTGGACGTCGCCAGTGAGTTGTACACCGAAGAAGTGTTCGGACCGGTGCTCAGCGTCGTCCGCGCCGACGACCTGGGCCAGGCCCTCGACATCGTCAACGCCAACCCCTACGGGAACGGCTCGTCGATCTTCACCACCAGCGGGCCCGCCGCGCGGCGGTTCACCCGCGGTGTGCAGACCGGCAGCGTCGGTATCAACGTGCCCATCCCACTGCCGACCGCCTGGTTCGGGTTCGGAGGGTGGGGTGACTCGCGGTTCGGCGACGACGGCCTCAACTACGACGCCTACCGGTTCTACACGCGGGCGAAGGTGGTCACCCAGCGGTGGACCGAGCCGGCGCCCGGTCTCGTCCCGCACTTCGTGGCCTCGAGCAAGTAGCAACGCAGAAACGGGACGTGCACCATGCAGCTCAGCACACCGGCCGACGACGAGGGCGCCGGCCGGCCGGCCGACGCCGACAAGCGCACGGACAGCCCGGAACTCGACCACGTCGGCGTGCTCGTACGCGACCTTCCGTCGGCCGTGACGGCATGGGCCGACAGGTTCGACGTGGGAGTCGTCCGGCGGTTCGAGGCGCCACAGCTCGACCTCAGCGCGGCATTCCTCGACATCTCCGGGGCAGCGATCGAGCTGTACACCCTTCACGACGAGGCCGCTCTCGACCGCGTCCTCGGTGCACGCCCCGCGGCGCTCGATCATGTGGCTCTACGACTGCCGGGACCTGATGGGCCCGTGCTGACGGACTGCCTGATCCGAGGCCCCGGTCGTCCCGAGCCCATCGCGGCGCCCATCCAGCTCGGCGGGGCGATGCATGTGTGGACCGAGCCACCCGGGATCGACGTGCTCCTGCAGCTGATCACGCCCTCGGCCGAGGCGCCTCGCTGAGGCAACCGGTCGGCACCCGGGACCGCAATATCGGCAACCGTAGATCCAGGCCGATCACAGCTCTGAAGCCGATCGCGATCGGCGTTCCGAGGCATCACGTACTCAAGGAGGAGTAGACGATGGGACGTATGGACGGGAAAGTCGCGCTGGTCACCGGTGCGGCACGAGGTCAAGGTCGGGCAATCGCCGTGCGCCTCGCGGAGGAGGGCGCCGACATCATTGCGATCGACTGCCCGGAGAAGGGCACGATTCCGTACCCGCTCGGTTCTCCCGAAGACCTTCAGCAAACCGTGAAGGAGGTCGAGGCGCTGGACCGGCAGATCCTTGCGCACGAGGGGGACATCCGCCAGCAGAAGTCGTTGGACAACCTGGTCGCCGAGGGAATGCAGCGTTTCGGTCGGATCGATGCCGCGGTGGCGAACGCCGGCGTGTGGACGGTTCACCCCTTCGCCGATATTCCCGAGGACGAGTTCCGGGACGTGTTGGACGTCAACGTCCTCGGAGTCTGGCGAACGCTGAAGGCTGTCACGCCGCACATGCAGGAGGCCGGCGGAGGCTCGGTGGTCGTCACCGCTTCCGGCAACGGAGTCGAGGGCTCTCCCGCCTACGTGCATTACGTCGCATCGAAGCATGCGGCGCTCGGCCTGGCGAAGAGCGCCGCCCTGGCCTTCGGCCCGTACGACATCCGGGTCAATTCGTTGCTGCCCGGACCGACCGACACCAAGGCGTTGGACTGGCAAGGCGGTTACGACCTCTGTGCGGGTCGGGGAGTGGGCCAGGGAACCAAGGAAGACCTCCAAGGCGCGAAGAACTGGACCGTGTTGCAGAACGTAGGCCTCTTGCCACCGCGTGCGATGGCCGAGGCGGTATTGTGGCTCGCCTCCGACGAATCCCGATGGGTCACCGGGCTGGAACTCCTCGTCGACGGTGGACATTCGATCATACCGGGCCTGAACTTCGCGAAGATGGCCGCTGATCTTCAGTAGCTGTCGATAGAGCGATGTGGGTCGCACGCCGGCGGTCCGTGTTCTCAGTTGAATCGAGATTCCGAGGAGGAGTAGTGGCACACCCGACCAACCGGCTCTACCGGCTGCGTAGCCGACCCCGTGGCAAGGTCCGCGACAGCGATCTGGAGTGGCTCGAAGAACCTGTCGCGGACCTTGCCGAAGGACAGGCGCTGATTCGCACTCTCTACCTGTCCTTGGACCCCACCAGCCGCGTCTGGATGAGTTCGACACGAGGGTATATGCCCCCGGTCGAGCTGAACGCCGTCATGCGCGGCGTCGGGGTCGGGCAGGTCGTCGAATCACGCCGCGACGACCTGCCGGCCGGCTCGTTCGTGCAGGGGTTCACCGGGTGGCAGGAGTACTGCCTGGCCGATGCCTCCGACCTGGAGGCATCGTTCACGGTGCTCCCCGACCCGCTGCCCGCACCCCTGCACACGTTCCTCGGCGTGCTCGGGCACACCGGGATCACGGCATACCTCGGTGTCGAGATCGGTGACCCCGAGCCGGGGGAGACGTTCGTCGTCTCCGCGGCCGCAGGCGCCGTCGGGTCGATCGCCGGCCAGCTGGCCAAGCAGCGCGGCGCCCAGGTGGTGGGTATCGCGGGCGGTGCGGAGAAGTGCCGGTACGTGGTCGACGAACTGGGATTCGACGCCTGCGTCGATCGGCACGCCGACGACTGGCGCGATCAACTCGACAAGGCCACTCCCCTCGGAATCGACGTCGATTTCGAGAACGCGGGCGGCAAGATCATGGACCATATCCTGGGCCGGCTCAACGTGGGCGCGCGTATTCCGCTGTGCGGAATGGTCGCCGACTACAACAACGATGACGAGGAAGCCGGCCACGCAGGGCTGCCCAACCTCAACCAGCTGCTCATGCAGCGGGTGCAGCTCACCGGATTCATCGTGTCCGACCATGTCGACCGATTCGGCGAGATCATCGGCAAGATCGCTGTGGCGCTCGAGGAAGGAACGCTACGGTACGAGGAGACGGTGGTGGAGGGTCTCGAGAATGCTCGCGATACCCTCAACACGATTTTCTCCGGCGGGAGTCGAGGGAAGCTCGTGATCAAAGTCGGCGACCCGGAGTCGTAGTTGGCATCTGATGCGGGCCGCCGGTCCCGCTGCGGAGTCCGGATGCGTTTCACGACGCGTTGTAAGGACGCAACGGGGCAGCGAATAGGGAAGTGGGTTATCATGGAACAGTGGCGACTACTTCCTCATCCGGTCCTGTCCGGTCGGACGTTCGCGTCGGAAGGCGGCGGCCCACGAAGGGTGATCGGCGCGAGCAGGCGATCCTCGACGGTGCGTACGAGCTGCTGCGTGACACGCCACTTCGCACGGTCTCCATCGACGACCTCGCCAAGCGGGCCGGTCTGTCCCGGTCGTCGTTCTACTTCTACTTCGAGTCGAAGTGGCAGGTTCTGTTCGCGATGCTGGGACCCATCACCGAAGATGTGTTCGGCGCCTCACGGCTCATCTTCGACCGCCCCGTGGACATGACCCCGCAGGAGGCGATCGAGCAGGCTTCGGCGGAGGTCGTGACCGTGTGGCATCGGCACGGTCATATTCTGCGGGAGGTCGGAGACGCCGTGGGCGCCGAGCCCGAGCTGCGGTCGCAGTGGGACTCGATGCTGGGACAGTTCATCGAAGCCGCGGCGGCCGCCATCGAGCGCGATCGGGCGGCCGGGGTGGCGATCGACGGCCCGCCCGCACGATCGCTGGCAGCGGCGCTGATGTGGATGGGCGAGCGCAACCTGGGATTGATGAGCATGCGTAGCGAGAATGCGTTTCGCAGCGAGGACGCTGTCGAGACAATGGCTACGGTGTGGCTGCGTACCATTTTCGGTGTCGGGACCCGAGCCCAGGAGAAGGCCGACACTGTTACCCGGTGACTCAATTCGGGCGCCCGCGGCGGATGTGTGGCCACTCACTGTTCGCCACTCGGGCGTATCCGGGACGACTGCGGTCACGCTGCATGCCTGGTATGGCGGTGCCCACACTTCGGACGCAACGAATTGTGCCGCGCCTCAACCAGGACCGGGCATAATGTGTTGTATGAGAGCGGCAATTTATCGGACAACCGGGCCGGCGCCGGACGTACTCGAACTCGTCGAATTGGATGTGCCCGACCCCCGGGCGGGCGAGGTACGCGTCGCGATCTCGGCTTCCGGCGTGAACCCCACGGACTGGAAGGCCCGCGCCGGACTCACCGGCCGCGTTCCCGACGATTTCCAGGTGCCCCATCACGACGGCGCCGGCCGGGTCGACGCGATCGGCCCGGGGGTCACCGGGCTCGCCGTCGGCCAACGCGTGTGGCTCTACCTCGCCGCGGCCGACAACCTGTACGGCACGGCCGCGGAGTTCGCGGTGGTGCCGGCGAGCAAAGTGGTCCCGCTCCCGGACAACGCATCGGACGAGCTCGGCGCCTGCCTCGGTGTGCCCGCACTGACGGCGGCGTACTGCCTGGGTGGTGATCCCGGCGCGGTACGAGGGCGGACGGTCCTCGTCGCGGGAGGCGCGGGAGCCGTCGGGCACTTCGCGATCGAGTTGGCGAAGCATGCGGGTGCCCACGTGGTCACGACGGTCAGCTCCGAGGCGAAGGGCGATCTGGCGCGTGCCGCAGGCGCCGACCTCGTGCTGAACTACCGCGAGGAGGACGTCGCGGAAAGGATTCTGGCGTCCGTCGGACATGTCGATCGAGTCGTCGAGGTCGCGCTGGGAACGAACATCGACATCGACGCCGCCGTCATCGGACCCAATGCCACGATCGCCGTCTACGCCGGGGAGTCCGAACAGCCCAGGATTCCGATCCTGCCATTGGCGGTAGTCAATGCGTCGATTCAGTTCGCGCTGATGTACACCGTCTCCGCAGCTGAGTTCGAGCGGGTAACGGCATGGACGAACTCTGCCATCGAGGCGGACGCGCTGTCCGCTCTGCCCGTCTCCGAGTACGAGCTCGACGATGTCGTCGCCGCACAGGTGGCCGTGGAGAAGGGCGCGATCGGAAAGGTGCTCGTCCGTCCGTGAGTACCGGGCCCGTCCGGACATCTGCCGGCGGACGTCCTCGCACGGGAAACGGTGTCTTCGCACGGATTATGTCGCGTGCGAGGGCACCGTTTCTGGTGCGAAGCCGGGTCTAGCCGCGCTGCGGCCGAGGAAGTGGGTGGTGTGCGGGCAACGTACTTGCCGCCGAGGCCACCCGGACCGGGTCGCGAACCGGGCGGCCCTGCTCGGCGAGCTCGCCCTCGTGTTCGGAGACATGACCAGCCGACAGGCGCTGGACCTGCTGGTCCCGAACGGAATCGTCGCCGGGAGCATCGACTCCTACGACCGGGTCGAGAACAACCCCGACGTGCAGGCGGCCGGGATCTTCGTCGACATCGCCGGCGACGACGGCGTGAGCTACCGGGCGCTGCGTTCCCCGTGGCACGCCGCGGGCGTCGCCGCGTCCGCGCCCCGACGTCCGGCGCCCCGGGTGGGGCAGCACACCGGCGAGATCATGGCCGAGCTCGGGTACGCCCCGGCGAGCATCGCGCCCCTGTCCCGGCGCGGGATCGTCCGGACCGACCTCTCCTGACACCGATCGGTCCGGCCGTCGGTAGGTTCCTCCCGTGACGGGGGCGGGGTTGGTACGACGTCTCGGGCTCGGCGACGCGGTGGTGATCGGTCTCGGTTCGATGCTCGGGGCGGGGATGTTCGCCGCGATCGGTCCGGCCGCCGCCGCGGCGGGCAGCGGTCTGCTGGTCGCACTCGGGGTGGCGGGAGTGCTGGCCTACTGCAACGCGACGGCGTCCGGTCGGCTGGCCGCGGTGTACCCCGAGGCCGGCGGCGCCTACGTCTACGGGCGTCGGCGTCTCGGTCCGATCCGGGGGTTCCTGGCCGGGTGGGCCTTCGTCGTCGGCAAGACCGCGAGCTGTGCGGCGATGGCGCTGACGTTCGGCGCGTACGTGTGGCCGGAGAGTCCGGTGGCACCGGCCGTGGCGGCGGTGGCGGTGCTGACCGTCGTCAACTGCCTGGGGGTGTCGAAGACCGCCGGGCTGACCCGCGCCCTGGTGGTGGTCACGGTGCTCGCGCTGGCCGCGGTCG
>NZ_JADQDD010000206.1 GCF_019263595.1 Pseudonocardia sp. KRD291 | reverse complement strand
GGCGCGACGGTGTACAGCAGTCGGGCCGTCGGAACACCCGTCGCATCGCGGAACGCGTGAGCGGCGTTGGTCGGGATGTTCGCTGACTCACCTTCTTCCAGCCGGACGGAGGGAAGGTCGCCGACCTGAGCCTCCACCGAGCCTTCGAGGACGCGGAAGCACTCCTCGATATCGTGACGGTGCGGGGGAGACGACGGCCAGGCGGGCCGGCGCGGGGCCCTCGGATCGAGCGATCGCCACGCTCCGGACGTCGTCCTCCGGCGTCCGGCTCACACTGACACCTGGGCTCTGATACCGCCGTAAGTCGCGCCCGGCCCGTCGTCGCGTCTCGCGTCCGTTCCCCAAGCTGCGATGGCCAACTCGGGCCCCCCTCGCCGAAGAGCTGTTCCGGACGGAACCATCCGGTTCAGGGAGGACCATAGTAGGACGTTCAGGCGCACCGCAAGCCGCTGCGATGATGCGTGCGTGTCGCCACTCGCCTCTCGCCGGACCCGCAAGGACGCACTGCAGAACCGCGATCGAGTTCTTGATGCCGCCACCGAGCTCGTCCGGAACGAGGGCGAGAAGGTGCCGATGGCCAAGATCGCGGAGCGCGCAGGCGTCGGCGTCGGGACGGTCTACCGCCACTTCGCCACCCGCGAGGACCTGTTGGGCGAGCTCGTCCACCGCTCCTTCGGCGTTGCGGTGGAGAACGCGGGAGCGGCCGCCGCTCATCCCGGACCCGCTTTGGAGGGCGTACGGCTGTTCTTGTTGGCCACCTTGCGCGACCGCGAGCGCTTCGTGCTGCCCCTGCACGGCGGCCCGGCCATTTTCACGCCGGCCACCCGCCGGCGCCAAGCGGACGTTCGCACCGCCCTACGCAGCCTCCTCGAACGCGGACAGGCCGCCGGAGAACTGCGGGCAGACCTGACCCCAGAAGACCTGATCGTGGCAAGCTCCCTGCTCTCCCGACCACTACCGGGCACCGGCGACTGGGACGCCTTGGCTCGCCGGCAGATCGACCTGATGATCAATGGCCTCGTCCCCAGCACCTCCCACCGGTCCAACTAGCCCCTTCTCCGGCAACGTCCGACGCCCTGGGCAACAGAGAGTGCAACGGCTCGCCAGCCGGGTGGTAACCCTGCCAGCGGATTCAGCGCCTGCTCTCTGACACAATCTTTGCCGCGGACCCTCTGGTCACGGCTTGGTTCCTTCCGGCGGGCGGTGGTGCCGGGCGTAATGACGGCGCACGAGATCGTGGCCATAGTCGCCGCCGTTGGGAGTGCGGACGATGGTGTGCACGTGGAACGGTTCGGGTTCTTCGTTGTCGAGGAATACGCCTTGAACAGTCGTATTTGACGAGCAGGACCGGGCTGTGCACCTTGTAGTAGAAGGCGTCCCCGTCGGCGTCGCCGCCTATCCAGGCGACATGGGTTTCGTCGAGGTGGGCCCGAACCCTGGCCATCAAGGCGGCTGCAGGGCCCGCAGGCGCCCGACCGTCGACGAAGTTGACCAGGTCTGCCGGCAGCTCGGCCGAGAGCAACGATCGATGCAGTACCCCGCAGTCGGCCTTCGCTCGGGTGCTGCGCCTCGACGAGCTGTCCGACGCCACCGAGCTCACCGCCCACCTCGGCGTGGCCGTGGCCGGTGTACTCGACTGACGGTGCCGTCGGCGGTAGGGCCGATTCCTGATCCCTGATCCCGGACCCCGCTGACCCCTGCTCCCGCCGTGCTGCCGGGCCTGAACCTTGAGCACGCGGGCGTAGCCTCTGAGGGGTGCGGATCGGCGAGCTGTCCAAGCGCGCGGGCGTGAGTCCGCGCTCACTGCGGTACTACGAAGAGCAGGGCCTGCTGACCAGCTCACGCTCTGACACCGGGCAGCGTCACTATTCCGGTGCCGCGGTCCAGCGCGTGTCGCTCATCCGACAGCTGTTCGATGCGGGTATGTCCAGCCGGGTGATCGCGACCGTGCTGCCGTGTGTGGACATCCCCGGTGACCTGGGCGTCGCCGAGCAGACGTTCACGGCGATGACGCGCGAGCGTACCCGGATCGACGCCGACATCGCGCACCTGATCGAGACCCGGGATGCGCTCGACGCGCTGATCAGCGCCAACAGTCGGCACCGAGCGAAGCTGTCAACGGTCTCTGAACCGGTGACACGGTCGGCCTGATGCTGTGACCTGCACCTCAGCCGCTTGCCCCTTACATCAACGTCAGAGGTGAGGATGGTGACATCGCCCGGAATTACCGGGTCGGTCATACGGGAGCGACAGATAATGGGTCAGGCGTGGGGTTTCAGCAGGTATGGCGGGCCCGAGGTGCAGGAGTTCTTCGATCGTCCCGATCCTGAGCCCGGTCGCGGCGAGGTGCTGATCCGGGTCACCGTGGCCGGCGTGAATCCCCTCGACCATCTTTTGCGCTCGGGTCTGGTCCCCGGCCTCGACGGCGGGCGTCCGTTTCCCCGCGTGCTGGGCATGGAGGCAGCCGGAATCGTTCTCGCCCGGGGCGAGGATGTTGAAGGGCTCGAGGTGGGTGATGCGGTTTTCGGCTTCGCATCCACCGGTGGCGGCACCTACGCCGAGACGACGGTGCTGTCTGCGCCGAACACCGCGCGCATCCCGGCGGGCGTGTCCGCAACTGTGGCGGCAACGCTGCCGGTGAGTGGGACGACCGCGGTGGATGCGCTCGATCAGCTCGACCTCCCGGCCGGTGCCACGGTTCTGGTCAACGGGGTCGGGGGCGGTGTCGGTCTTGCCGTCGCCAGGCTGGCCATCGGGAGGGAGCTGCGTGTGATCGGCACCGGGAGTACCGCCAAGCGCGAGCACGCTGAAGCCGTCGGGGTGCGGTTCATCGACTACGCCGCCGAGAACGTCGTCGCTGTGGCACGCGAGCTGGTTGCGGACGGCTTCGACGGGATCGTCGATCTGGTCGGAGGCACCTCGCTACGGACGGTCGCTCCGCTGGCCCGGGATCCCCACAACATTATTGCCGTGGGTGACATGTCCGTGTCCGATCTCGGTGGGCGTTTCGTCGAGCGTCACCTTGACCGCGAGAACCTGGAGCGGTCCGGTCGGCTTGCGCTCGAGGGAGTCCTCGCACCCGTGGTCACCGCGGTCCACCCGCTCTCCGACGCCCCGGCCGCGCTCGCCACCGTCGAGAACGGTCACTCCTCGGGCAAGGTGGTTATCAAGGTGGCATGAGAAGTGCCCGGCCAGTCGACTGCATCTACGTGGGCGAGCGCAAGAGCTACCTCAACCCCAACGAGTGCATTGACTGCGGTGCCTGCGAGCTACTGCCCAGGGGCGTTGGCGTCGCACGGGCCCGATCAGTCGGTCGTCACCGGTGCCGGCGACCACTCCTGGGTGTGGTCGGCGACGAAGTCCTCGAAGGTGCGGGGTGGGCGCCCGGTCAGCTCGAGTACCGATGTGGTGACCTGGTCGTAGCGGCCAGTGCGGACGTCGTCCTCGTTCGCGGCGAGGATTGCCGCGAACTCGGCTGTCAGGCCGGCGGCGCGATGACGTGCGGCGAGCTGCTCGACTGTCACCTCCTTAACGGGTAACCGATGGCCCGTCCGCGCGGAGATGATGGCGGCGACCTCGGTGAAGCTCAGCGCCTGCGGTCCGGTGAGCACATAGTCGCTGCGCAACGCCTCGTCCAGTAGCGGCCGGGTCAGGATGGCCGCTGCGGTCGCGGCGATGTCGGCGGTGTCGATCCAGCCCAGACGCCCGAACGGTGCCGAGGTCGAGAGCACGCCGTCGGTGCGGATGGCCGTGCCGATGGCGTGGGGGCGAAGGAAGTTCTGCATGAACCCCGACGGGCTCAGCACCACCCAGCCGGGCTCGGCGCGCACGGTCGCGGCGAGCTCGAGCCGGCCGGGCGCGTTCGGGAACTCGACCGCAGACCCCAGCATCACGACACGACGGACCCCGCGACTGCGTGCCAGGGCGAGGAAGGGATCGACCACGCCGACCGGATCGACCGACGAGGGCGGGGGGACCAGGAAGACACGGTCCACACCGTCGAGCGCGGGCTCGTGGGTGCTGGGATCGTGCCAATGGAATCGAACCGCGTCCGTGCCGGAGATGACGTTCGGTGTGCGGCTCGCCGCGCGAACCGGTTCCTGGCGGGCGCGGAGCAGATCGACGACAACCCGGCCGGTCTGACCTGTGGCGCCCATGACGAGCACTACGGCCTGCTCGGTTGTGCTACCCATTTCTCTTTCCGTTCTTGGTGATGTCGGGCTCGATAAGATCAGCACCACCACATAAGTCAGCTGAGGATGCGGTCACCACGACGGGCAGTGTTGTGTTGGCACAGGACGACGTTGTCCCGACTCCGCAGGATGCGCTGCAACTCGAAGTGGACGCCGGAACCGGCAACCTTCTGCAGTCGGGCGATGACGGCGTCGGCGCCGACGGCGGTACCGGAGATGGCGTGATCACCCGGAAGGGTCCAGGTCACGTCGTCGTGTAAGAGACTGCGGATTGCAGGCCAGTCTTCCACTGTGAGGGCGGCGTAGAATTGGGTACCGAGGTCGTGTGCGACGTTATTCACGAGCGTCCTCATCAGGTCGAAGACTCGAATAATGGATATCTCTCGGCTTGGCGTCACCATCAGAATCAGTCAGGTGGCTCTCCGCGTGGTCGAGTCCGGGGAAGAACCGGTCTGCGTTGGAGATCCGGTCGCGGTTAATTACGGGAACGGTGACGTCGTGTTTTGGATCAATCTCGTCGTGTTTGGCGTCGTCAAGTCATTGCTTCCCGAAGATGAACTCGCTGCGGAAGGTCGGGGCGAGTTCGAGGGCTCGTTGCCGACGTAGCGCGAGTTCGTCGTCGCTGAGGTGTGGTGGCGCCGAATCGCGGCTGGGAACGCTGTCGCCGATCAGTGCGAAGTAGCGTTCCTGACCGGCCGGGGTGCACATGCACAGCAGGTGGGCCGGCTCCGGGCGGCGGTTGACGAACCGATGCGGCGCGTTGGCGGGGACGTTGACGACGTCCCCCTTGCGTGCGGTCGAGGTCACGCCGCGCAGCTCCACTTCGACCTCCCCGTCGAGGACGGCGAACATCTCCTCGAAGTCATGGCGGTGCGGCGGCGGGCCGCCCCCGTCCGGGACGAGCATGTCGATGAGGGTGTATGCACCGGCGGTGTCCTCGCCGGAGACGAGGACCGTGTAGGTATCCCCGACCAGGGAGATGTGCTGCAGGTCGGGACCTGCGAGGTTGACGTGGACCCCGTGGCGCGTGGGGTCGTCCGGTGGGATCGGCGTGGTCGGTACAGGTTCTTCGGTCATGGCGAGGCCCTTCTCGTGTTCGGTGGGCTATCGGTGAGGGTTGTGCCGGTGCCGCTCAGCCCGAGAGAGCCGCGTCCGTAGTGCGGTGCAGTCGAAGGGCCAGTACGGGGATGACGCGGCTGGTCCGGGCCTCGTAGTCGGCGAAGCCGGGGAACTGTTCGGCCTGGACGCGGTAGACGGAGTCGCGGTCGTCGCGGTCGAGTACGCGTGCGTCGGCGGTGAGGGTGTCGTGTCCGATCTCGACGAGGAGGTCGTCGGGGTGGGCGAGGATGTTGTGGTACCAGGACGGATGACGGGGCCCGCCGGCGTTGGAGGCGAAGACGTAGATGGTGTCCGGGTCGGTGTCGTGGGGGCGGTACATCATGGGGGAGACGCGCTTGTCTCCGCTGCGGGCTCCGGTGGTGGTCAGGAGCAGTACCGGGGCGTCGGCGAAGGCGGACAGGGTCCCGCCGGTGGCTCGGAACTCGGCGATGTTGCGGTCGTTGAAGGTGAGGCCTCCGGCGTTCTCGCCGGATGTGGCTGCGGTCATGTCGAGCTGCTCCTCGATGTGGCGGGTGCATGTGTGCCGATAAAGCGAGCTCGTGGGGAGGTCAGAGCGAACTCAGCGCACGGACGCGGTCGGCGGTGGCGCGTCGGGCGACGTCGGCGGTGAAGGGAATGGAGTCGAGTTCGTGCGGGACTACGGGGTGGAGGCCTGAGCAGCAGCATCTGGTGTGCGATGCGGGGACCGCCGCGGTCGCAGCTGCTGATGGACCGTGCCGCGGTCAAGCCGTCCGGTGTCGTCGCGGGGCCGAGCGATCGCCACGCTCCGGACGTCCTCCTGCGGCGCCTGGCTCACAACGACATCGGGACACCGACGTGCCCGAGAGCCGCGCCCGGCCCGGCGTCGCGCCTCGCGTCCGTTTCCAGTACCGCGATGGTCACCCGGGCCTCCTTCGGCGAAAGCTGTTCCGGACGGAACCGTCCGCTCCAACGAGAACCGTAGCGGGGCGATCAGTCGCCCCGCAAGCCGCTGTGATGACGGCGTGCACTGACCGCCGCTACCTCAGCGAGACCACGGCCGAGTTCCTGCATGAGGTACGTCGTCGCCGTCGGGGTGTGGCCGGGCAGTCAGTTCTGGACGGTCGGGCGGATGGTGAGGGAGCCGATCTCGACGTCGTGCGGCTGCTCCAGGGCGAAGCTGACCGCCCTGGCTACCGCGTGCGGGTCGAGGCCGAACTCGCGCATGCCGGTCTGGATGCGGTCGCGGGAGGCCGGGTCCATCTCGTCGGCGAGCTCGGTCCGGACGAAGCCGGGCGAGATCTCGGTGGTGCGGACCACGCCGTCCGTCGACTCGGTCCGCAGTGCCTCCATGACCGTGCGCGCGGCGTTCTTCGTGGCCGCGTAGACGCCCATCGTCGGCGAGATCGTGATCCCCGCCGTCGACACCGTCGTGACGACGTGCCCGTGTCCCTGACTGCGGAACACCGGGAGCACGGCGGCGAGCCCGTGGAGCAGTCCCCGCAGGTTCACGTCGATCATGGCCGACCAGTCCTCGACGTCGAGCTGGTCGATCCGTCCGAGCCGTGCGACGCCGGCGTTGCTGACCAGGGCGTCGACGGTTCCGAACTCGTCGACCGCCCGCTGGACGAGATCTCGTACGTCCGCGAGGACGGTCACGTCGGTCTGCACCGCGATCGCCCGTCCGCCGTCGGCGCGGATGGATGCGGCCAGCTTCTCGATGCGCTCGACGCGGCGGGCGGCAAGCGCCAGCGAGGCTCCGCGCTCGGCGAGCAGTGTCGCGATCGCGAGTCCGATCCCGCTGCTGGCGCCGGTGAGCACGACGGTTCTGCCGGCGAGGGGGCTCTCGGTGTTCGTCATGCGATCTCCCTGACGATATAAACTGACACGTGTCCGGTTAGAGTATGCGGACACGTGTCCGGTTAGCCAGGGGTGTGAGACGTTCGATGTCCGAGCGCAGGAGGCGAGCCGACGCGGTCGACAACCGTGAACGCATCCTCGAGAGCGCACGCCGGCTGCTGGCGGCGGACTCCGATGTGAAACTCAACGCCGTCGCGAAGGCGGCCGGGGTGGGGCAGGGCACCTTGTACCGGCACTTTCCGAGCCGCGTGGCGCTGCTGGTGGAGGTCTACCGGGCCGACGTGGAGAAGCTCGGGTCCTCGGCCGAGCGCCTGCTCGCGCGCACTGATGCCGCAACCGCGCTGCGTACGTGGTTCGACGAGGTGGCCGACTATGCGCGCGTCAAACACGGCGTCCTGGTCGCGCTCTCGGTCGATACCGGACACGAGCTGACCACGAAGCACGCAGGGACCCTGGCGCGGGCGATCGAGGTGCTGCTCGCGGCGGGCCGGAACGACGGGACGATCCGGCATGACATCGACTCCCGCGAGGTGCTTCTCCTGCTCGGGTTCCTGTCCCGGGTCGACGGGGATGTCACCGCCGAGCGTGTGCACCGCGCTCTGGACGTGATCGTCGATGGGCTGCGCGCATCGCGTTGAGCTGCTCGGCGCCCTCCTACCGGCGACGTGCCTCGACTGGCGCCACCTCGTCGGGCGCGAGCAGGTGGGGTACCTCTCCGCGCCCCGGGGCCGTGGCCGCCCCGGTCATCGCTGCCGGCGGAGTCGTGCCTCGCGATGGACGACGCCGAGCTCGGCGATCCCCGGGGTGATGCGATCTGCCGAGAGTGCGGTGAACCCGAGTCGCAGGCACGACAGGGAGGGGGTCGGGTGCGCCCAGTGGTGGGCGGGGTTCTGGAGCAGGATCCCGCGACGGCGAGCGGGCTCGAGGACGTCGCGCCAGTCGGTTCCGTCGGTGGTCCGCAGCCAGAGGCTGCCTCCGCCGGGCGGGAACTCGGGCACACACGGGAGGTGCTCGACGGCCGCTGACCGGGCCGCCGTCCATCGGGTCCTGAGCTCGCGGCGGTGGCGGGCCAGCGCCCGCGCGTAGTCGCCGCTCTGGATGAACAGTGCCATCGCGCGTTGCAGCAGGCTGGGGACCTGCCGGACGGTCAGTCGGATCCGGTCACGAACGGCGTCCGCCAGTTCCGGGGGTCCGACGAGGAAGCCCAGGCGCAGGCCGGGGGAGAGGAACTTCGAGAACGTACCGAGGTACACGGTCCGGCGGCCGTGGTCGAGCGAGGCCAGCGCCGGGCTGGGAGCGCCCTCGTAGCGCAGCTCGCTGTCGTAGTCGTCCTCGACGATCACCGAGTCCCAGCGCGCGGCCGCGTCGAGCAGGGTGAGCCGTCGCTCGAGGCTCATCGTGACGTTGGTCGGGTGCTGGTGGCTCGGGGTCACGTAGACCAGGTCGCCGCGGGTGGTCACCCCGGTGAGGTCGATGCCGTCGGCGTCGACCGGTGCCACGACGAGCTCGGCGCCGGCGGCCCGCATGATGGCGCGTGCGTCCGGATACCCGGGCTCCTCGATGACCACCCGGTCGCCCGGACGCACCAGGAGGTCCGCCAGGACGGCCAGCGCCTGCTGGCTCCCGAGGGTGACCACGACCTGGCGCGGGTCGACGTCGATGCCGCGGGCGGGCAACAGCTGGGCACAGATCTGCTCGACCAGCAACGGGTCGTCGCCGCCGTGCTCGGACGAGCTCCACTCGACGTGTCCCGCGTCGTGGCTGCGACGCAGGGCCCGCAGCCAGGTGTGCTGGGGGAACAGCGTCGAGTCGATCTGCCCGGTGACGAACGGATAGCGTGCGTTCCACCAGGATGGGGCGACGCGGTCGGTCTCCGGTCCCGGCGCGGCGAGCCGAGCCTGCCACCAGCGCCCGGTCTCCTGGTCGTCGCGGGGAGCGGCGAGCCGCCCGCGCACGCCCCGGGCGGCGAACAGCCCGCTGCGCGGGCGCGACTCCACGTAGCCCTCCGCGACCAGCATGTCCAGCGCCACCTGCACCGTCGAGCGGGAGACGCCGAGCTCCACCGCCAGGGTCCGCGTGCTGGGCAGGCGCCCGCCCGGCCCGAGGGTGTTGCCGATGATCCGACGCTCCAGCACCGACCGGACCCTGCGGGTCCTGGACTCGGGAACCTGGCCGGCCACGTCGCCTCCACTCCATCTGGCTTGGTGAACTGACCCGAATCTGGACCTGTACCAGGCCAGTATCCGCTGTCACTGTCGTCGCGACAACGGCGTCGAAGGAGCAATCGGATGAGTCGTGAACTGAAGAGCACGTTGATAGGTATGGCCGTACCGGTCGTGGGCGTCCTGGCCGGGATCGTCCTGCTGGGTGGCTCGAACGTCCGGATCCTCGGGTTCCCGGTCGTGTTCGCCTGGCTGTTCGCGTGGATGCCGATCACCTCGTTGTGCCTGCACCGTGCGTGGCGCATCGACCGGGTCGTGCTGGACGAGGAGGTGGACGCATGATCGTCGTGACGTTCGCGCTGGTCCTCGTGCTGGCGCTGGTCGCGGGACTGTGGTCGCGACGCGGCGCCTCGGGGAGCATCGGCGACTTCCTCGTCGGCAGCCGCTCGTTCGGGGGGCTGCTGGTCTTCGTGCTGGCCGTGGGCGAGGTCTACAGCATCGGAACGCTGATCGGCTTCCCCGGCGGGCTCTACGCCGAGGGGGCCAGCTACGGCGTCTGGTTCATCGGCTACATCCTGGTCGCCTACCCCCTCGGGTACTGGTTCGCTCCCTATCTCTGGCGGGCCGGCAAGCTCTACGGCGCCATGACGTTGCCCGACGCCGCGGGCCGGCACTTTCGCTCGCGCGGCCTCGAACGGGTTCTCGCGGTGTCGTTCGTCGTGTTCCTCATCCCGTGGGGTCAGCTGCAGCTGACCGGGCTGCAGGTGGCGATGGTCGGTCTCGGGATCGACCTGGACCCCACGGCCGCGGTCCTCGCCGGAGCGGGTCTGGCGCTGCTGTTCCTGATGCTCTCCGGCGTGCGCGCCCCGGCGTTCGTGTCGTTCGTCAAGGACATCTGCCTGGTCCTGGCAGCGGTGCTGGTCGGGCTGGCCGCCGTCGGGCGCTCCGGCGGGCTGCAGGAGCTGTTCGCACGGGCCGAGAACGGCGACACGGTCACCGCGGCGTCGCACTTCACCGTGACCGGGTCGGCCCTGTCGTTCGCCGTCACCACGATCGTCTTCCAGGCGGTCGGCTTCTACGTGTTCCCGTTCGTCGCCCAGGCCGTGTTCGCCGCCCGGTCCGAGGCGACGATCAAGAAGTCTGTCCGCTGGATGCCGCTCTACATGCTGATGTACCCGTTCCTCGTCGCGGCCGCGTTCGCCGCGACCTCGCTGGTGCCCGGCCTGTCGGGAGCCGAGTCGAACCAGGCACTGCTCGCGCTCTCCCGCACGGTGCTCCCGGACTGGCTCACCGGAGTGGTCGCCGGCGGGGCGGCCCTGTGCGCGGTCGTGGTGCTGTGCGGGTCGGCGCTGGGCATCGGGTCGATGGTCTCGCGCAACCTGCTCCCGAACGTGCCCGAACACCGCCAGCGCGGCTGGGTGCGCGGCGTGATCGTGCTCTACATGGGGGTCTCGCTGCTGCTCACGCTGGTCACACCGCAGCTGATGCTGACCCTGGTGAACACCGCCTACTACGGCATCACCCAGGCCGCGCCGCTGTTCCTGGCGATGGTGTTCGGGTGGCGGCTGCGCGCCTCGGCGCTGGCGACCGGTCTCGTCGTCGGGGAGGTGCTCGTGCTGTGGCTCTACACCGACAGCAGCGGGGCCGTGTCGTCCTGGCTCGACGGGCACGGGATCAACCTCGGCCTGGCCGCGCTGGTGGTCAACATCGCCGTCGTCGCGGCGTCGCGGGTGTTCTGGCCGGCGACGGTGGCGGTGCGCGGGCTCCGGTCCTACCGGCAGGCCGAGCTGCGCGAGAACGCCCCCGAGGTGTCTACCGAGCCGCCGTCGCCGCGGGCCGCCGTGGCGGGGGAGGACCGGCGATGACCGGCGCCGCCGCGCCCGTGCTCCTGCGGCCCGGGTCGGTCGTCACGGGAGACCCGTCCGCCCCGGTCGCCGAGGCGGTCCTGATCGACCGTGGCCTGGTCGCGGGAGTCGGGCGCTACGACGACCTGCGTGCGACCGCACCCGGGGCCGCCGTCGTCGACCTGGCCGGATGCTCGGTGGTTCCCGGTCTGGTCGAGTCGCACATGCACCCCGTCTACACGGCCATGACAGCCGGTTGGGCCGACTGCCGCAGCCCGGGACGGTCCTCGATC
>NZ_JADQDD010000205.1 GCF_019263595.1 Pseudonocardia sp. KRD291 | reverse complement strand
CGCACGTCGCCCACCGGCGACCGGAAGGACCTCTGAGAATGGGCAAGCACACCCTCCCCGGACAGCGCCAGCCGCTTTGCCTGCCTGGCAGGAACCCCGGCCACCGGCCGTCGGCCCGCGCCCGGCACGCCGCCCCCTCGACCGGGGCCGGGCGTCGCCTGGCCGCCCCGGCGGCGCTGACCGCTCTGCTGCTGGCCTCGGGCGGGACGGCCGGGACCGCCTTCGCGGGTGAGGGCAGCGGGTCCGGCGGCGACTCCGGGTCGGCCGGAACGTCGTCGTCCGAGGGGTGTGACACCGGTGCCGACCAGGACGCCGACGGCGCGGACTGTGCCGACGACGCCGGTGAGGGCTCGTCGAAGGGCTCGGAGGGTTCGGAGAACTCGGAGGGTTCGAAGGACTCCGGCTCGAAGGACTCCGGCTCGGCGATGAAGGCCGTGACCGGGTCGGACGTGGTCGGCTCGGTGATGGACCTGGCCGGCTCGAAGGACTCGGGCTCCCAGGACTCGGGCTCCCAGGACTCGGGTTCCGAGGACTCGGCCTCCGGGGACGAGGGCTCGGCCGACTCGACGTCGTCGAGCGATGCGGGTTCGGGCGACTCCGCGACCGGTGACCAGGGCTCGGGCTCCAAGGACGCAGGGTCGGGGGCCTCCGGTTCCGAGGACTCCGGCTCGAAGGATGCGGCGAAGAGCGACTCGAGCGACTCGGACAAGGGCGACTCGGACAAGACCGGCACGGACACAGGCACGGACACAGGCGGTGCCGATGCCGGCGCCACCGGTTCCTCGAAGGCAGCCTCCGGCGGCAGTGGTTCCACGGGCGGGTCCGGCTCGTCCCTGCCCGGCACCGACCTGCTCGGCTCGTCTCTGCCCGGCGGGGACGTCCTGGGCTCACTGACGAAGGGAGCGGGCGGTCTCACCGGCGCGGCCTCGGACACGGCGTCCACGGGCTCCGCGAGCAAGGCCGCGGCGCCGTCGTCGACGGACACGGGCTCGAAGGACACGGGCTCGATGGACACGGATTCGAAGGGCACGGCGTCGAACGACTCCGGTTCGACGGGTATGGGCTCGAAGGACTCGGGCGCGTCGGCGACCGGTTCGGCCGGTGCGTCCGGCTCCGCGAAGGCCGCTGCCCCGGCGGGCAAGAGCACCACCTCCGACGGCTCCAACGGCTCCTCCGGCGCCGGTCCGCTGGGCGGACTCGCCGACGTGACCTCGGGCATCGGGAAGGCGCCCGACCTGACGTCGGCGACGTCCGGGCTGAAGTCGCTGCCCGACCCCACGTCGCTGACCACCGGCCTGGGCTCCACCGTCCCCGGGGCCGACGCCGCGAACTCGGCCGTGAACGCGGTCGGCAACCTCACCGGCACGGCGACCGGCACCGACGACGAGACCGCCGCGTCCGGCGCCGGCTCGCCGGTCGACCCGGCCGGTATCGCGGGCCTGGCCCAGCTCCCGGGCGGGGGAGGGAAGGGCTCCGCCGCGGGCCTGCCCGCTCTGCCCGCACTGCCTGCGCTGCCCGGCCTGGGTGGCGACGGCGCCGGCCTGCCGCAGGCTCCCGACGTCCCCGGTCTGAGCGGCACCGGAGCCGGGCAGGGACTGCCCGACGTCCCGCTCCTGACCACCGGCAACGGACCCCTCAAGGGTCTGGCCGACAGCACCAGCCTGCCCGACGTCTCCGGGGTCACCGGCAAGGACGGACTGCTGCCCGACCTCTCGCCGGTCGCGCAGGCGGCCGGGCTGCCGGACTACTCCGGGCTGGGCGGCCTGCCCGACATCGCCGGAGTGGCCGGCGGCCCGAGCAACGGGCCGACCCAGGTCGACCTGGCCTCGAAGAGCGCCGACGGCATCAACGGCACCGCCACCGTCGACGAGAACCGGGTCGAGGGCACCGCGACCGGCCTGGACCCGAACGCCGAGTACGTCAGCTTCTTCTACGGCGCCACCAGCAGCGCGACCAACCAGAACCCGTGCATCCTCGACGGCACCAACCCGCTCCCGGCCGGCCAGACCGTCGGAACGTGGGACGTCGACGAGAACGGCAACGGGACCCTGTCGGCCGACAACCCGCTCGGCAACATGTACAAGCTGCAGGCCGGCACGATGTCGATCCGCAAGGTCGAGCACGGTTTCGACAAGCCGACCGCGTTGCCGGTGAACCCGGCCAGCTACTCGCTGGCCAGCTGCGGCGAGGTGAACCGGGTCTCCACCGCGGACGCGGCGACGAACGCGGTGCCGAAGCTGCCGACCACCAACCTGCCGAAGGTCCCCTACGCCTCGGGTCCGGGCCTGCAGGGATAGCGCCGACGGTCGGCGCGCGGGCGGGCCGGTGCTGTGGTCGGATCGGGACATGCTTCCGGTACTGGACACCCTGCTCGACCGCGCGATCGTGCCCGGCTACTCGAAGCTGGGGTACCTGGCCCGCCGCGGAAGCTGGTCCGGTGACCGGGCGGACCCGGCGCCGGGTGCGCTCGTCGGCCGGGTCGCCCTGGTCACCGGCGCGAGCTCCGGTCTCGGCGAGGCCACCGCGGCCGGCCTGGCCCGCCTCGGCGCGAGCGTGCACCTGCTGGTGCGCAACGCCGACAAGGGCCAGCAGTCACGGGCCCGGATCCAGGCCCGGGTGCCCGACGCCGTCCTCACCGTCGAGGTCTGCGACGTCGGGGAGCTGGCCGACGTCCGCCGGTTCTGCGCCGACTTCACCGCCCGTGTCCCGGAGCTCGACGTCCTGGTGCACAACGCCGGGCTGATGCCGCCGGAGCGCTCCGAGACCTCCGAGGGCAACGAGCTCACGCTGGCCGTGCACGTACTCGGCCCGCACCTGATGACCGAGCTGCTCATCGGCGCGCTGCAGGCCGGGGCGGCCCGGTCGGGCACCGACAGCCGGGTGCTGATCGTCGCCTCCGGAGGCATGTACGCGCAGCCGCTCAAGGTCGAGGACCTGCAGTTCGAGCACGGGACCTACGGCGGGACCGCGGCGTACGCCCGGACCAAGCGGATGCAGGTCGTGCTGGCCGGGCTGTGGGCGCGCGAGCTGGCCGGCACCGGCGTCACCGTGCACGCGCTGCACCCGGGATGGGCGGCGACACCGGGCGTCACCGGGTCCATGCCCGCGTTCAACACGGTCGTCGGTCCGCTGCTGCGCACCGTCGACCAGGGAGCCGACACCGCCGTCTGGCTCGCCGCCGCCCCATCCCGCACGGTCGGCACCGGACGGTTCTGGCACGACCGCGAGCCGCGCCCGGCCCACTACGTCCCGTGGACCCGCGAGACCGGCGCCGACCAGGAGAAGTTCTGGGAGCAGGTCACCGCCCTGGCGCCCGCCACGCCCTGACCGCCGGGTCAGGCGTCCCAGGCGACCAGGAGCTCGCGCGGGCCCCGGACCAGCGCGCCGGTCTTCCACTCGACGTCGCCGGGCGCGCCGGCCAGGCGCAGGTCCGGGAACTCGCGCAGCAGCTCGCCGAGCGCGACCTGCAGCTCCATCCGGGCCAGCTGCGCTCCCAGGCAGTGGTGCGGGCCGTGCCCGAAGGCCATGTGCGAGTTGGCCTCGCGGTCGGGGTGCAGCTCCTGCGGGTCGTCGAACAGCTCGGCGTCCCGGTTCGCGGCGTGGATGGCGACCATGACCTCCTCGCCGGCCCGGACCGTCACCCCGCCCATCTCGACGTCCTCCAACGCCACCCGCGGGAACCCGGAGCCGGCACCGAGCGGGACGAACCGCAGCAGCTCCTCGACGGCCGGGCCGACGGCGTCCGGGTCGGCCCGCAGCGAGTCCGCCAGCCCCGGCGTGCTCAGGACGGTGAAGGTGAAGTTGGCCAGGTGGTTCATCGTCGTCTCGTGCCCGGCGACCAGGATCCCGGCGCTCAGCGCGAGCAGCTCGTCCTCGCTGAGCCGGTCGTCCTCGTCGCGGGCGGCGACGAGCGCCCCGAGCAGGTCGTCGGTGGGCTCCTGGCGGCGTTCGGCGATCAGCCGGGCCATGAAGCCGAGCATCTCGTCGCGGGCCTGCACCCGCTCCTGCGGCGTCATCGACGTCGTGGACAGCGCCGCGTCGGCGCCGCGGCGGAACACCGCGCGCTCGGAGACCGGGACGCCGAGCATCTCGCAGATGATCGTCACCGGCAGCGGCATCGACAGGTGGGTCACCAGGTCGGCGGGCGACCCGGCGGCGCGCAGGCCGGCGAGCAGCTCCCGGGTCAGCGCGACGGTGCGCGGCCGCAGGTCCGCGACCCGGCGGGTGGTGAACGCGCGGGCCACCAGCTTGCGCAGCCGGGTGTGCTCCGGCGGGTCCATGTTCAGGATGGAGCTCGTCTGGTGGTCGATCTCCGGGCGGGCCCGGGCGACGTCGCGCCCGACGGTCTCGCGGCGGCTGAACCGCGGGTCGCCGAGCACGGTGCGGACGTCGGCGTGGCGTACGGCCAGCCAGCACTGCCCGCCGTAGGGGGCCTGGATCCGGCTCATCGGCTCGTCACGCTGCAGCCCGGCGTAGGTCGGGTCCATGTCCAGGGCGTGCGCCCGGCTGAACGGATACTCGCGGACGGTGGTGGTCATCGGCTCCCAACCTCACGGTAAGCAATCGCTTACCCGCGACGTTAGGAATCGCAAAGATCGCTGTCAACCGCTCCGAGCAGCGCGCCGGCCGCGCGGGAGACGTGCCCGACGACGACGTCCGGGTCCGCGGACCGGACCGCTTCGCTGCGGAACACGTTGCGCAGCAGGTTGATCCCCAGCAGCCACCCGAGCAGCAGCTCGGCCCGCAACGCGGCGTCCTCGCCACCGCCGCCGGCCTCTCCGGTCAGGTCGGCGAACGCCGCCCCGTAGGCCGACCCCAGCTCGTCACGGACCGCGTCCACCGCCTCCGAGCTGGCGGCCGAGCGCAGGGCGGAGTCGAACAGCCCTCCGGTCGCCTCCCCGTCGCGGTGCAGGATCGAGCGCAGTGTCCGCTCGAGCAGCTCCTCGGGCGGCCCGCCGTGCAGCACGTCGAGGCCCTGCGCGGCGACGACCTGGGCGAACAGCGCCTCCTTGTTGCCGAAGTAGCGGAACAGCAGGGACTGGTTCACCCCCGCCCGCTCGGCGATCGCGCGCACCGACGTCCGGTCGTATCCCGCCGAGGTGAACAGCTCGCCCGCCGCGGCGAGCAGCGCCCGACGCGTCTCCTCGGCGCCCCGGGCGGTGCTTCCCGTGGTGTTCCCCGGGGTGCCCCCCGTGTTGCTCCCCGTCGTGCTCACCGCCCGGTGAACCGTGGGGCGCGGCGCTCCAACGAGGCGGCGATCCCTTCGTCGACGTCGGCGGTCGCGCGCAGCGTCGCCTGCTCTCGGGCCTCGTGCGCGGTGACGCGGGTGACCTCCTCGGCCAGGCCGGCGCGCTGGGTGGCGCGGATGCTGCGCACGGCCAGTGGCGCGGCCTCGGCCAGCTCGGCGGCCAGCGCCAGCGCGGCCTCGCGGATCGCGGCGGGCTCGCCGGCGGGGTCGGGGGCCTGCACCAGACGGTCGGCCAGCCCGAACCGGAACGCCTCCTCGGCGCCGACCCGGCGACCGGTGAGCAGCATGTCCAGGGCGTGCTGGTGTCCGACGACGCGCGGCAGCGAGACCGAGAGCCCGAAGCCCTGATGCAGGCCGAGCCGGGAGAAGTTCGCGCAGAACCGGGTCGAGGGCCCGGCCACCCGGAAGTCCGCGGACACCGCCAGCCCGAGCCCGCCGCCGATCGCGATGCCCTGCACGGCGGCCACCACCGGCGTGCCGATCGAGAACACCCGGGTGGCCTCGGCGTAGAGGGCGGTCGCGCCGTCCGGGGCGTCGTCGAACGCGATGGCGGTCGTGCGGTCGCCGTCGCCGCCGAAGTTCGCGCCCGCGCAGAAGTTGCGTCCCTCGCTCGCGAGGACGATCACCCGTACCGACGGGTCGGCGTCGGCGGCGTCGTAGACGTCGGCCACCCGGCGGATCATCGTCACGTCGAAGTAGTTGTGCGGCGGGCGCCGCAGCGTCACCAGCGCGACGTGCTCACCGGCACGCTCCACGGTCACCGGCTCGTTCTCGGTCAACTGCTCCTCCTGCTGCGCCGCGGGTTCCCGTCGTCGTGAGACGGACGGTATCCGGCGGCGCCCGGCGGCGTGTGCGGCGAGGGCCTGCCGGGTAAGCCTCGCCCATGCCGCAACGAGACGAGACCCAGCCGGAGGCCCCCGACATGGCCTCGGCACTGCAGCTGGACACGGACGAGGCCCTGACCGGCCCGTCCGACGCCGACCCGCTCGACTCGGGATACATCCCCCCGGACCGCCCGTTCGGCGTCGACGACAACGCCGTCACCCCGAGCGGCGAGCGCGAGGGGGAGAGTCTCGACGAGCGGCTCCGCCAGGAGACCCCGGACGCCGAGCCCGGCGTCGACGAGTCGCGTTCGGGCCGGCTCGTCGACGACGACACCGGCGCGGACGGCGAGGCCAGGGTCGACGGCAGCGGGCACGAGGTCGGGGTCGACGGTGGGGCGGCCTCCGCCGAGGAGGCCGCGGTGCACGACGTCGACAACAGCATCGAGCCGGTCGTCGACGAGACCCCGGCCGAGGACCCGGGCGTCACCGCGTCGCTGGCCGCGGACTCCGGCGACCCGGAGGCGGCCGCAGCGGACGCCGAGTGGGATGCCTCCGACGACCCGGACTTCGGCCCGGACGCCGATCGCTGAGCCCAGGACTCAGGCGGCGCCGGCGATCAGGTGGGCGATGGCGTCGTCGAGGGCCATGTGCTCGGCCTCCTCGCCCAGGTCGACGATCTCCAGGGTGGCGTGCACGAAGTGCGCCAGCAGGTCCCGGTCGACCTCGAGGACGGCCGAGCCGCCGTCCGAGCGGATCTCGATCTCCACCACGTCGTAGCCGTCCACCCGCTGCGGGCCCATCCGGATGTCGCCGATGCCGCAGGGGGTGGTCAGGCCCTCGATCACCAGGTCACGCGAGACGAGCCACTCGACCCAGCGCTCGGTGGAGCGGCGCACCGCGAACGAGATCGCGAACGGGTCGTCGGCGCGGTACGTCCAGCGGCTGACGATCGGGGCGGCCTGCCCGTGCAGCACGGTGAAGACGTCCTGCTGGATCGAGTCGCTGGTCATGGCGGTGGTGCCCTCCTGAGCCTGGTGCCGTGCGCGGGATGTGCGACGGACTCACCCGGAACATCGTCCGGACCGCGGCCGGCGCTGCATCCCTGTCCGGTTTTCACCCGTTTGAGCTAGGCGCGCACACCCTACGTACTCATAACTAGCGAGGGCGGACTCCGGTGACGAGCCAGATGCCACCGTCACCCTGACGGACGGTCTGCGCCAGCGTGATCGTCGCCATGCGCGGCGTGGCGCCGTCCTGGACCTCGACGACTCCGGCGCGGGTCGGGACGATCGTCGGGTTGCGGTACTTCAGCTCGACGCCGGAGTAGGACGTCGCGACCTCGGTCGGGTCGAGCAGCCAGGGATCGCCGCCCCCGTCGACCTGCTTCTGCAGTCTCGCCGCGGACCCGGCGTCGGACGCGGGCCAGATCGGGGTGCCGCGCGCACCCGTGGCGCCGCCGCCCGCGCTCCCGCCGGTCCCACCGCCTCCGCCGGACCCGCCGGACCCGCCGGACCCGCCGCCGGCGCGGGGCGCCGGGCCCGGGGCGGCGGTGCGCGGAGCGGGCGCCCGACCCTCGGTGGAGGGCGTCGCGGACCCGGTCGTCGGCTCGGTGGTCGGGGCCGTCGTGGTGGTCGGGGGCGCCGTGGTCGTCGGGGCCGGGGTCGCCGACGTCGTGGGCGGCGGCGTGGGCGCCACCGGTGCGGCCCTGGGCAGCTCCGCGTTGCCGCATCCGGCCAGGACCACGACGAGCAGGGCCAACGCCACGGCGACCAGGCAGGCGCGCAACGCCACCCGCGGTGATACGCGGGCCCGCCGGGGGGCGGTGCCGGTGCGGAATGAGCCTCCCGGGAGGTGCGACGCGGTCACCGGATCACCGTATTGCTCCGGGTGCGGGCGGCGGGCGGATTCACGGCCACACGTCCGGGTGGGCCGTGCCCGGCGCCTGGGCTGTCGGGGGCCCACGGCGGTGATTAGGGTGCGATCGACACGACGCAGGCTCTGATCACGAGGTGCACGAATATGGCGTCCCAGGCGAGTACGGCTTTCTACCAGGCGCGGGACTTCCTGCTCGCCCACCGCGAGGACTACGACACCGCGTTCCGCGACTTCCGCTGGCCCGAGCTGACCGAGTTCAACTTCGCACTCGACCACTTCGACGTCGTCGCGGCCGACCCGGAGCGCGGGTCGCGCCGGGCACTGTGGATCGTCGAGCAGGACGGCTCGCAGGCGTACTGGACCTACGCCGAGATGGCGGAGCGCTCGAACAAGGTCGCGAACTGGCTGCGCGCACAGGGCGTCGCGCGCGGCGACCGGATCATCCTGATGCTGGGCAACCAGCTGGAGCTGTGGGAGACGCTGCTCGCGGCGATGAAGCTGGGCGCGGTCGTCATCCCGGCGACCACCCTGCTCACCGCGGCCGACCTGCAGGACCGGGTGGACCGCGGGCGCGCCCGGCACGTCGTGGTCGGCTCCGGCGACGCGGAGAAGTTCGACGACGTCTCCGGTGACTACACGAAGATCGCGGTGCGCGGTGCCCCGGAGGGCTGGCTCGACTACACCGGGCAGGCCTACGACGCCGACCCGTCGTTCACCGCCGACGGCCCGACCAGGGCCACCGACACGCTGCTGCTCTACTTCACCTCGGGCACCACGGCCAAGCCGAAGCTCGTCGAGCACACGCACGTCTCCTACCCGGTCGGGCACATGTCGACCATGTACTGGATCGGCCTCGAGCCCGGCGACGTGCACCTCAACATCTCCTCGCCGGGCTGGGCCAAGCACGCCTGGTCGAACGTGTTCGCGCCGTGGATCGCCGAGTCCACCGTGCTGGTCATGAACTACAGCAAGTTCGACGCCGAGTCGGTGCTCTCGGTGCTCGACTCCTGCGGGGTGAACAGCTTCTGCGCCCCGCCGACGGTGTGGCGGATGCTGATCCAGGCCGACCTGTCGGTGCTGAAGAACCCGCCGCAGAAGGTTGTCGGCGCCGGTGAGCCGCTCAACCCGGAGGTGATCGAGCAGGTCGAGAAGGCGTGGGGCTTGCGGATCCGGGACGGGTTCGGCCAGACCGAGTCCAGCGTCCAGATCGGCAACCCGCCAGGGCAGCCCGTGAAGCCGGGCTCGATGGGCCGCCCGATCCCGGGCTTCGTCGTCGCGCTGGTGGACCCGGCGACCGGCGAGCTCGCCGACGAGGGCGAGATCTGCCTGGACCTGAACCACCGCCCGACCGGGCTGATGGTCGGCTACGCCGACGACCCGGAGCGCAACGCCGAGGCGATGGCCGGCGGCTACTACCACACCGGCGACGTCGGGTCCCGCGACGAATCCGGCTACATCACCTACGTCGGGCGCTCCGACGACGTGTTCAAGGCCAGCGACTACCGGATCAGCCCGTTCGAGCTGGAGAGCGTTCTGATCGAGCACCCGGCCGTCGCCGAGGCCGCGGTCGTGCCGTCGCCGGACCCCGTCCGCCTGGCCGTGCCGAAGGCCTACGTCGTGCTGGCCCGCGGGTACGAGCCCACCGAGGAGACGGCGAAGGAGATTCTGCAGTTCGCCTACGACAACCTCGCCCCGTACAAGCGGGTCCGCCGACTGGAGTTCTTCGAGCTGCCCAAGACGATCTCCGGCAAGATCCGCCGGGTGGAGCTGCGCGGGCGCGAGGGCGAGCTGCACGCCGACCCCGCGGCGACACCGGCCACCGAGTACACCCTCTGACGACCCCGTGCGCGGATATCGCCGCCCCGGCAGCGATATCCGCGCACGACCGTCACTCCTTCTCGAAGTGGCCCGGCCACCTGTCGTAGCCGATCCGGCTGATCTCGACGATCTCGCCCATCCGCGACCACTCGTTCTTGCCCAGCCGCGCCAGTGGGGCGAGCTTGCGGACGTCGGGCAGCGTGTTGTCGTGGGAGTCGGTGACGAACACGTCGGAGTCGATCGCGGCGTGGGTGACCCGCCCGATCACCACCGTCGAGTTGCCGAGCTCGATCGCCGAGTGCAGCCGGCACTCCAGCGCCACCGGGGACTCCAGGACCCGGGACGGGGTGACCGTCGCGCTCTTCTCGGCGGTGAGCCCGACCTCGGTGAACTCGCTGATCTCGGACGGGAAGTCGGTCGCCGTCGCGTTGATCTTCTCGAACATCGACTCGTTGGCCAGGCAGACCACGAACTCGCCGGTCGCGGTCGCGTTGCGCAGCGAGTCCTTCTTGCCCACCGACGTGAACTGGATCATGGGCGGGTCGACGCAGGACACCGTGAAGAACGAGTGCGGGGCGAGGTTGTCCACCCCGTCGGCCGAGCGGGTCGAGACCCAGGCGATCGGCCGGGGGACGACGACGCTGGTCAGGAGCTTGTAGAAGGGGCCGGCACCCATCTCGTCGGGGGTGAGGTCGGTACGCATGCCCCGATCTTCCCCCGCTGCCGTCGGTCCCGCTGCGCTGCTCCCGCGACGCCGCACGGTGCGATGCCCGTACGGTGCGCCCCGTGCGGACGGGAGCGCGGGTCGGGGCGCGGGCGGCGGGACTGGTGATCGGTGTCGCGGCGGATGCGCTGCTCGGGGACCCGAGGCGGGGGCATCCGGTCGCGGCGTTCGGCACGGTCGCCGGGCTGGTGGAGCGACGGTGCTGGCGCGACTCGCGCGCAGCCGGGGCGGGATACACCGCATTGCTGGTCGGAGGAACAGTCGGGCTCGGCGCACTCGTCGAGTGGCCGGAGTCGGACTGTCCGTCTCGCCGCGGCGTGGCCCGGCCGACCCCTCCGAGCGACGCACCGTGTCGGTCACGAGGCCGGTCCGGAGCCATGGTGCGTCCCTCGGCGACAGACTGCCGGACCGCCGTCACCGGTTCGCGGGCGAGTGACGCGTGGTGGCCCTCGACCGGCCATCCGGGCGCAACAGCGCGTCGCTCGTGGGACCGCCGGCGGGACGCGGTGCAGGTCCTCGGGACCGCGCTGGCGACCTGGGCCGTCCTCGGGGGGACCTCGCTCGTGCGGGAGGGGGTGCTGCTCGCCCGGTCGCTGGACGACGGCGACCTGGCGGCGGCGCGGGCGCGGATCCCGCACCTGTGCGCGCGGGACCCGGAGCTGCTCGACGCGGCCGGGATGGCCCGCGCCGGGGTGGAGTCGCTGGCCGAGAACACCTCCGACGCCGTCGTCGGGCCGTTGTTCTGGGGCGCGGTCGCGGGCGTGCCCGGGCTGCTGGGCTACCGGGCCGTGAACACCCTGGACGCGATGGTCGGCTACCGCTCGCCCCGGTACGCGCGGTTCGGGTGGGCCTCGGCGCGCCTCGACGACCTGGTCAACCTGGCTCCGGCGCGGATCACCGCGGCGGTGACCGTGCTGCTCGCGCCGGCCGTCGGGGGGTCGTCGGCCGACGCGCTGCGGGCCTGGCGCCGCGACGCGTCCGGGCACCCGAGCCCCAACGCCGGCCCGGTCGAGGCGACCGCGGCGGGAGCTCTCGGCCTGCGCCTGGGCGGCCGGACGGAGTACGCCTACGGCGCCGAGGACCGCGCCACCCTCGGCGACGGCCGTGCCCCGTCCCCCGCCGACCTGCA
>NZ_JADQDD010000204.1 GCF_019263595.1 Pseudonocardia sp. KRD291 | reverse complement strand
TGGACCACCCGCCCGAGGGCGGGCTGCGGGTGGTGCTCGACCTCGGGCCGGCGTCGTCCTGACACGGCGTTGTCCTGGTTCGGCGTTGTCCTGGTTCGGCGTTGTCCTGGTTCGGCGTTGTCCTAAGACAGCGTTAGGGATCATGCAGCGCGCCGTTGAGGCGCCGGGCGGCACCGTGGTCGATGTCGGACAGACCGACGTCGAACCCACTGGAGGACACCATGGCCGCCCGCACCCTCACCGTCGCCGCCGTCGCCACCGCCGGACTGCTCGCCCTCGGTGGTGGCACCGCCCTCGCCCTCGGCTCCGGCTCCGACGGCCCGGTCACCCCCGTCTCGCTCGCCGCCGCCGACACCGCCCCTGCTCCCGGCGTCGACCGCGCCGCGGCCGAGCGGATCGCCCTGGACCGCGTCGGCGGCGGCCGGATCACCGACGGGACCGAGCTCGACGACGATGACGACGACCGCCAGGTCTGGGAGGTCGAGGTCACCAACGGCACCGCCGAGCACGACCTGGACGTCGACGCCGCGAACGGCGCGGTCGTCGAGCACGACACCGACGACCTGCGCAACGGCGACGACCGTGACGACGACCGGGCGGACGACCGCGGTAGCGACCGGGACGATCAGGCCGACGACCGGGACGACCGGGGTGACGACCGGGACGACGTCCGCGGCGACGACTGATCAGAGACTGATCAGATTGCCACCGGGTCGGTCATCGTGCGCAGGTACGGGGCGACGAGGTCGCCGTAGTCCTTCCGCCGGGCCGCGGGGAGGTCCTTCCATCCGGTGACCGACCCGCGGCACCCGGCGGAGCCGCACAGGCAGACCGTCGGGAAGTGGTCGACCGTGTAGTTGCGCATGGCGTAGTCGAACGTCAGCTCCTGACCGGGCGCGATGGGGCGGCGGGCCACGAAGTCGAACGCGGCCCCGCTGTTGAGGCGGACGCCGCAGTTCGGGTCGCAGGAGTGGTTCACCTTGGGGCCGAGGCCGCCGTGGCGCACCCAGCTGTCCGGACCGACCTGCGTCGCGTGGGAGTCGTTGCCGCTCAGCGTGCCGACCAGGAAGCCCACCATCACCGTCTCCCCCGCCGCGAAGGCGCGGGTGGCCAGAACCCCGTCACCGGTCCCGTCGGGTGTCCTCCGCAGCACCACTCCGTCGGAGGCGAGGTCGGAGGTGGCGGTGCGAGCGATGTCGAGTGGTCCGTTCGTAGGCAGAATTGCCATGACGGACGTGGCTCCCGGTGGGATTGTCGGCTCTCGCCGCCGGGGTCTCGGACGGTCTGGGGTGAACCCGATCAACCTACCGCGTCCGCGGCGTCCAGAACCGCGTTCCGCAACGGCTCACCGTCGCCGGCCGTGTCGAGCCCGGGGGCCGCCGCCCCGATCAGCTCGTCCAGGGTGCGGCAGACGCGGACCCTTCCGGTCCGGCCGGAGACGGTCCACCCGCCGGGCACCGCACGCACCCGGGCGTTCGGGAGGCGGGCGTCGACCACCCGCGCGACCGCGGCCCGGCGCCGCGGGCCGGCCACCCGGGCGCCGAACGGGTCCGGCGGCGCTCCCCCGCACGCGCCACACATCAGCCGGTGCGCGGGCGGCGGGTGAGGAAGTCCCGGGCGATGCCGTCGAACGTCGACCAGCGCACGCCGTCGTGGCCGCTGATGTGCTCGATCAGCCGCTCCAGCATCAGCAGCACCTGGGGGCGCCCGGAGACGTCCGGGTGGATCGTGATCGTGAACACGGCGTAGTCGGACTCCCGGTACACCCAGTCGAACTGGTCGCGCCACATCTCCTCGATGTGGCGCGGGTTCACGAAGCCGTGCGAGTTCGGGCTGGTCTTGATGAACATCATCGGCGGCAGGTCGTCGAGGTACCAGCTGGCCGGGATCTCGACCAGGTCCGTCTCCTCGCCCCGGACCAGCGGCTTCATCCACTCCCGGGCGGGCCGGTCGTAGTCGATCGGGGTCCAGGAGTCGCCGACCCGGACGTAGTAGGGCTCGAAGTCGCGGTGCATCAGCGAGTGGTCGTAGGTGATCCCGCGCTCGAGCAGCAGCTCGTTGGTGACCCGGGAGAACTCCCACCACGGCGCGACGTAGCCGGTCGGCCGCACCCCGGCCCGGTCGGTGATCAGCTCGATGCAGTGGTCGAGGATGTCCGACTCCTGCTCGCGGCTCATCGCGATCGGGTTCTCGTGGCTGTAGCCGTGCACCCCGATCTCGTGGCCCGACGCCACCACGGCGTCGAACTCCGCAGGGAACGTCTCGATCGAGTGCCCCGGCCAGAACCAGGTCGACGGCAGGTCGTAGCGGGCGAGTAGCCGGTTCAGCCGCGGCACCCCGACCTCCCCTGCGAACACCCCGCGTGAGATGTCGCCCGGCGAGTCCTCCCCGCCGTAGGACCCCAGCCACCCACCGACGGCGTCGACGTCGATGCCGAACGCCACGAAAATCTCCTTGGCCATGGGCCCATGCCACCACAGTTCGCCGGCGAGCGGCACCGTCGTCGGAACCTGTCCGACGACGGCACCGTTCGTGGGGAAGTCAGCCGGCGTCGGCGGCGGCCAGGGCGGTGGCCCGCAGCATCCGCACGTCCTCGGGGCGGGCCGCGGCGTCGAGCAGGTCGTCGAGGGTGTGGCAGACGCAGATGTAGCCGGCGATCGTGGACACCGTCCAGCCGAACTCGAACGCGCGCACGTCGACGCCCCGGCAGACCTCGTTCACCGCCCGGGCGACGGCGGTGCGCCGGCGCAGACCGATCACCCGCAGCTCGTCCGGGTCGGTCGCACGCTGCGGCCGCGGCGGTCGCGGCAGCCCACTCCACGGGTCGGCCGTCACCGGGAGACCCCCGCCAGCACGGACCGGTAGGACGGCCAGCGCCCGACCGGCTCCGCCGCGAGCAGGGCGTGCACGACGGCGCGGGCGACGACGTCGGCGGCCGCGGTGTGCAGGGCGAACGTGCCCGCCAGGTCCGGGGCCGGGCGGGTGCCGGTGGCGAGGGTGAACGCGGTGTCGCCGTCCATCACGGTGTGCACCGGCGCGATCGCCCGGGCCAGGCCGTCGTGGGCCGTCGTCGCCATCCGCCCGCAGCCGGCCTTGTCCAGCGTCGCGTCCGTGGCCACCAGCACCAGCGACGTCGCGGTGCCGGCGCTCGCCTGCCCGTTCGCCTGCCCCGCGTCGGCGGCCGCGGCGGCGAGCAGGGCCTGCGCGGCACCGGGGCCGGGCACCGGGGCGTCGTCGAACTCGCCGGGCAGGCCGCTGCGGGCGCCGAGCAGGACGCCGGTCGTCGGGTCCACCCCGGAGCCGACGGCGTTCACCACCACCAGCGCGGACACCGTGTACCCGGCGTCGAGCACCACGCTCGCGGTCCCGACGCCGCCCTTGAGCCCGCCGGCGACCGCGCCGGTCCCGGCACCGGCCACGCCCTGCTCGACGGCCGCCCCGGACGCCGCGTCGTAGGCCGCGGCGCCGAGGCCCGCACCGGGCCGGGCCGTGAAGTCGCCGCCGCGGCCCAGGTCGAACAGCACCGCGGCGGGCACGATCGGCACCACGCCGCCGGGGACCGCGAACCCCTCGCCGTCCCGCTCGCAGCGGGCCATCACCCCGGACGCGGTGTCCAGGCCGTAGGCGCTGCCGCCGCTGAGTACGAGCGCGTGCACCCGGTCGACGGTCGCGAACGGGGACAGCAGGTCGGTCTCTCGGGTGCCCGGTGCCGCGCCACGCACGTCGACGCCGCCGGTCGCGCCGCCGGGCGGGGCCAGCACGACGGTGGTGCCGCTCAGGGCACCGGGCCCGTCCAGCACGGCCTGGCCGACCCGCAGGCCCTCGACGTCGGTCAGGCAGTTCCGGTCACCGGCGCGCATGACGCCCATCGTCGCACCGCGCGGCGACCGCGGGCGCAACGGCGACCAGCGCCGCGACCGCGCCCAGCACGGGGCCGAGGCGCTTGAGCACCGGGGCACCGGCCGAGTCGAGCAGGTCGATGGCCTCGACCGGGTTGCTCTGCTGCGCCGGCTTGCGCGGGCCGGTGGTGGCCGGCGCGGCCGGGGCCGAGGACTGCTCGCCCGGGGCCGGCGGGACCGCCGGGATCGGGGACGTGTCGTCCGCGGCGTGCTTCGGGCCTGCGCCGTTGGCGTCGGCCCCGCCCGAGTTCAGCTTGTCCGCCAGGCAGGACGAGAACTGCCCGATGATCTTGTCCGCGACGTCGGAGATGACGCCCCGGCCGAACTGCGCCGGGCGGCCGGTGACGGTCATGTCGGTGACCATCGTGACGTCGGTCTTGTCCGGCCCCGCCGCGACCATCGAGCCGGTGACCTTGGCCTTGGCCGTCCCGTTGCCCCGGGCGTCGCGACCGCTGGCGTCGATGACGACCTTGTGGTTGGCGTCGTCCCGGTCGATGTAGGTGCCCTTGCCCTTGTAGGTGAGCGAGATCGGGCCGAGCTTGACCTTCACCGTGCCGGTGAACGAGTCGTCCTCGTACTCGGTGAGCGTCGCCCCCGGGAAGCAGGGGGCCACCGTCTCCGGGTTGTTCAGTGCCGCCCACGCCTCCTCGATGGGCGCGGCGATCGTGAACTTGTTCTCCAACTGCATCTGTTACAGCCTCCTCATCGGGGCGAAAAACGAGTGGGCGCCCGCCCGGGAGACCCCGGACAGGCGCCCAACCCGTCTCTCGAGAACTCTCAGCCGACGGCCGTGAGCACCGCACGACCGGTGAGCACCTTCGCCAGGTGCTCACGGTAGTCGGCTGCGGCATCGGCGTCACTCGGAGCGTGTGTGCCTTCGGTGACGTGCTCGGCCGCAGCCTTCGCGACGTCCTTGCCCGCGGCCTGGCCGACGAGGGCCTGCTCGACACCGGTCGCCCGGATCGGCGTCGAGCCCATGTTGGTGAGCCCGATCCGCGCCTCCGAGATGGTGCCGCCGTCCACCTTCAGCGCGACGGCGATGGCGACCATCGACCACGCCTGCGCGGTCCGGTTGAACTTCTCGTAGTGCGTCTTCCAGCCGGTGTACTTCGGGAACCGGATCTGGGTGAGGATCTCGGCTTCACCGATCGCGGTCGTGAAGTAGTCGGTGAAGAACTCCGCGGCCGGCACGACCCGGGTGCCGTCGGCGCCCAGGATGACGAACTCGGCGTCCAGCGCCAGCGCCGCCGCCCCGAGGTCACCGGCCGGGTCGGCGTGCGCGAGCGCGCCGCCCAGGGTGCCGCGGTGACGGACCTGCGGGTCGGCCACCGTCTCGGTGGCCTGGCCCAGCAGCGAGACGTGCTGCTTCACCAGGTCGTCGCGCATCACGTCGTGGTGCGCGGCCATCGCACCGATCGCGATCCGGTCGCCGTCCTCGGCGATCCGGCGCAGCTCCGGAATGCCGCCGAGGTCGATGACGACGCTCGGGGCGGCCATCCGCAGCCGCAGGACCGGGAGCAGGCTCTGTCCACCGGCGAGGATCTTGGCGTCCTCGCCGCCGTCCCGCAGTGCGGTGACGGCTTCCTCGACCGACGTCGGCCGGACGTAGTCGAACTTGGCCGGGATCACAGGACCTCTCCCTTGGGGTTGTTCGGGTCGATCGAACCGAGGCCGGCACCCGGCGAGTGGGTGTCGCTCGGGGTCTCCATCGGGTTGCCGCCCTTGGCGACCTGGAGTGCACGCCACACGCGCTGCGACGTGGTCGGCATCTCGATCTCGGTGACGCCGAGGTGCCGGATCGCGTCGAGCACGCCGTTGACGATCGCCGGGGTGGAGGCGATCGTGCCGGCCTCGCCGACACCCTTCACACCGAGCTTGTTTGACGTGGCCGCGGTGGACATGGACTCCGTGGTGAAGCTCGGGAGGTCCGCCGCCGACGGGATCGTGTAGTCGACGAACGTGGCGTTGACCAGGGTGCCCTGCTCGTCGTAGTTCGCCTCCTCGAACAGCGCCTGCGCGATGCCCTGGGCGAGGCCGCCGTGCACCTGGCCCTCGACGATCAGCGGGTTGATCACGTTGCCGATGTCGTCGACGCAGACGTAGTTGCGCAGCGTCACCCGACCGGTGTCGGTGTCGACCTCCATCGCGGCCAGGTGCGTGCCGTGCGGGTAGGAGAAGTTCTCCGGGTCGAACACGGCGTCGGAGTCCAGCGAGGGCTCCATGTCCTCCGGGTAGTCGTGCGCCATGAACGTGGCGAACGCGATCTCCTGGATGGCCTTGCCCTTGTCGGTGCCCTTGACCGTGAACGTGCCGTTGGCGAACTCCAGGTCGTCCTCGGACGCCTCGAGCAGGTGCGCGGCGATCTTCTTGGCCTTGGCCACGACCTTCTCGGCGGCGTTGACGATCGCGATGCCGCCGACGACCAGGGACCGGGAGCCGTAGGTGTCGAGCCCCTTCGGCGAGACCTGGGTGTCGCCGTGCAGGATCTCGACGTCCTCGAACGGCACGCCGAGCTGGTCGGCGACGATCTGCGAGAACGCGGTCTCGTGGCCCTGCCCGTGCGCGGACGCACCGGTGATGACCTCGACCTTGCCGGTGGCCAGCATCCGGATGCTGGCGGCCTCCCAGCCGCCCGCGCCGTAGTCCAGCGAGCCCAGCACGCGGGACGGCGCCAGGCCGCACATCTCGGTGAACGTCGAGATGCCGATGCCCAGCTGGACCGGGTCGCCCGAGCGCTTCCGCTCCTCCTGCTCACGACGCAGGCCGGCGTAGTCGAACAGCTCCATCGCGCGCGCGGTGGCCTGCTCGTAGTTGCCGGTGTCGTAGGTCAGGCCCGCGACGGTGGTGAACGGGAACTCCTCGTGGGAGATCCAGTTCTGCTCGCGCAGCTCCATCGGGTCCCGGCCGAGCTCGACCGCCAGCTCGTCCATCATCCGCTCGATGCCGAAGGTGGCCTCCGGGCGGCCGGCGCCGCGGTAGGCGTCGGTCAGCGTCTTGTTCGTGAAGACGTTGGAGCATGTGAACTTCAGGGCCGGGATCTTGTAGATCGCGTTGAACATGAACGCGCCCAGGATCGGCACGCCGGGCCCGACCAGGCCCAGGTAGGAACCCATGTCGGCGAGCAGGTGCACGTCCAGGCCGGTGATCGTGCCGTCCTTCTTGGCGGTGATCGTCAGGTCCTGGATCTGGTCCCGGCCGTGGTGCGCGGTGAGCATCGACTCCGAGCGCGTCTCGGTCCACTTGACCGGCTTGCCCAGCTTCTGCGCGAGGAGCACGCAGAGCATCTCCTCGGGCAGCACACCGATCTTGCCGCCGAAGCCGCCGCCGACGTCGGGGGCGATCACGCGGAGCTTGGACTCCGGGATGCCCAGCGTCACGGTCGTCATCGTGCGCAGGATGTGCGGCACCTGGGTGGCCGACCAGATGGTGATCTGCTCACCGGTCGGGTCCACCACGCAGGAACGCGGCTCCATGAACGCGGGGATCAGGCGCTGCTGGCGGAAACGGCGCCGCACGACGATCGAGTCCGGGTCGGACTCCGCCTCCTTGATGGCGTCGTCGACGCTGTCCCCGGTGCCCATCGCCTTGGAGTCGAACTGCCAGGTGGCGGAGACGTTGGTGCCCAGGTCGGGGTGCACCAGGTCGGCGCCGTCCTTCGACGCCGCCTCCATGTCCAGGATCGCGTCCTGCGGGTCGTAGTCGACCTCGACGAGCTCGGCGGCGTCCTTGGCCTCGGCCATCGAACGCGCGACGACGACGGCGACGCCCTCACCGGAGAAGCTGACCCGGCCGATCCCGAGCACCGGGCGCTGCGGGGCCTTCTGGTCCGGCGTGACCGGCCACGCGCAGGGCATGCCGACGGCCTCGGCGCCCAGGTCGGCTGCGGTGTAGACGCCGTGCACGCCCGGGGACTTCTCGGCCTCGGACTTGTCGATCGAGGTGATCGTGGCGCGGGCCAGGGTGGTGCGCACGACCGCGATGTGCAGCGTGCCGGGCGGGGTGATCGAGTCGGTGTAGCGGGAGCGACCGGCGATCAGCCGCGCGTCCTCCTTGCGGACGCGTGACTTGCCGATCTCGGTCGTGGTGGGTTCGGCGGTCGTCGTCAACTCAGTTACCTCCTCCGGCGACCGGGGCGTTCTGCGCCACGGCTCCGGGCTTCATGTTCTTCGCCGCGCTCTGGACCGACCGGACGATGTTCTGGTAGCCGGTGCAGCGGCAGAGGTTGCCCTCGATGCCCTCGCGGACCTCGTGCTCGGTCGGGTCCGGGTTGTCCCCGAGCAGGTCGACCGCAGCCATGATCATTCCCGGCGTGCAGTAGCCGCACTGCAGACCGTGGCACTCGCGGAAGGCCTCCTGGACCGGGTGCAGCTGCCCATCGCGGGCCAGCCCCTCGATCGTGGTGACCTCGCCGCCGTCGGCCTGTACCGCAAGGACCGAACAGGACTTCACGCTGCGCCCGTTGAGGTGGACGGTGCATGCCCCGCAGTTGCTGGTGTCGCAGCCGATCAGTGTCCCCGTCTTGCCCAGGGTCTCCCTGAGGTACTGCGCGAGCAACAACCGGGGCTCGACCTCGTCGGCGTAGTTCACGCCGTCGACGGTGACCCTGACCTGTGTCATGAAATCTCACTCCTCGTCCGCGACCACGCGCTGGTGGTCGCGCGGGATCTATCGGGGACCACCGAGGCTGCACCGCCGCGGGAGGCGGTGGCGCGCCTCGGCGCCGCGCACTTCGGAGTGGCGGCGCCCACATCACACTCCCGATCATCCTGCGGTGCAAGGTCGTGTATCCGCAGGTCGACGGCCTGCACGAGATTGCCCCGCGCAAACGTCGAGGACGCATCCGACCAACTTCCGCAGGCGCGGGCGCACGTTGCCCCCGATGCCGCACACGCGGATCACAGGGACAACGGAGACCACCCGTTCGGACCAGCCCCGACGGACTGGTCAAGCCTTGACAAAGTAGGCAAGGCTTACTTCGCTTTCGCGGTCGCCTTGGGCGCGGTGCCGGGGCCGGTCGGACGCAGCGGTGCGGTCGTCCGGCGTCGGAGGGCTCCGGCCCAGAGCCCCGCGCCGTAGGCCATGTCGTCCAGCCGGTGGGCGAGCAGGAAGCCCACCGGTCCGGGACGGACGGTGCGGTCGCGGTCGCGGTGGACCCACCAGTCGGCGAGCCCCTCGGCGAGCGCCGCTACGGCCACCGCCCGCCGGGCCCGCGACGAGAACGGCAGCGCCAGGACGACGACCGGCCAGAAGTGCCGGGTCAGCGCGGACCCGACCTGCCACACCGCACCGGAGAGCCCCAGCGCGGTCAAGCGCGCGGCGCAGCGGCGCGGGTGGTCGAGCCGGGTGAGCTTGCGGGACAGGCGCTCGGTCGCCACCGCCGTGACGGCGGCCGCCCCGGCCACCGACCACCGACGCTGGGCGAGCAACAGCACACAGACCGCCGCCGACCACGGGGAGAGCACCACCGGCGGCACCGCCCCCGGGTGGCGCTGCGCGAGCGGGGCCGCGCCGGTGCCGTAGAACGCCTTGCGCAGCAACCACTCCGCCGGGTCGGTGCGGTGGTCGTGGGCGACCCTCGCGGCGGGTTCGTACCGCATCCGCCAGCCGGCCGCGTGCAACCGCAGCACCAGGTCGACGTCCTCGGCGACGTGCATGTCCTCGTCGAACGCGGTGCGCCGCTCGCCGTCACCGGGCCCGGGCACGGCGTCGACGCGCACCAGCATCGCCGCACTCGGGACGTAGGCGACCCGGGAGCGGGGGACGATCAGGGCCGGGTCCGGGCCGAGGTCCAAAGAGGACCGGACGGCCTCGTAGCGGGCGATCGCGCCGTTCACCCCGCCCCGGTCCGGGACCGGTCCGAGCGCGACGATCCGCGGGGCGACCAGCGCGACGGCCGGATCCGCCGCGTGCGCGAGCAGGGGCGCGAGCCAGCCCGGCTCCGGCACGACGTCGGAGTCGAGGAACACGACGAACGCGGTGTCCGCGGCGGCCACCCCGGCGTTGCGGGCCGCGGCCGGGCCGCGCGGGCGCTCGTGGCGCAGGACGGTCCCGCCGGCCTCCGCCACGCCGTCGGCGACGGTCCGCGGGTCGTCCGACCCGTCGTCGACGACGACGAGACCGCCGAGGTTCGCCGGCAGGGTCGACAGGAGACGGAGCAGCGGCCGGTCCTTGACCGGGACCACCACCGTCACGTCCTCGGCGCCCGGGACCTTCTCCCCGTCCGGCTCGTGGTCGGCCGCCACAGGAAAAGCCGGGTGCGCCAGGCCGGAGTCGAGCAGCCGGCGGGCGAGCGCACGCGTCGTCGGGTCGGTGACGGTCAGTGCGGTGCGCGGCCCGGCCGGGAGCAGGTCACGGGCCGTGCGACTCAGGTACATCAGGCGGGGTGGGGCGCCGCCGAGCAGGGCGGCGCCGCCGTCGACCCGGCGGACGCGGCGGTCCAGGACGACCCGGAACGCGTCGGGCAGGCGGAGGTCGTGCGGTCCGTCGGCCGTGGCGGGGAGATCCATCCCAGGAGCGTGACACTCGCCGTTCGCCCGCGGGAGGCGGACTCGTCACACTTGCCCGCGTGACCGAGATCCCGGCGCCCGAGCCCCTGCTCCCCCGCTACGGCGCGGGCACCCTGTCCGACGTGCTCCCGGCCCTGCTCACGTCGTTGGGAACGGGCGTCGGGACCGATGTCGGCGCGTTCGACCTCCCGCCGTCGCGGGCGGCCGGGCTGCTCCTGATCGACGGGCTCGGGCACGAGCTGCTGACCGCCCACGCCGCGGACGCCCCGGTCCTGGCCGCGATGGCCGACGCCGGACCGTTGACGGTCGGGTTCCCCTCCAGCACGCCGATCAGCCTGACCTCGCTGGGTACCGGACTGCCACCGGGTGCGCACGGCACGCTCGGCGTCCGGTTCCGCGTCCAGGACACCCTGCTCGACGCGCTGAGCTGGAAGGACGGCGACACCGACCTGCGCGAGCGGCTGGTCCCCGAGCAGGTGCAGCCGGAGCCGACGCTGTTCGAGGGGGCCGCGGCGGCCGGTGTGGAGGTCACGGTCGTCTCCGGGCGGGAGTTCCGCACGTCGGGCCTGACCCGGTCCGGGCTGCGCGGCGGGACCTACCGGGGCGTGCACGCCCTCGGTGACCTGGCGACCGCGTTCCTGGCCGGGTTGAGCGGCCCCGGTCCCCGGCTGGCCTACGGCTACCACTCCGAGCTGGACCTGCTCGGCCACCTGCACGGGCCGGGATCGGCGCCGTGGCGCTGGCAGCTGCGCCAGCTCGACCACCTGGTGGGGATGCTGCTCGAGCAGCTGCCGGCCGGCGCGCTGCTGGCCGTCACCGGCGACCACGGAATGGTCGGGCTGACCCGCGTCTACGACGCCGACGCCGGCGACGACGTGCTGCTCTCCGGCGTCGCCCTGCTCGGCGGTGACCCGCGGGCCCGGCAGATCTACACCCGCCCGGGCGCCACCGACGACGTGCTCGCGACCTGGCGGGAGACCCTCGGCGACGACGCCTGGGTGCTGTCGGGCAAGGAGGCGGTGGACCGCAACTGGTTCGGGCCGGTCGGGGACGGCATGCGGGACCGGGTCGGCGACGTCGTCGCCGCGATGCGCGGCACGGCGGGCGTCGTGCGCTCGACGGCGGAGCCGTTGATGGCAGGCCTACCCGGCCAGCACGGGTCGCTCAGCACCGCCGAGCAACTCGTCCCCCTCCTGGTGGCGCCGCCGCGCTGACCCGGCGATCCGTGCGTTGCGGCCCCGGTGCCGACCCGGCCTCCTGCTGACGACGGGACCGGGACCGGGACCGGGAGTCTCCG
>NZ_JADQDD010000203.1 GCF_019263595.1 Pseudonocardia sp. KRD291 | reverse complement strand
CCGTTGACGATCTGGATCTCCCGGACGTGCTTGGCGCGGCCGAGCAGCTCGAGGGCGAGACGGTCGATCGGGAGCGGGCGGGCCGGGTCGGCGAGCAGCTCGGCGGCCTTGGCGTTGCGGATCAGCGCGGGCGAGCCGCCCGCGGCCGGGTCGCCGTCCAGGACGCCGTCGACGTCGCGGACGTAGGTCAGCGACTCGGCGCCGTAGGCGTCGGCGAGCAGCAGCGCGCCGGAGTCCGTGCGGTGCGGCGGGATCTTGCCGACGGCGGGCGGGAACTCGTGCACACCGAACGGCGGGAAGCCGTTGGTGACCGCGGCGTTCGACGCGGCCAGGTGCACCGGCAGCTGGTGGGCGACGGTGTCGTGGCCCAGGTAGGACACGCCCTGCTCGGCGAGCAGCGCCGCGACCATGTGCCCGTTCTGCTCGGCCTCGCGGCCGGCCAGGGTGGACAGCGCGCCGGTCGGCAGGCCGAGGTCGAGGCCGACGCCCATGGCGTGCCGGGCCCGGATACCGGCACCGGTGCAGATCAGCAGCTTCTGCGCATCGTTCGCCGTGATGGCGGAGCGCAGCTCGTCGACGACCGGGATCAGCACGTCCCGGCCCTTGTCGATGATCGAGCGGCCACCGAGGACGACGACCTTGAGCCGGGGCAGCATCCGGATCACCGGCTGGCGCTGGTCCACGGGCCGGACCTGGTCCCGGTCGAGCAGGGTCTGGCGGGCCAGCGGCGACGGGACGTCCTTGCTGTACGAGGTGCTCATCAGGCCTTCCCTCCGGTGCTTCCGGAAGCGGTGATCACGGTGCCGACGTGCTCGCCGGCGAGAGCGCGGGTCAGGTTCCCGGGCTTGAGACCGTTCACGATCTGCACCGAACGGACGTAGCGGGCGTGGCGCATCAGCTCCAGCACCGGGCGCTCGATCACCAGGTCGGGCAGGTCGCGTTCGATCAGCTCGTCCACGGTGATCTCGGGGATCAGGGTGGCCTTCGGGTCGTTCTTCGGGTTGGCCGTGTACAGGCCGTCCTCGTCCTTGACGAAGATCATGTTCTGGCAGCCGTAGGTCTCGGCGACCAGGTAGCACCCGGCGTCGGTGCGGTAGGGCGGGATGACGCCCTCGTCCGGCAGCGGCTGCCACATGTCGTAGGGCGGCATCCCGGCGAAGATCGCGGCGCGGGCCTCGGACAGGTACAGCGCCAGGGCGTCGAAACCGGCGCCGGCCACGACCGGGACACCGTGCTGGGCCATCAGGTAGCCCAGCATCTGCGCGTTCTGCCCGGCGACGGCCGAGCCGACGGAGCTCAGCACACCGGTGGGCAGGCCGAGCTCGGCGGCGAGGGAGTAGGCGTGCCGCGCCCGGGTGCCGCCGCCGGTGCCGATCAGCAGCTTGTGCGTGCGACGCGCCTCGAGGAGCTCCTCGACGAGCGGGTAGACGGCCTCGCGGCCGCGGTCGATGAAGCTCTGGCCGCCGACCTTGACCACCGACACGTCGGGCAGGATCGGCTTGTCCGGCGTCGCGCCGGTCGCCGCCATCAGCTCCGGGTCGTTCAACGAGCGGGTCATCAGCAACGACTCCAGCTCGGCCGCGCTCGCGGCTCCCGTCATCGGGGTTCCTCTCGGATCGGGTCGGCCGCGCGGGGTCCGCGGCGGCCTGTCGGGGTCGACCGTAGCGAGCCCCGCCTCGCTTGCCGAACCGTGCCGTGACGTGCGCGGACGCCGTCCTGCGGTCGCCGTGGCGCGCGACCGGCCGACGTTGCGTCAGCGGTGCCCGGGAGGAGCCGCATCCGCGTCGACGACCGCCGATCGGGTGATCTCCGGCACACGGTCGGGCGGTGCCGCCCCGTCTCCGGCGTCCCGGAGCCGGAACACGCCGGCGTCCGGGTCGAAGGCCAGCTCCTCGGTGTCGAATGCGCGCCCGATCGCCCCGGAGCCCGCCAGCTCGGCGGGCGACCCGGTGTCGAACGCGCCGTCACCGTCGAGCAGCCACGCGGTGTCGGCGAGGCGCAGTGCCAGCTCCAGGTCGTGGGTGGAGATCAGCACGCACAGGTCCTGCTCGCGGGAGAGCCTGCGCAGCACCCCGAGCAGCGCGACCCGCGCGGAGACGTCGAGGAACGCGCTCGGCTCGTCGAGCAGCAGCAGCGACGGCCGCTGGGCCAGCGCGCGGGCGACGAGCAGGCGTTGCCGCTCGCCGTCGGAGAGCTCCTGCAGCCGCCGCTCGGCGAGCCCGCCCGCGCCGACGGCGTCGATCGCCTCGTCGACGCACGCGTGGTCCTGCGGGCGCAGGGCCCCGGTCGCGCCGGTGTGCGGGTAGCGCCCGAGCGCGACCACGTCGCGCCCGGTGAGCAGACCGCCGTCCGGACGGTCGGTGAGCACCACCCCGACCCGGCGGGCCCGCTCCGGCGCGGCGAGGCCGAGCAGGTCGTCGCCGTCCAGGAGCGCGGCGCCGCGCAACGGCGGCAGCAGCCCGGCGAGGGTGCGCAGCAGCGTCGACTTGCCGGACCCGTTCGGCCCGATCAGCACGGTCAGCTCCCCGCGCGCGGCGTGTGCGCACAGGCCCTCGAGCACCGGGCGGGTCCGCCGGCCGCGGCGGTGCCCGACGGTCAGCCCGTCCAGGACCAGACCGCCGGGCCCGGGTCGCCGCGCTCCCGGTCCGCCGCTCATCCGACCGAGCCCGCTCATCCGACCGACCCCGCGGCGAGACGGCGGCTGCGCAAGAGCACCACGATCACCACCGGTGCCCCGACCAGCGAGGTCACCACGTTGAGCGGCAGCACGGTGCCGGTGCCCGGCGGGTGCCCGACGATCGCGCACCCCAGCCCGACCAGCGCCCCGGTGAGCACCGTGGCCGGGACCAGCACCCGGTGCCGCGACGTCCCGACGGCCAGGCGCGCCAGGTGCGGGACCGCGATGCCGAGGAAGCCGACCGGCCCGCAGAACGCCGTCACGGTCCCGGCCAGCACGGCGGCGACGACCAGCACGCCGCCCCGCACCCGCGCCACGTCGACGCCCATCGTGGCGGCGTAGTCGTCGCCGAGCAGCAGCGCGTCGAGCGGCTTGGCCAGCAGCGCGACGCCGAGCAGCCCGGCCACGACGATCCCGCCCAGCACCGGCAGGTCGGCGAGCGCGACGCCGTCGACACTGCCCAGGCCCCACACCAGGTACTGCTGCGCGGTGCGCGGGTCGGTCCACACCAGCAGCAGGCTCACGACCGAGGTCACCACCGACCCGACCATCACGCCGACGACGAGCAGCGTCACCGTGGACCGGGTCCAGCGCGAGAGCAGCAGCACCAGACCGAGCAGGATCGCCGCACCGAGCGCGGCGGCCCCGACCGATCCCAGCCGGCTCACCCCGCCCTGCGCGGCGCCGAGCCCGCCGGTCGCGAACGCGGCGACCGCGCCGGTCCCGGCCGTCACGTAGAGCGCGACGCCGAGCCCGGCGCCCGCACTGACGCCCAGGACGTAGGGCTCGGCCAGCGGGTTGCGGAACAGGGTCTGGGTGAGCAGCCCGGCCGCGCCCAGACCGGCGCCGACCAGGGCGGCCGCCGCCGCCCGCGGCACCCGCACGTCGCGGACCAGCACGCCGAGACGCGGATCGCCGGCCCCGAGCAACGAGCGCACGGTCTCCGCCGGCGGGATGGTCACCGAACCGAGCGCGACGGCCAGCGCGAACGCCACCGCCACCGCGGCCAGGAGTCCGAGAAGGACGGCAGCCACGGTCCGGCCGGACCGGTCCCCGGCCCCGCCGTCCGCCGGGTCCGGAGGATTGGCTCGGCCATCGTTCCCGCGGCCGCGCGCGGCGCCTCGCAGCGTGCCCGTCACCCGGTCGGGACCCGGCGGTAGTAGACGAACCCGTGCCCGGGCAGCAGCTGCGGGTGCAGGATCGCGACCAGGTCGGCAAGGACCTCGTCGGGGTGTGCGACGCCGCGTTCGTAGATCTGGTTGCCACCGCCGGGCCCGAGCAGCTTGTCCCGGGTCCACACCTGCCCGCCCGGCCCGGCCGCGGCGATCCGGGGCAGGCGCGGGTCGGCGGACGCCACGTCGGCGGTGGTCCGCCACGGGCCGTCGGCCAGCCAGGTCCGGGCGCCGCCGTCCGCGGCGAGCACCGCCTCCAGCGACCGTGGCAGGGTCCCCGCGGCCGAGGTCGACGCGGCGGACCAGCTCGCACCCGCGTCGCGGAACAGGGCCCCCGCCGTCGAGCCGCCGGCCGGGACGTTCCACGTCCCCTGGTACGGCTGGCCGGCCACGATCGGTGTCGGCACCTGACCGCGGGCGCGCGCAGCCAAGTCCGTGTAGCGCCGGGCGATCGCGTCGAACGCGGCCGCGGCCTCGGCGTCGCGACCGGTCAGGGCACCCATCACCTTGATCCACTCGGCCTGGGCGAGCGGCCCGGACTCCAGGTAGTCGGCCCACCCGACGACCGGGATCCCCGCGGCCCGCAGCGCCGGGAACGCCGGGTCGTCGGTGCCCTGGCTCAGCAGCACGCCGGGCGCGGCCGCGATCACCTGCTCGGCGTTCGTGATGCCGCCGGCGGCGAACGTGGTGACCCCGCCGGCGTCGATCCGCGCCCGCACGGCCGGGTCGCTGACCAGCGCCGGGTCGGCGACGCCGGTGAGGCGGTCCAGCGCGCCCAGCTCGGTGACGAACGGCAGCTGCGTGGTGGAGCCGGAGAACACCCCGGCCACCGGGGAGCGCAGGACGCTCGCCCCGGCCAGCGCAGGGGGCAGCGCCGGGTCCGGTGCGTCGCAGGAGAGGAGCACCAGCGACTGCGGCGCCGCACCGGGGTAGGGCTGCCGCACCGTCAGGACCCGGTAGCCGGGGCCCGGCGTGATCGCGACGTTGCGCGCGTACCGGAACTGGGTCGTCGCCGCCGGGGCGGGCACGCACCCGAGCGCCGCCGACGTCGGTGCGGGCGGCGCCGAGCACCCGGCGAGCAACAGCAGGGCGACCACGAGACCGGCCGGACGACATCGCAGGCTCACCTGAGCAGTCTCACATACGTGGATGGCTCACCTGCCGACGAACGCGGCGAGGCCCTCGAGCAGCCGGTCGACGTCGGCGTCGTCGGTGTAGGGGGCGAGGCCGATCCGCAGCGAGCCGGTGTCGCCGAGGCCGAGCCGGCGCGAGGCCTCCAGCGCGTAGAACGAGCTGGCCGGAGCACTGATCCGGCGCTCGGCGAGGAAGCGGTACGCCTCCGCCGGGTCCCGGTCGTCGAACGTGACCAGCAGTGTCGGCGTGCGCCGCGCGGCCCGCGAGCGCACCCGGACGCCGGGCAGCTCCGCCAGCTCCTTCTCGATCCGCTCGCGCAGCGGCTCCTCGTGCGCGTGCACCGCCGCCATCGACGCCCTGATCGCCCCGCGCCGGTCCGCGGCCCCGCCGGGGGCCAGCCCGGCCAGGAAGTCGACGGCCGCGGTCGTCCCGGCGAGGAGCTCGTAGGGCAGCGTGCCCAGCTCGAACCGCTCCGGGACGGCGTCCGAGGACGGCGCCAGCTTGGCCGGGCGCAACGTCTCGAGCAGCTCCGGCGACGCGGCGAGCACACCGCAGTGCGGGCCGAGGAACTTGTACGGCGAGCACGCGTAGAGATCCGCCCCCAGTGCCGCGACGTCGACCGGCGCGTGCGCGGTCAGGTGCACCCCGTCCACCATCACCAGAGCCCCCGCATCGTGGGCGGCCGCCGCGATCCGCTCGATCGGCGGCCGGGTGCCGACCAGGTTCGACGCCCCGGTCACCGCGACCAGCCGGGTCCGACCGGACAGGACCGCGGACACGTCGTCGAGCTCGGTGGTCTCCGGGTCGAAGTCCAGCCACCGCACGGTCACCCCGGCCGCCTCGGCGGCGAGCACCCAGGGGCGGATGTTCGCGTCGTGGTCCAAGCGGGTCACGACGATCTCGTCGCCCGGCGACCACGTCGCGGCCAGCGTCCGGGCCAGGTCGAACGTCACCGCGGTCATGCTGCGCCCGAACACGACCCCCCGCGGGTCCGCGCCGAGCAGGTCGGCCATGGCCGCCCGGGCGCCGAGCACGATCGCGTCGGCGGCGCGTTCCCCGGGGGTGACCGCGCCGCGGTTGGCCAGCGGCGAGGTCATCGTGGCGGCGACCGCGCCGGCCACCGCGTCCGGGACCTGGGACCCGCCGGGCCCGTCGAAGTGCGCGATCCCGGCCCGCAGCGCGGGGAACCGGCTCCGCACGGCGGCGACGTCGTAGCTCATGGAACTGCTCCTACTCTTTCCCACCCGGTCGGGTGGCGCGTCGAGCCTCGCATCGACAACGGGTGTGTGCGACCCGCCTGCGACTCACCCGGGTTACCGAAACGTGACCCCAAGTTGACCACCCGGTGTCACGACTTTGTGATCATGGCTCACATGTCTCGTTCCTGGGAGCGGTCGCGAGGACGGCACCGCCCCCGGCGGCGAGTCGGCCTGCGGACACTGCACCGTCGCACACTGGCCAAGCTCCTGGCCGTCGGTGTGATCGTGGCGGCACTGGCGGCCGGCGGTGCGACGGCGTTCGCGTCGGACTCGGTGCGGAACGCGATCGCGGGCAACCTCGTCGGCGCCGACCGGGGCCCGGGCGACGACGCCGGTCGCGGGGCGGGCGAGATCCGGCAGCCCGCCGTCGCGCCGGTGCTCACCACCATGCCGCCCGCCGGCGCCACCGGGACCGGGCCGCGCGACGCCGTCGGCACCACCGTGACCGGCGGGCAGCTGCGCGACGTCGCGCTGCGCAACGCCGACGGCGAGGCCGTACAGGGGGCACTCGCCCCGGACGGGCGCACCTGGACGGCGACCGAACCGCTGGGCTACGGCTCCACCTACCGCTGGAGCGGCTCCTGGGTCCGCGACGACGGCACCGTCACGCCGCTGACCGGGCAGTTCGGCACCCTCGACCCGGCCCGCACGGCGCGAGCGACGATGAACATCGGCGACGGCGCGACCGTCGGCGTCGGCGCCCCGGTGATCATCACGTTCGACCGGACGCTGACCGACAAGGCCAAGGCCGACGTCGAGCGGGCGCTGAGCGTGCGCACGTCGAGGAAGGTCGAGGGCGCCTGGGCCTGGCTGCCCGACACCGCCGACGGCTCGCGCGTGCACTACCGGCCGCGGACCTACTGGCCCGCGCACACGACCGTCACCGTGGACGCCCCGCTCTACGGCATGGACCTGGGCGCTGCGGGCTATGCGGCCAAGGACCTGAGCAGCACGTTCACCGTGGGGCGCAGCCAGATCGTCAAGGCCGACGCGCAGAGCCACCAGCTCGTGGTGGTGCGCGACGGGAAGACCGTGCAGACCTTCGACGCCTCCTACGGCAAGGAGTCCGACCCGCGCCGGGTCACCCGCAGCGGCACCCACGTCGTCATGGGCAAGTCGCAGAAGGTGCTGATGACCAACCGCGACTACGGCTACGTCGACCTACCCCAGTACTGGGCCGTGCGGATCTCCAACAACGGCGAGTTCATCCACGCCAACCCGGCGTCCGCGTCGTCGCAGGGCAACAGCAACGTCACCCACGGCTGCGTGAACCTCTCCACCGCCGACGCGCGCTCCTACTTCGGCAGCGCGGTCTTCGGCGACCCGGTCGAGGTCGTCGGCACCACCCAGGAGCTCACCGCCGCCGACGGCGACATCTACGACTGGGCGATCACCTGGGCGGACTGGAAGTCGATGTCGGCACTGGCCCGGGCGAGCTGACCCGTCACCGGATCCGGCGCTCCTGGCCGGACCACGCCTCGTCGCGCAGCACGAACTTCTGGATCTTGCCGGTGGAGGTCTTCGGGAGCTCGGTGAACGTGACGGTCTTGGGCGCCTTGAACCGGGCCAGGCGCGTCCGCACGTGCTCGATGATCTCGGACTCGGTGGCCGACTCCCCGTCGCGCAGGGTCACGTAGGCGGCCGGGACCTCGCCCCAGCGGTCGTCCGGGACCGCGATCACCGCGGCCTCCAGGACCGACGGGTGGTCGGCGATGGCCTGCTCGACCTCCACCGAGGCGATGTTCTCCCCGCCCGAGATGATCACGTCCTTGCTCCGGTCGCGCAGTTCCACGTAGCCGTCCGGGTGCATCACGCCGATGTCGCCGGTGCGGAACCAGCCGTCCGGTGCGGCGTCCCGGGTGGCCTGCTCATCGTCGAGGTAGCCGAGCATGACGTTGTTGCCGCGCAACGCGATCTGCCCGGTCGTCTCGCCGTCGGCGGGGGCGTCGGCACCGTCGTCGGTGATCACCCGGACCGCGCACGCGATCATGTTCCCGACGCCCTGGCGGGCCTTCATCCGGGCCTGGGTCTCCCCGTCGAGCTCGTTCCACTCCGGCTGCCAGTCGCAGATCATGGCCGGGCCGAACGTCTCGGTCAGGCCGTAGAGGTGGGTGACGTCGAAGCCCAGCTCGGCCATCCGGCGCAGGATCGCCGGGCTCGGCGGGGCCCCGCCGGTCGCGACCTTCACGGTCGTCTCCACCGGACCGGCCTCCGGCGCGTAGGCGATCATCGACAGGACGGTCGGGGCACCGTTGAGGTGCGTCACCCCCTGCTCGCGGACCAGCTCCCAGATCCGGGACGGCTCGACCTTCGGCAGGCAGACGTGCGTCGCCGCGGCGGCGGTGACCGCCCACGGGAAGCACCAGCCGTTGCAGTGGAACATCGGCAGCGTCCACAGGTGCACCGACGACGGCGTCAACCCGGTGTGCCCGACCATCGACAACGCCTGCAGGTAGGCGCCCCGGTGGTGGTACATCACGCCCTTGGGCTTCCCGGTCGTGCCGGACGTGTAGTTGATCGAGAGCAGCGACCGCTCGTCGTCCGGGGTGATCGCCAGCGGCTCGGCCCCGGCGATCAGCGCCTCGTAGTCCTCCCCCACCCGGATCACGGTGGGCCGGCCGGGAGGAGCGCCGGCGGAACGAGTACCGGCGCTGTCCATGCGCTTCAGCACGTCCGCGACGAGCTCGTCGAACACGGGGTCGTGCACGAGGACGGCGGAGTTCGAGTGCTCCAGGATGTAGGCCACCTCGCCGGCCGACAGGCGGGTGTTCACCGCGACCAGCGGGACACCGGCCCACGGCACGCCGAACGCCGCCTCCAGCCCGACGTGGGTGTTCGGCACCAGCACCGCGACCGGGCGGCCGCCCGCCAGCGGTGCGAGGCCGCCGGCCAGGCGTCGGCAGCGGTCGTGCAGCTCGGCGTAGGTCAGCCGCAGGTCCCCGTCGACGACGGCGACGCGCTCGCCGTGCGCGGCGGCGGCCCGGTCGAGGAAGGACACCGGGGTCAGCGTCTCGAACGACAGCGACTCCAGGTCGGAGGGCACTCCTGCAGGGCGCACGGCGGAGCTCGGTGCGGCGATGGCGTCGGTCACCTGCGTAGCTTCCCCGCACCGCCTGCGCCACCGCAACGCCGCGCGGGCCGGGTCCCTGGGTGGGAGCCCGGCCCGCGCGGCGGTCCTGCGGTCAGGGGCGGACGACGCTCGAGGTGAAGTAGCCCTTGCCCTCGACGAACTTGTACGCGGTCACCACGGCCACCGGGGACCGGTCGGACGGGTCGGTCACCGTGAACGTCCCCCGGGGGGCCAGCGTCTTCGCGGTGCTTCCGGCCACGCCCGAGATGCGGGCCTGGATCGCGTGCGCGCCAACGTTACGCACGGTGACCGAGTCGATCCGGCCGTCGTGGTCGGAGTCGGTCGCCGTGGTGGCCAGGCGGGGGTTCACCACGCACGACGAGGCGCCGTAGGAGGCGGTCGAGACGGCGTAGTGGCCCTTGCCGTTCTCGAACTTGTACGCGGCGATCGTGACCTTGCCGGCGGGCACCGAGCCCTTGCCGGTGTCGAAGCGGTTGTAGAACGCCTTGCCCGGGGCGATCTTGGACTGCTTGACCTGGCCGTAGGACGTGGTCACCCGGACGTCGATCGGCGCGCTGTCCCGGTTGAGCACGTGGACCGGCAGGATGGCGCGCTCGATGTTCTTGTCGCACTCGGTCTTGGCGCTGGCGTTCGTGTTGACATCGGGCTGAGCCGCGTAGGCGGGAACGGCGACGGCCAGCGACGCACCGGCCGCCACTGCGGCTCCGAGGACGGCGCTGACGAAACGGCTCTTCTTCACGAATTCTCCCCTGCACGATGGCGCACCCGTCGCACGCCGCAACCCGCTCATCGGGGTGGGCCGGTCCGGTGCTAGCCGGATCGGCGCGGTCTCCACAGTTTTGACGATGCCGCGTCACCCGCTCCGCGACCCGGCAGCCGTTCCGGACGTGACCGGCCGTGGGTTACGTTCGCCCGGCAACGATGCGGCGAGAGGTGATTCGACGGTGGCCTGGGATTTCAGTACCGATCCGGAGTTCGACGAGAAGCTCAAGTGGATGCGCGGCTTCGTCCGTGACGAGATCATTCCGCTGGAGACGCTCGACGTCGACCGGCCTACGTTCGCGCGGATCACCGCGCCGCTCAAGGAACGGGTGAAGGAGCAGGGCCTGTGGGCCGCGCACCTGCCCCCGGAGCTCGGCGGCGGCGGGTTCGGGCAGGTCAGCCTCGGGCTGATGCACGAGATCCTGGGCCAGTGCCGCTACGCGCCGGGCATCTTCGGCAACCAGGCGCCGGACTCCGGCAACGCCGAGCTGCTCGCCATCGGGGGCAGCCCGGAGCAGAAGGAACGCTGGATGCACCCGCTGCTGCGCGGCGAAGTGCGCAGCTGCTTCTCGATGACCGAGCCGGGCGCGGGCGCGGACCCGACGCTGCTGACGACCAGCGCCGTGCGGGACGGCGACGACTACGTGATCAACGGCCACAAGTGGTTCTCGTCCAACGCCACGAACTCGGACTTCCTGATCGTGATGGTCGTGACCGACCCGGACGCGGCGCCCTACCAGCGCGCGTCGATGATCGTCGTCCCGACCGACACCCCCGGCGTCGACGTCGTGCGCGACATCCCGGTGATGGACCACCCCGAGGTCGGCGGCGAGCTCTACGGCGGGCACGCCGAGGTGGTCTACCGCGACGTCCGGGTGCCGGTGGAGAACCTGGTCGGCAACCCCGGTGACGGCTTCAAGCTCGCCCAGCAGCGTCTCGGCCCGGGCCGGATCCACCACGCCATGCGCTGGCTGGGCCAGTCCCGGCGCGCGTTCGACATGCTGTGCGAACGGGCCGTGAGCCGCACCGCGAGCGGCTCCCGGCTGGCCGACAAGCAGATGGTCCAGGACTGGGTCGCCACCTCGGCCGCCGAGATGGCCGCGGCGCGGCTGCTCACCCTGCACGCGGCGTGGACGATGGACCAGGTCGGCGCCTCGAACGCCCGGATCGAGATCGGCATGATCAAGTACTGGGGCGCCAAGGTGCTGCACGACGTGATCGACCGCGCGATCCAGGTGCACGGGTCGCTGGGCTTCTCCGGCGACCTGCCGCTCGAGCAGATGTACCGCGCCGCCCGCGCCGCCCGGATCTACGACGGCCCGGACGAGGTGCACAAGGAGTCGGTCGCGCGCCGGCTCCTGCGCGGCTACACCCCGGTCGAGGTGCCCACCGAGCACGTCCCCACCCGCACCGAGGCCGCCCACCGCAAGTTCGCCGAGTACCTGGACCTGTCCACCGCGAACGCCTGAGCCACCGCCGCGTCCGTCTCGGCCGGGTGTCCCGAGGGCCCCCTCGCTCACCTGGGTGTCGCCGGGGGCTCCCTCGCGACCGGAGCCGGTGTCGGTGCGCGCCTCCGGGCCCGCCGGTGGGTGTCCCGAGGGGTCCCTTCGCTCACCCGGTCGTCCC
>NZ_JADQDD010000202.1 GCF_019263595.1 Pseudonocardia sp. KRD291 | reverse complement strand
GACGAGGGCGCCGTTCGTTGTTGCGGTGGGAGGCTCAGCGCTTGTCGAGTGCCACGTAGTTGCGCTCGGCGGAGCCGGTGTAGAGCTGGCGGGGACGGCCGATCTTGTTCTGCGGGTCGTCCATCATCTCGCGCCAGTGCGCGATCCAGCCCGGGAGACGGCCGAGCGCGAACAGCACGGTGAACATCTTCACCGGGAAGCCCATCGCCCGGTAGATCACGCCGGTGTAGAAGTCGACGTTCGGGTAGAGCTTGCGCTCGACGAAGTAGTCGTCGGCGAGCGCCTTCTCCTCGAGCGTCATGGCGATGTCGAGCAGGGGGTCGTTCACCCCGAGCTTCTTCAGGATCGTCTCCGCCTGCTCCTTGACGATCTTCGCGCGCGGGTCGTAGTTCTTGTAGACCCGGTGCCCGAAGCCCATCAGGCGGGCGCCGTCCTCGCGGTTCTTCACACGGTTCACGAACGCCTCGACGTCACCGTTCTCGGTGTCGCGGATCCGGGTCAGCATCTCCAGCACGGCCTGGTTGGCGCCGCCGTGCAGCGGGCCGAACAGGGCGTTCACCCCGGCCGAGATGGAGGCGAACAGGTTGGCCTGGCTGGAGCCGACCAGCCGCACCGTCGAGGTGGAGCAGTTCTGCTCGTGGTCGGCGTGCAGGATCAGCAGCGTGTCCAGGGCCTTGGCCATGTCCGGGTCGAGCTCGTAGGGCTCGGCCGGGAACCCGAACGTCATCTGCAGGAAGTTCTCCACCAGCGACATCGAGTTGTCCGGGTAGAGGAACGGCTGCCCGACCGACTTCTTGTAGGCGTAGGCCGCGATCGTGAAGACCTTCGCCATCAGGCGGACGGTCGAGAGCTCGACGGCGTCCTCGTCGTGCGGGTCCAGGCTGTCCTGGTAGAACGTCGACAACGCGCTGACCGCGGACGAGAGCACCGGCATCGGGTGCGCGTCGCGCGGGAAGCCGTCGAAGAACCGCTTGAGGTCCTCGTGCAGCAGCGTGTGCCGGCTGATCCGGTTCGTGAACGAGTCGAGCTGCTGCTTGCTCGGCAGCTCCCCGTAGATCAGCAGGTAGCTGACCTCGAGGTAGGACGAGTTGCTCGCCAGCTCGTCGATCGGATAGCCGCGGTAGCGCAGGATGCCGGCGTCACCGTCGATGTAGGTGATGGCCGAGGAGCAGGCCGCGGTGCTGGTGAAACCGGGGTCGTAGGTCACCAGCCCCGTCTTGCCGAGCAGTTTGCTCACGTCGACGGCCTGTGCACCCTCGGTGGGGGTGTGCACGGTCGTCTCGAACTTGCCGCCGTCGTACTGGAGAACCGCGGAGTCGGCGGCCTTCTCGTCGGACATGTGGAGGTTCCCTCTCACAGCTGGGGATCGTCTGCTTCCCCGGACACGCTAGTCCGCCCGCGGCGATCCGCAGAACGCAGCGATCAGAGTCACCGGTTCCTCCGTCCGCCGCAGGCCCGTCCCGGCGCCGCCGTCCAGGTCAGGACCCGGGCCCCGGGGCGCGGTACCGCAGGAACTCCGGGAACCGGGCCACCACCACCAGCGCGACGACCACGACGGCCACCCCGCCGATCGTCGCGGTCGGGCCGGGCCCGATCGCCGCCGCGGACGGGCCGTGCCACAGGTCGGCCAGCCGCGGCCCGCCGGCCACGACGACCACGAAGACGCCCTGCATCCGCCCGCGCATCTCGTCGGTGGCCACGGTCTGCAGCATCGACGACCGGTACACCGAGCTCACCAGGTCCCCGGCCCCGGCCAGGGCCAGGGCGAACACCGCCAGCCACAGCGAACCGACCAGGCCGAAGACCGCCACCCCGAGCCCCCACACGCAGATCGCGGCGACGACGGCCGCGCCCTGGCGCTGCACCCGCTGCAGCCAGCCCGAGAACACCCCGCCGACCACCATCCCGATCGGGATCGCCGCGAACAGCAGGCCGAGCGCGAGGCCGCCGCCGGGCGGATCCCCGAACACCGTCTCGGACATCTCCGGGAACACCACCCGCGGCATCCCGAAGCCCATCGCCACGACGTCGATCAGGAACGACACCAGCAGCACCTTGTGCAGGCCGACGTAGCGGAAGCCGTCGAACACCGCGCGCAGCCCGACCGTGGACCGCGCTCCGGCCGCGTCGCGGGTCGCGGGCAGCGGCGGCAGCCGCCAGGTGGCCCACAGCGTGGCCAGCAGGAACACGGCGTCGACCAGGTAGAGCGTGGGCAGCCCGACGACCGGGATCAGGATCCCGGCCAGCAGCGGGCCCATCACGGCACCGAGCTGCACGACCGTCATGTTCAGCGCGTTCGCGGCCGGGAGCTGCTCGGCCGGCAGCAACCGCGGGATCACCGCGCTGCGGGTGGGCTGGTTCATCGCCAGCATCGCCGACTGGAACGCGAACAGGGTCAGAACCAGCCAGACGTTGCCGACCCCGGACGCCGAGACCACCCACAGCGCCAGCGACGTGACCGCGATGCCGGATCCGGTGCACAGCAGCATCACCCGCCGGTCGACCGCGTCCGCGATCGCGCCGCCCCACAGGCCGAACACCACGAGCGGGACCAGGCCGAACAGCCCGGTCAGCCCGACGTAGGCCGACGAGCCGGTCATCCCGTAGATCTGGGTCGGCACCGCGACGACCGAGAGCTGCGCCCCGACCACGGTGATCACGCCGGCCGACCAGAGCCGCCGGTAGGCGGGCGTGCGCAGCGGGGTGGTGTCGGCGAACGCGACCCGGATGGCCCCGGTCAGCCGGGACGTGGCGCCGCCGGGGACCGGCTGGGTGGGACCGTTCGGGTCAGAGCTGCTCACACCGACCACAGTTACACGACGCAAGTCCGCAGCTCACACAGGTTCCCACCCCGGGCCCCGTGAACGCCCGAATCGTCACGCTCAGGGGGCCAGGCGGCGGATCTGCCAGGTCTCGTCGCGGGTCTGGTCGAAGCGGAGGCGGTCGTGCATCCGGTCGGAGCGTCCCTGCCAGAACTCGACCTGCCACGGCACGATCCGCCAGCCGCCCCAGTGCGGAGGCCGCGGGATCTCCTCGACGCCGTCGAACCGCTGCGTCACGGTCCGCAACGCGTCGTCGAGCACGGGGCGCCGGGCGACGACGGTCGACTGGGCCGAGGCCCATGCCCCCAGCTGCGACCCCCGAGGGCGTCCCGCCCAGTAGGCGTCGGACTCCGCGTCGGTGCAGCGCTCCACCCGTCCCACCAGCTGGACCTGGCGCTGCATGGCGAACCAGGGGAACGTCACCGACGCGACCCGGGTCAGGTTCAGGTCACGGCTCTTGTGCGAGGTGTAGTTGGTGTAGAGGACGACGCCACGCTCGTCGAGGCCCTTGCACAGCACCGTGCGCGAGGACGGGACGCCGTGCTCGTCCGCGGTCGCCAGCACCATCGCGTTGGGTTCCGGGACGCCGGCCTCGCGGGCGGCGTCCATCCAGGCCGCCAGCTGCTCGTGCCAGGTCCCCGCCAGGTCGTCGACGTCGAAGGGGCGGCTCTCGTAGTCGATCCGCATCCGGGGCAGTGAGCGATCCAGCGTGCTGTCCGACATCGACGTCTCCTCACGGGTAACGACTGCGACGGTAGGTGCCCACAGCCGCGCGTGCACCCCGCTGATCGGGCATCACAACACCGGATCGGGTGCCGCCCGGGTCGCTCGTGACGGACGACACGGCCTGCCGCGTTGCTCCCCGGTGCCGCCGGGAGGAGGGTGGCGCTGGTCCCGGATCCGTGCACAGCGGACGTCCGGGACACCGGCACCGGAGTCGGCCGCGCATTCGCGTCCCACCGGTCGCCCGTCCGCGGAGGACCCCAGCCGAAGGAGACCCGGTGTCCGCAGAAGCCTCGACCGCACCGACCGAGGTACCCCCGCCGCCGCCCGGCTTCAAGTCGGGCCTCGAGGGCCACGTCGCGTTCCGCACCGAGATCGCCGAGCCGGACAAGGACGGCGGCGCGCTGCGCTACCGCGGCGTCGACATCGAGGACCTGGCCGGGAAGGTCACGTTCGGCAATGTCTGGGCGCTGCTCGTCGACGGCCGGTTCGGCCACGGCCTGCCGCCCGCAGAGCCGTTCCCGCTGCCGGTGCACACCGGTGACGTCCGCGTCGACGTGCAGGCCGCGCTGGCCATGCTCGCCCCGTACTGGGGCTACCGCCCGCTGCTCGACATCGAGCCCGGCGAGGCCCGCGAGCAGCTGGCGCGCGCCTCGGTGATGGCGCTGTCCTACGTCGCGCAGTCCGCGCGCGGGATCGGCGTCCCGGCCGTGCCGCAGTCCCGGATCGACGAGTGCCAGACGATCACCGAGCGCTTCATGACGCGCTGGCGCGGCGAGCCCGACCCGGCACACGTCAGAGCCGTCGACGCCTACTGGGTCTCGGCCGCCGAGCACGGCATGAACGCCTCCACCTTCACCGCGCGGGTGATCGCCTCCACCGGGGCCGACGTCGCGGCGTCGCTGTCCGGCGCGATCGGGGCGATGTCCGGCCCGCTGCACGGCGGCGCGCCGGCCCGGGTGCTGCCGATGATCGACGAGGTCGAGCGCACCGGGGACGCGGACTCGCTGGTCCGCGGCATCCTGGACCGCAAGGAGAAGCTGATGGGCTTCGGGCACCGGGTCTACCGGGCCGAGGACCCGCGGGCCCGCGTGCTGCGCCGCACCTGCCAGGAGCTCGACGCGCCGCGCTTCGAGGTGGCCGCCGCGCTGGAGAAGGCCGCGCTGTCGATCCTGCGCGAGCGCCGCCCGGACCACCCGATCGAGACCAACGTCGAGTTCTGGGCCGCGGTGATCCTGGACTTCGCGCAGGTCCCGCCGCACATGATGCCGGCGATGTTCACCAGCGCCCGGACCGCGGGCTGGTCGGCGCACATCATGGAGCAGAAGCGGGAGAACAAGCTGGTCCGCCCGTCCGCGCAGTACATCGGGCCGGGCCCGCGCGCCCCGCAGGACGTCGAGGGATGGGACCTGGTCGGCAGCTAGCCCTGCCGCGCGGAGCCCCTCCGGCACACCTGGCGGAGGGGCTCCCGCGCGTCCTCAGGACCCGTAGTTCCAGTGCGGCGGTTCCACCCCCGCGACCGGCGCCGGGGCGGAGATCAGGTACGGGTTGCGCAGCGACCCGAGCACGAGCGTCCGGCGCTGCGGGCCGGCGAAGGCCAGCGACGACACCTGCCCCAGCGGGGAGAACCCGCCGCGCCCGCCGATGTGGGCGGCCCGCATCGTGCCCGACAGCCATGCCTCCTCCACGCCCTCGACGTGGCCGCGGTCGGCGGTGTTGAGCCAGGTCTCCTTCGTGCCGTCCGGGTGCACCCGGATCACCCGGTTCGACACGACGCACGCCTCCCAGACGCCGCCCTCGACGTCGAGCGCGAGGCCGTCCGGGAACTCGCCGGCCCCGAACTCGGCCAGCACCTCCTTGGGCCCGGGCTCGCCGGACTCCGAGAGCGGGAAGCGGGACAGCCTCTTGGTGAACGTCTCGTTCACGTAGAGCCAGCGGCCGTCCGGGGACGGCAGGCACTCGTTGGTGTAGCCCAGCCCGTCGGCGACGATCCGCGGGCCGCGGCCGTCGTCGAACACCACGAAGCCACTGGCCGCGTCCGCGGTGAAGTCGGCGTCGCGCGGGTGCTTCGTGGTGGACACGGTGACCCACAGGCGGCCCTGGTGATCACGGGTGACGTGGTTGGTCGGCGGCAGCGCGACGCCGTCCACCTCGCGCAGCTCCGGGGTCAGCTGCCCGTCGCGCCGCAACCGGAACACCCCGCCCTCGCCCTCCCCCTGGCCGAGATGGGCGAGCAGGAACGACCCGTCGGCCTCCAGCGCGATCCCGTTCGGGTGCACCGGCCCGGGCAGGTCCGCGGTCCTGCCGAGGTAACGGGAGTGGCTGCGGTCCGGGTGCAGGTGGCTGACGCCGCCGTCGGCGTTGCTGGTGTAGATGTCCCCGGCCGCCGTGGCCAGCACGGACTCGGGGCGGTTGAGGTCCTGGCCGATCGTCGTCAGGTCCTCGACGGTCACCGTCACGGTCGCTCCTTCGCGGGTCGTTGGCGGTTCGATCACCTAGAGGTACCCGGTGCGGTCGGTCGCGTCTACGCCCCCGGTATCCCGGCCTGCGCGGCGAGCTCCCGCGCGTAGCCCTCGGTGCGCATCCGCCGGTCCACGTAGATGAGCCCGACCGCCCCGACACCGAACGGCAGCGCCACGCTCGAGACGAGCCAGGTGCCGATCCCGAGGATCATGAAGTAGGCGCTGAACGCCGACGCGGACGGCGCCCGTCCTGGCGACGCCGAGATCGACGACATCATCGTGCCGGTACCGAGCAGGCTGGTCGGAATGCCGATCAGCGCGCCCATCGCGGCCGCCGCGGCGACTGCGGTGAGGAGCAGGATCCCGAAGCAGCGCCACCACGCACCGCGCACCAGAGCCCGCGAGCGGGTCAGAGCCGCACCCACCCCGGCCCGCTCCACGACCAGGGCCGGGGGCGCGAGCATCAACGTCACCGAGATCCAGATCCAGGCGACGTAGGCGGCCAGCCCGACCAGGACGGCGATCAGGATCGAGGCCCCGGAGCCGTCGCCGACGACGCCGATCACGACGGCCAGCCCGATCCCGACGCCGACGACGACCAGCCCGATCAGGGCGGTCACCACCTGCAGACCCAGCAACGCCGGTGCTCGGCGCAGGCCCTCACGCAGCGCCTGCCCGAACGGCACCGCCCGACCCAGAACCGCCGGGACCAGCACCGAGTACAGCATCGAGAGCACCAGCGGGAAGACCACGAGGCCGAGCACCAGACCCACCGCGCCGAAGAGGAGGACGTCGGTCAGGAACGCCGGCCCGGTTACCTCTACCGGGTCGCCGCCGCCGGCAACGTCGAGCGTCGAGACGAGCCGGAACTGCAGCAGCACCTGCACCGCCGTCAGCACGAGCATCGCCACCGCCGACGGGACGAGGATGACCAGCCAGTGCGAGCGGATGTAGCGCAGGGCTCCGGTCAGCATGTCGGGCCCGCTGAGCGGGGCGAGCGCCACGATGCCCGGACGCGGCGCCTGCCACGGGGGCACGTGGCCGGGCGGTTGTCCCCAGCCGGGCTGTTGTCCCCAGCCTGCCTGTGGATGACCGCCCGCCTGTGGACAGCCGCCCTGCGGCGGCCCGGAACGGTCTTCCGGTCGGTCGGGTGTGTCGGTCATGTCGGCCCCCCGGCTGCTCCGTTGTGATCGGCATCCTGGCAGTCCGTGCGCGGGCTGCGGGACACATTCGGCCAACGGAACGGGGACCCGGGAGACCTCCCGAGACTCAGACCGGGGCGGACGCGGGCGCAGGGGCCGGGGACCGGCGGATCGCGATCGAGAGCACGGCGGCCACCACGCACAGCACCGCACCGCCGAACCACGCGGCGTCGTAGCTGCCCAACGCGTCCCGGACGAGGCCCGCGACCAGGGCCGCGAACGCCGCGCCGAGCTGGTGCGAGGCGAAGATCCAGCCGAACACCATCGGCGCCGACGGCCCGAACGCGGCCCGGCACAGGGCCAGCGTCGGCGGGACCGTCGCCACCCAGTCCAGCCCGTAGAAGATCACGAAGGCGAACATGCTGGCGTTGATGTCCGAGCCGAACAGCGGCGGCAGCAGGGCCAGCGAGACCGCGCGCAGCCCGTAGTAGACGGCGAGCAGCACCCGCGGGTCGTAGCGGTCGGTCAGCCAGCCCGACGCGACCGTCCCGACCAGGTCGAAGATCCCGACGACGGCGAGCAGGCCCGCGGCCGTCGTGGCCGGCATGCCGTGGTCGTGCGCGGCCGGGACGAAGTGCGACTGGACCAGCCCGGCCGTCGTCGCGCCGCAGATGAAGAAGCCGCCGACGAGCAGCCAGAACGTGCGCACCCGGACCGCGGTGCCGAGTGCCGTGACCGCCATCGCCGCGACCCCGCTGCGGGCCGGAGCGGTACTGCTGCGCTCCAGCGCGGCGGGAACCACGTCCTCGGCGGTCCCTCCGTACGGCAGCACCCCCGCATCCGACGGGCGGTCGCGCAGCATCAGCAGCACCACCGGCACGACGACCAGTGCCCCGGCGGAGACGGTCAGCGCGGCCGGGCGCCAGCCGTCGGTCGTCACGATCGCGGCGATCAGCGGAAGGAAGATCAGCTGGCCGGTCGCGGTGGCCGCGGTGAGGATCCCGGAGACCAGCCCGCGCCGGGTCACGAACCAGCGCCCGACGACGGTGGCCACCAGCGCCATCGCCATCGACCCGGTACCCAGGCCGACGACCACGCCCCACAACAGCACCAGCTGCCACACCGACGTCATGAACACGGTCAGGCCGCTGCCGATCGCGACCATGACGAGCGCGCCGCTGACCACCCGGCGCACCCCGAACCGCTCCATCAGGGCGGCCGCGAACGGCGCGGTGAGCCCGAACAGGGCCAGGTTGACCGACAGCGCGAACGAGATCGCCCCGATCGACCAGCCGAACTCGGCGTGCAGCGGCTCGACCATCACCCCGGGCGTGGACCGGAACCCGGCGGCGCCGAGCAGCGCGAGGAACGTCGCACCGGCCGCCCACCACGCCGGGTGGATGCGCCGTCGACGGGCGGGCACGTCGGCGGGTGCGGGATCACGGAGGTCGCTCACCGGGCTCACTGTTCCCGGCGCCGTCACCGCGCGGAAGTGGCCGGACGGCCGATATGTGTCAAGATTCGGCCATGGCGGAGGACAGGACGCGGGCGCACCGGGTCGCGGTGCTGGCCGGGCCCGAGGTGATCGCGTTCGAGCTGGCCATGCCGGGCCGGATCCTGGGCGGCGCGCTGGACGACGCCGGGCGCCCGCTCTACGACGTCCGGGTGGCCTCGCTCGACGGCGGCCCGGTCCGGACCTCCGACGGCTGGTCGGTGGCGCCCGAGTACGGCGCGGAGGCGTTCGCCGACGCCGAGACCCTCATCGTGCCCGCGTCCCGCGGCACGGCGACGGTCCGCGACGGCGTGCCGGACCCGGCGGTGTCGTCCTTGTTGCGGCGGGCGAGCGGGCGGGCACGGGTGGTGTCGATCTGCACCGGCGCGTTCGCCCTCGCCGCGGCCGGGCTGCTCGACGGCCGCCCGGCGACCACGCACTGGCAGTTCACGCACCGCTTCCGCCGGCTGTTTCCGCAGGTCCGGCTGAACCCGGACGTCCTGTTCGTGGACGACGGCGACGTCCTCACCTCGGCCGGCACCGCCGCGGGCATCGACCTGTGCCTGCATCTGCTCCGGCGCGACCACGGCGCCGAGGTGGCCGCGTCGGTGGCCCGGCGCAACGTCGTCGCGCCGTGGCGGGAGGGCGGGCAGTCCCAGTTCGTGGAGCGCCCGGTCCCGCACGAGGAGGGCCCGGGCACCGCCGCGGCGCGCGCCTGGGCGTTGCAGAACCTGGACCGGCCGCTGGCCCTGGCCGACCTGGCCGGGCGGGCGTCGATGAGCGAGCGCACGTTCACCCGCCGGTTCCGCGCCGAGACCGGGCTCAGCCCGGCCCGCTGGCTCGCCGCGCGGCGGGTGGAGCTGGCCCGGCGGCTGCTGGAGAGCACCGACCTGCCGGTGGACCGGCTCGCCGCCCGCGCGGGGTTCGGCAGCGCGGCGGCGATGCGGATGCACCTGAGCACCGAGATCGGGATGTCGCCGCTGGCCTACCGGCGCGCGCACCGGGCCCCGCCGGACGGCTGAGCGCGGTTGTGGCACCGCGCACCGTGCGGGTGGCAGCGCGGATGCGGGCTGCAACACTGGAGGCCGTGACCTCGATCCCCACCGATCTGAAGATCCCCGCCGATCTCCTGCCGTCGGACGGCCGCTTCGGCTGCGGACCCTCCAAGGTCCGCCCCGAGCAGCTGGCCGCCCTGGCCGCGTCCGGCACGTCGCTGCTGGGCACCTCGCACCGGCAGAAGCCCGTGAAGTCGCTGGTCGGACGTGTCCGCTCCGGTCTGTCCGAGCTGTTCTCGCTGCCCGATGGCTACCAGGTGGTGCTGGGCAACGGCGGGTCGACGGCGTTCTGGGACGCCGCCGCGTTCGGTCTCGTCCGCGAGCGCTCGCTGCACCTGACCTACGGCGAGTTCTCCGCCAAGTTCGCCGACTCCACCAGGGGTGCGCCGTTCCTGGCCGACCCGGTCGTCGTCTCCGCGGAGCCGGGCAGCGCGCCCGCGCCGACCACGGACCCGTCGGCCGACCTCCTCGCCTGGGCGCACAACGAGACCTCGACCGGCGTCTCGGTACCGGTCGTCCGCCCCGAGGGCGCGACCGCGGACCAGCTCGTCACGATCGACGCGACGTCCGGCGCGGGCGGCCTCCCGGTCGACCTGAACCAGGCCGACGTCTACTACTTCGCCCCGCAGAAGGGCTTCGCCTCCGACGGCGGCCTGTGGATCGCGTTGATGAGCCCGGCCGCGCTGGAACGCGTCGCCGAGCTCGGGGCGTCGGACCGCTGGATCCCGCCGTTCCTGTCGCTGACCACCGCGGTGGACAACTCCGGCAAGGACCAGACCTACAACACCCCGGCGCTGGCCACCCTGTTCCTGCTCGCCGAGCAGATCGACTGGATGAACGGCCTGGGCGGGCTCGACGGCTGCGTGGCACGCACCCGCGACTCGTCGGACCGGCTCTACGGCTGGGCCGACAAGAGCTCGTTCGCCACCCCCTTCGTGACGGAGCCGGTGCACCGCAGCCAGGTCGTCGGGACGATCGACTTCGACGACGCGGTGGACGCCGCGGCGATCGCGAAGGTGCTGCGGGCGAACGGCGTCGTGGACACCGAGCCGTACCGCAAGCTGGGCCGCAACCAGCTGCGGGTCGGGATGTTCCCGGCCGTCGAGCCGGACGACGTCTCGGCGCTGATCGCCTGCATCGACTGGGTGGTCGAGCAGCAGGGCTAGTCCGTTCGCGCCACACGGCCGGGTCATCCTTGCGGAGGCCCGGCCGTTGTGTGCGCGGGGGAACCCCTGGTCAACCCGCTGTAGTCACAGCAGTCACATGAACCCCAACTGCCCCAGATCTGACGCGACGTGCAATTCTGCGTACGTTCCGTGAGAACCGCGGCATTCTGGCGAATCGGTGACCGTCGTCGACCTGGGAAATCCCGCGTCGGCGCGCCTCACCGGATGCCGGGCTCCGGACAACTACCGTCACCCGGACGGGGACGAAGCGGGGAGGGCAGATCGATGCGCGCGTTGCGGGTCGTCGGGGTGGCCGAGGACGGTGCCGTCGTCCTCGAGGACCCGGGCCGGCGCGAGCGCTACACCGTGCCGGCCGACGAGCAGCTGCGCGCTGCCGCCCGGGGTGACGTGACCCGGCTCGGCCAGATCGCGATCGAGTTGGAGAGCCAGTTGCGCCCACGGGAGATCCAGGCACGTATCCGCGGCGGCGCGTCGGTCGAGCAGGTCGCCGCCGCCGCCGGGGTGCCGGTCCAGAAGATCGAACGATTCGCCTATCCGGTGCTGCTCGAACGCTCCCGCACCGCGGAGCTCGCCCAGGGCGCTCACCCGCAGCGCACCGACGGGCCCGACGTGCGGACGCTCGGCGAGACCGTCGCGCACACGTTCGGCCTGCGCGGTCAGGACTACACCGAGGCCGGCTGGGACTCCTGGAAGGGCGAGGACGGCAAGTGGGTCGTCGCGCTGTCCTGGCAGGCCGGCCGCTCGGACAACGCCGCGCACTGGGCGTTCCAGCCCGGCGCGCACGGCGGGACCGTCGTCGCGCTGGACGAGCACGCCAGCGACCTGGTCGAGGGCCTGCCGGCCCGCCCGTTGCGCCCGCTCGGCCCGGTGAT
>NZ_JADQDD010000201.1 GCF_019263595.1 Pseudonocardia sp. KRD291 | reverse complement strand
CGGCGCCGCCCCTTCTGAGGTCCGGCGGCGCCGTCCGTTCCGGGCCCGCGGGCACCGTTCGTTCCGGGGCCCGGCGGCGCCGTCCGTCCGGAGGTCCGGCGCCGGGAGCGCCGGGCTCCGCCGATCAGGGCAGCATCCACCCCAGTACCGGTGTGGCCTGCAGCGCGATGATCCCGGAGAGCACCACCAGCATCCCCAGGCTCCAGCCGATCACCTTGCGCAGCAACGTGCCTTCCTCGCCCTCCATCTTCACCGCGACGGCGGCGATCGTGAGGTTCTGCGGGGAGAGCATCTTGCCCAGCACCCCGCCCGAGGAGTTCGCCGCGGCGAGCAGGTCCGGCGGCAACCCGGCGCCGTTGGCCGCGGTGACCTGCAGCGACCCGAACAGCGCGTTCGCCGAGGTGTCCGATCCGGTGACCGCGACCGCGAACCAGCCCAGCACCGGCGACAGGAACGCCAACGCACCGCCGGCCCCGGCGATCAGCAGCCCGATCGCGGTGGTCTGGGCGGACGCGTTCATCACGTAGGCCAGCGCCAGCACCGAGGTGACGGTGAGGATCGCCCAGCGCAGCTCGACCACCGTGCGCCACCACGTCGCCGCCGCGCGGCCGGCGCCCACCCGCAGCAGCAGCGCGACCAGGATCCCGGCGAGCACCATCAGCGTCCCGGCGGTGGAGAGCCACGTCAGGGAGAACATCGTGGTGCTGCTGGGCTTGCCCGCCGCGTCGACGACGTCGAGTCCCGGCCAGGAGAACGCGATCTTCAACGAGTCGATCACGCCCTTGAGCCCGGGCACCTGCGCCAGCGCGAACACGGCGACGATCACGACGTAGGGGGCGTAGGCGCGGCGGATGTCGGCGGGGGAGTCGTGGACCGGGGCGTCGTCCGCGGCGTCGCCACCACCGGTGCCCGCCGATGCGCCGACGCTCGCCCGGGCCGTCGCCGGCTCGCGCGCGGCCCACACCGCGTTCGGGCGCAGGCGCGCCATCAGCACGATGGCGATCGCGCCGAGGAACGAGGCGACGATGTCGGTCAGCTCCACGGACACGAAGTTCGAGGTGGCGAACTGGCCGATCGCGAACACCACGCCGCAGACCAGCGCCGGGGCCCACGCCTCGCGCAGGCCGCGCCGGCCGTCGACGATGAACACCAGGATCAGCGGCACGAACACCGCCAGCAGCGGCGTCTGGCGGCCGACGACGGACGCGACCTGGTCCAACGGCAGCCCGCTGACCCGGGCCAGCGTGATCACCGGAACACCCATCGCGCCGAACGCGACCGGCGCGGTGTTCGCGACCAGCGCCACCACCGCGGCCTTGATCGGCCGGAAGCCCAGCGCCATCAGCATCACCGACGTGATCGCCACCGGCGCGCCGAACCCGGCCAGGGCCTCGAGCAGCCCGCCGAAGCAGAACGCCACCAGGATCGCCTGGGTCCGGGTGTCCGACGACAGTGAACCGAAGCTGCGCCGCAGCACGTCGAAGTGCCCGGTCGCAACCGTCATGTTGTAGACCCACAACGCGTTCACCACGATCCAGAGGATCGGGAACAGCCCGAACACGGCACCGTGCGAGGCCGCCAGCAGGGACTGCCCGACCGGCATCCCGAAACCGGCGACGGCCACCACCAGGGCGACCGCGAGGCCCGCCAGCGCGGCCCACTGCGCCTTCAGCCGGAACCCACCGAGCAGGACGAACACCGTGACCAGCGGTAACGCCGAGAGCAGCGCCGAGAGCAGCAACGAGCCGCCCACCGCCTGCGGGTCCTGCTGGTACGCCGCGAGGGTGCTGGACGAGAAGGACAACGCCGACCATTCCGCCATGACCCGGGAGTGTGTCACCCGGCCGGAGGTTCCGCCCGACGCGACCCCCTGCGGGACAAGATTTCCGCGGACGTCGAGCGATCCCGGGGGCGCGCGGGCACCCCCGGGAGGACGGTCAGCTCCGCGGCACCTCGACACCCCGGATGCTGGCGTCGAGCAGCTGTACCGGGTGCAGCAGCGGGACCGGGCCGTGCGCGCCCTCACCGAGGTACTTGCGGATCTGGAGCAGGCAGCCCGGGTTCGCGGTGACCACCACGTCCGGCTTCGCGTCGCGGATCTTGCCGGCCTTGCGCTCGCCCAGCTCGGCGGCCGCATCCGGCATGATCATGTTGTAGATCCCGGCCGAGCCGCAGCACAGCGCCGCCTCGGCGATGTCGACGAGCTCGATCTCCGGGATCGTGCGCAGCACCGCTCGCGGCTGCTCCCGCACACCCTGGGCGTGCCCGAGGTGGCACGCGTCGTGGTAGGCCACCCGTCCCTGCACCGGCGTGCGCGGGGCGCGCGGGCCGCCGTCGTCGTCGCGGGAGTACAGCTCCGCCAGGACCTCGCTCACGTCGCGGACGCGGGCGCTGAAGGCCTCGGCGCGTGCGGCCCACTCGGGGTCGTCGGCGAGCAGGTGCCCGTACTCCTTCATCGACGAGCCGCAGCCGGCGACGTTGGTGACGATCGCGTCCACGTCGAGGGTCTCGAAGCGGGCGATCGTGCGCCGCGCCCGGCCCAGCGCGGACTCCTCACGCCCGGCGTGCACCTCCAGGGCGCCGCAGCACTGCTGCTCGCGCGGGACCAGCACGTCGCAGCCCTCGGCCGAGAGCACCCGGACGGTGGCCTCGTTGACGCGGTGGAAGAACACGTCCTGCACACAGCCCGAGAGCAGCGCCACCCGCGCGCGTCGCTTCCCGATCGCCGCGGTGTGCACGGGCAGCGTCGCGAACGCCTCGCGGAGCGTCACCGGCGGCAGCAGCGACTCCATCGCGGCCAGGCGGCCGGGGAGCTTCGCGGCGAGCCTGCGGACCGCGGGCACCGTCGCGAGCTTCTGGTACAGCGCGCCGGGCAGCGCCGCGGCACGCAGCCGCCTCTTGTAGGGGAACAGCGCGAAGATCGCCTCGCGGAACAGCGAGTCGGACTTCGTCCGGGTCACGTTCCGCTCGATCTGCGGGCGCACCGACTCGAGCAGCTTGTCGTACTGGACCCCGGACGGGCAGGCCGTCACGCACGCCATGCAGCCCAGGCAGTTGTCCATGTGCTCGGTGAACGGACCGTCGAGGCCGATGTCGCCCTTCTGGGCCAGGTCCATCAGCAGGATCCGGCCGCGCGGGGAGTCCATCTCCTCGCCCCAGAGCTGGTAGGTGGGGCAGGTCGGCAGGCAGAAGCCGCAGTGCACGCAGTCGTCGAGCAGCTCGCGCTCGGGCGGGCGGATCGCGTCGAACGCGCTGGGGCCCTGCTGCGGCATCTTCGATCCGGCGGAACCGGTGGGTGTGCTCACTTCGGGTGTGCTCACTTCGGTCGTCCTCACATCCAGGGGTCGAAGCGGCCGGGCGAGAGCCGGCCGTCCGGGTCGAGCCTGTTCTTGATCGCCTTCAGGAGCGGCAGGCCGGACGGGGCGGGACCCCAGGCGGGGGCGTCGAGATCGGCACTGCGCGAGCGCAGCGCCGACGTGCCGTGCGCGGCCGCGACCGCGTCGTGTGTCTCGGCGACGGCGGCGCCCGGGACGGTCACGGTCGCCACCCCGGTGCCGAGGCCGGCGGTGACGGCGGTGGCCGGCAGCTCCGCGACGAGCGGGGCCAGCCGGGTCGGTGCCGCACCGATCCGCAGCACGGCACCGTCAGGCGCCACGGCCGGGCCCCCTGTATCGCCACCGTCGCCACCGGGCCCGGGGCCGCCCGCGGTCAGCGCCGCGTGCTCGTCCCAGACCGACTCGTCGACCTCGTGCGCGCCGTCCCCGAGCAGCTCGACCAGGCGTGCGACCCGTAGGTGCAGCGTCGACTCACCGCCTTCGAGCCGGACCAGCAGCCGGCCCGGGTCGCCGGAGACCCACTCGCAGGCGATCGGCTCCAGCGGGCTCTGCACGAGCCGCGCGGTGTGCTCGGCCGCGGCCTGGAGCGGGCCCTCGACGGCGACGGTGGCGGTCGCCTTCGGGACCGGGTGCAGGCGCAGCACGACCTCGACCAGCACGCCGAGCGTGCCGTAGGAGCCGTGCAGCAGCTTGGCCATGTCGTAGCCGGCCACGTTCTTGATCACGTGCCCGCCGCTGCGCACCATCGTGCCGTCCGCGAGCACCGTCGTCGTGCCGATCACCAGGTCCCGCACGGAGCCGTAGACCAGTGCGGACGGGCCGGCGTCGGCGGTGGCCACCAGCCCGCCGACGGTGGCGCCGCGCCCGACGCGTGCGGCGTCGAGGGCCACGCGCTGCTGGTGCGTGCCGATCTCGGTGGCGAGGTCGCGCAGCGGGGTTCCGGCGTGCACCGAGACGGTCATGTCGCCCGGGTTGTGTGCGATGACGCCGGTCAGCCCGGTGGTCTCCAGCCTGGCGTCGATGTCGTGCAGGCGGCCTGCCCAGTCGGCGGCCGTACCGGCGCCGGCGACGGCGAGGCGGCCGGGAGTGTCCAGGACGGCGTCCCGGACCTCCCTCGGTGTGGTGGGGCGCAGCGTGGTGGGTGCGGCGCGGGTCATCTCGGTGGCCCTTCGTCGGACGGGACCGTCGGTTCGGACGGGTGCAGGGCGTGCGGGTTCACAGTCGCTCGACTTCACAGGCGCTCGATGTCACAGGCGCTCGATCGCGCCGTGCTCCTCGAGCGGGTGCGGGCGGTACTTGCCGGGCCGCTCGCCGCACAGCCGCGGGGTCGGGAACAGCTTGCCCGGGTTGCAGATGTCGTCCGGGTCGAACGCGGCGCGGACCCGGTGGAACGCCTCCAGGTCCTCCTCGCCGAACATCCGCGGCATCGAGCAGGCCTTGTCGGTGCCGATGCCGTGCTCGCCGGACAGGGACCCGCCCATCTCCACGCACAGCTCGGCGATCCGGGAGGAGAGCGTCTCGGCCTGCTCGGCCTCGCCGTTGGCCTCGCTGTAGAGCACCAGCGGGTGCAGGTTCCCGTCCCCGGCGTGGAACACGTTCGCGACCCGGATGCCGGACTCGTCGGCCATCTCGGCGATCTTGTCGAGCACCTCGGACAGCCGGGTCCGGGGGACCACGCCGTCCTGGACGATGTAGTCGGGGCTGATCCGCCCGACCGCGGCGAAGGCGGCCTTGCGCCCGCGCCAGATGTTCGCGCGTTCCTCGGGGGAGCCCGCGATGTGCAGGCGGGTGCAGCCGTGCTTGTCGCAGATGGCCTTGACCTGCTCGAACTGGTCGTCGCACTCCTCGGCCGTGCCGTCCAGCTCGACGACCAGCGCGGCCGGGGTGTCGAGTGAGTAGCCGGCGCCGGTCGCGCCCTCGGCGGCCTCGATGGCCAGTGCGTCCATCATCTCCACCGCGGCCGGCACGATCCCGGCCGAGACGATGTCGGAGACCACCTGCCCGCCCGCGGCGACCGAGGGGAAGTCGGCCAGCAGCGTGCGCATGGTCTCCGGCGTGCGCAGCAGCCGGACGGTGATCTTGGTGGTGATCCCGAGCGTGCCCTCCGAGCCGAGGAACACCCCGCGCAGGTCGGGGCCCTGCTGCTCGGCGGAGTCACCGCCCAGGGTGACCAGCGACCCGTCCGGGAGCACGACCTCGAGCGAGAGCACGTGGTTGGTGGTGAACCCGTACTTGAGGCAGTGCGCGCCGCCGGAGTTCTCCGCGACGTTGCCGCCGATCGTGCAGACCTGCTGGCTCGACGGGTCCGGCGCGTAGTAGAGCCCGAACGGCGACGCGGCGGCGGTGATCTCCAGGTTCGTCACGCCGGGCTCCAGCACGGCGCGGCGGTTCTCCACGTCGACCTCGAGCACCCGGTTGAGCCGGTTGAGCCCGATCACGACGCCGTCCGCGACCGGCAGCGCGCCGCCGGAGAGCCCGGTGCCTGCGCCGCGGGCGACGAACGGGACGCCGTGGCGTGCGCAGACCTTCACGCAGCCCGCGACGGCCTCGGCGGTGCGGGGGAGCAGGACCAGCTCGGGCACCACCCGGTAGCCGGTCAGCCCGTCGCACTCGTAGGTGCGGGTCCTGATCGGGTCGGACAGGACGTCGGCGGCACCCAGGACGCCCACGAACTCGTCGACGATCCGGCGATCCAGTGGCATCTCTGCACTCCTTGTCGCGCACGTGGTGGTGGGCGGCCGAAACGGGTACCCGCACGGCAGGCGGTCGGACGGTGCTGTGGCTGCTCGGTCGTCGCTCGAGTGTGCCGTCGCCTCTCCCGGTGGGACGAGACTACGACGGCGCACCGACAGTCCGCCCGGCCGGAAGTTCACGACGTGACGCCGGGAACTTCCATGATGCGAAAACTTACTTCCACTGGTAGACAGTGGACCAGATCGGGCCGTGCCCCACGCAGAGAGGATGGTCACAGTGGCTGACGCCGCCGGACTTCAGGTGGACGACGAACTCCGCGCCTTCGTCGAAGGTGAGCTGCTCGCCGACGTGGACGTGAGCGCCGACGCCTTCTGGGCGACGCTCGCGGCGCTGCAGGAGCGGTTCGCGCCCCGGATCGCCGAGGCTCTCGCGCTGCGCGACGACCTGCAGGCCCGGATCGACGCCTGGCACGCCGAGCACGGCGCGGGCTCCCGCGGGGACTACGAGAAGTTCCTGACCGAGATCGGCTATCTGAAGCCCGAGCCCTCGTCGACGCCGGCGATCGACGTGGACCGGGTGGACCCGGAGATCGCCGAGGTCCCCGGCCCACAGCTGGTGGTGCCCTCGACCAACGCCCGCTTCGCGCTCAACGCCGCGAACGCCCGCTGGGGCTCGCTGTTCGACGCCTACTACGGCACCGACGTGCTCCCGCAGGACCACGAGCTCGCCAAGGGCTACGACGAGAAGCGCGGCGCCCAGGTGATCGCGGCCGCCGACGAGCTGCTCGACGAGCTGTTCGGGCTCGCCAAGGGCTCGCACGCCGACGTGACGGCCTACCGGGCCTCGACCGAGGGTCTCGTCGCCGACACCGCCAACGGGACGGTCGGCCTCGCCGACACGTCCGCGTTCGTCGGCTTCCGCGCGACCGACGCCGAGGGCAGGGGCGCGGTGCTGCTGGTCCGCAACGGCCTGCACGCCGAGCTGACGATCGACCCGACGACGCAGGTCGGGCGCCAGCACCACGCCGGTGTCTCCGACGTCGTGCTGGAGTCGGCCGTCACCACGATCGTCGACCTCGAGGACTCGGTCGCGACCGTCGACGGCGAGGACAAGGCGCTGGCCTACCGCAACTGGCTCGGCCTGATGACCGGCGACCTGACCTCGGAGTTCTCCCGCGGCGGCGAGACCGTCACCCGCCGCGCCCACCCGGACCGGTCCTACACCGGCGCCGACGGCGCGGAGCTCACGCTGCCCGGCCGCTCGCTGATGCTGGTCCGCACCTGCGGGCACCACATGACCACGAACGCGGTGCGCACCGCCGGCGGCGCCGAGGTCAACGAGGGCGTGCTGGACGCGCTGGTCGCGGCCACCGCGGCCCTCTACGACCTGCAGGGCAAGGGGCCGCACACGAACTCCCGCGCGGGCAGCGTCTACATCGTCAAGCCCAAGCAGCACGGCGCCGACGAGGTCGCGCTCACCGTCGAGCTGTTCGCGGCCGTCGAGGAGGCACTCGGCCTGCAGGCGAACACCCTCAAGATCGGCATCATGGACGAGGAGAAGCGCACCACGCTCAACCTCGCCGCCTGCATCGCCGCGGCCCGCGAGCGCGTCATCTTCGTCAACACCGGCTTCCTCGACCGCACCGGCGACGAGATCCACACCTGCTTCGCCGCGGGACCGGTGCTGCGCAAGGGCGACATGAAGTCGACGACCTGGCTGCAGACCTACGAGAACCGCAACGTCGACGTCGCGCTGGGCGCCGGGTTCAGTCACTCCGCGCAGGTCGGCAAGGGGATGTGGGCCAAGCCCGCCGCGATGGCCGAGATGCTGGAGCAGAAGATCGGGCACCCGAAGGCCGGCGCTAACTGCGCCTGGGTGCCCTCGCCGACCGCCGCGACCGTGCACGCGCTGCACTACCTGCGCGTCGACGTGCACGCCGTCCAGGACGAGCTGGCGTCGCGGAAGACGGCCGACCGGCGCGACCTGCTGGAGCTGCCGTTGTCGGACCCGTCGACGCTGTCCGACGCCGACCGCACGCACGAGCTGGAGACCAACGCGCAGTCGATCCTCGGCTACGTCGTGCGCTGGGTCGGTCTCGGCATCGGCTGCTCCACGGTGCCCGACCTGGAGGGCGTCGGTCTGATGGAGGACCGCGCCACGCTGCGGATCTCGAGTCAGCTGATCGCGAACTGGCTCGGCCACGGCGTCGTCGACGAGAAGACCGTCCGCGACACGTTCGCGCGGATGGCCGCCCTGGTCGACGAGCAGAACGCCGGCGAGCCCGGATACCCCCCGATGGCCGACGACCTGGACGGCAGCGAGTCCTTCCAGGCCGCCCTGGAGCTGGTGTTCACCGGGAAGTCCGAGCCCAACGGCTACACCGAGCGCACCCTGACCCAGTGGCGCCGGCGCGCGAAGGCGAACGCCTGACCCTGCAGTGACGACGACCGTGACGTTCGTAGCGACCACCGCTACGGGCGTCACGGTCGTTCGCGAGGTTTCCTACGAGGAGGGACACCGGTGACCGGCGAGGAGCGGGCGACCGCACGGGCCTGGATGCGCCCGGCGGTGGCGTTGTTCGGCGTCGCCTACGGCGCCAACCAGTTCAGCCCGCTGATGGTCATGTACCGGGAGCAGGGCCACTACCCGGCGACGGTGGTGGCCGCGTTCTTCGCCGTCTACGTCGTGGGGCTGGCGCCCGGGCTGCTGCTCGGCGGGCCGGCGTCGGACCGCTGGGGACGGCGACGGGTGCTGCTCCCGGCCGCGGCCGTGTCGATCCCGGCCAGCGCGGTGATCGCCCTGGGCGCGTTCTCCGAGGTCCTGCTCTACGCCGGGCGGTTGCTGTTCGGTGTGTGCATCGGCGTCGCGATGGCGGTGGCGACGACGTGGGTCAAGGAGCTCTCCGGGCCTCCGCACGACCCGTCCGCGGACGCCGGTGCGGGCGCTCGCCGCGCTGCACTGGCCCTGACCGGCGGTTTCGGTGTCGGGCCGCTGGTCGGTGGGCTGCTGGCGCAGTTCGCGCCGCTGCCGATGGAGCTGCCCTACGTCGTGCACGTCCTGTTGATGGTCCCGGCGGTGTGGTGGCTGGTGCGCGCGCCGGAGACGCACCCGTCCGGGACGCGGTCGACGCGCTCGCTGCTGGCCGACCTGAAGGTGCCGGCGACGGGGCACCCGCGGTTCGTGTGGCTGGTGCTGCCCGCCGCGCCGTGGGTGTTCGGTGCGGCGTCGCTGTCGTTCGCGGTGCAGCCGACGACCCTGGGCGACGCCGTCGGCTCCTACGGCCTGCTGATCGCCACGCTGATCACCGGCGTGACCCTGGCGTCGGGCTTCCTCGCCCAGTCCCTGGCCCGCCGGGTGGACGCGCGGTCGCGCCTGGCGGGAACCCGGATCGGGATCGTGCTCGTGGTCGCCGGGACCCTGGTGGCCGCGCTGACCGCGGCGACGGCCTCGATCCCGGTCGCGTTCGCCGGTGCGGTGCTGCTCGGGGCCGGGTACGGGTTCACGCTGCTCTCCGGTCTGCAGGAGGTGCAGCGGATCGCCGCGCCGGAGCACCTCGCCGGTCTGACGGCGGTGTTCTACACACTGACCTACGTCGGCTTCCTGCTCCCCCTGGTGCTCTCGGCACTGACGCCGGTGGCCTCGTATCCGGTGCTGCTGGGTGTGGTCGCGGTGATGCAGGTGGTGTGCCTGGGCCTGGTCGTCGTCGGGGCGCGGCGGGTCGCCCGCCCACCGGCGGCGGTCGTCGAGACGGTGCGGTGAGCCCGCAGCGTGGCATTCACCCGCCACCACCGGCGATGAGCATCGGGACCCGATCGGGGTAGTACTCGATGTGCCCGCCGTGGCTGGGCACGTTCCAGAACCCGGCGTTGGTGACGTCGGTGCTGTCCGGATCGCCGGTGGGCAGTACCTGCCCGGCGAAGGCCGGGTCGGCCATCCACAGCACGCCGATCCCGAACAGCCCGACCTCCGTGGCGGCCGTGGGCCCGGTCGCGGTCCGGTCCGGCTCCCACCGCGGTGAGGACGCCTCGTGCTCGATCCGGTGCCGGGCCAGCGTGTCGTCGCCGGCCACCGGTCGGAACGGCACCGTCCGGCGCCCCCACCACCAGGCCACCACGGACAGCGCGACCAGCACCAGGACCAGGTACCCGACCGAGCCACCCACGATCCCGGCCGGGACCAGCCCGGCGACCCCCACACCCACCAGCGCGACGAGCCAGGTCCGCCAGCGCGTGATCGCCGCGCGCTGCTCGTCGCGCAGCAGCAGACCGCGGCCGGTCATCTCGTCGCGCAGCGCGGTCAGAGCGTCCTCGACCGGGCCGGCGGCGGCCAGGTCGGTGCCGTTGCGCGGAGTTGCGGCCGAACCCAGGACCGCTCGTTCCAGGAGGTCGGGCGCCGCGCCGCCGACGTCCCGGCCCGGCGGCGCGGCGGAGACGAGGTGGTCGACGATCCGCACCCGGCCGGACACGTGCAATGCGGCCAGCGCCGCCAGTAGGGCCAGCCGTGGCCCGCCGTAGAGGTAGGCCAGCTCGTACGGGTCCGGGCCGTCGGTGTCGGCGTCGTCAGGCGGGGCGGCCCGCAGGACGGCCCGCCGTCGCAGCACCGCCGAGCCGACCGCCGCCGCGGCGACCGTCAGGTAGGCCACGAGCCAGAGCACCGACGCAGTGGTCGGGAGCCCGCCGTCGGGCGCGGCCAGGATCGTCGTCACCACACGCTCCCTCCGGACCGATCGGATCTCGTCGCGGGCAGTGATGGTGCCACGCACCACCGACAGGACGCCGATCTCGACGTGTCATCGGAGTCGGTTCCGCGCCACCAGCTCCGCCCCCAGACGTGCGAGCTCGGCCCGCACCGACTCCGGCTCGACGACCTCGACCGCCGCGCCCCACCCGGCGAGCTCCTGGGCGATGGACACCGGGGTCGGCGCCGCGACCCGCACCCGCGCGCGGCCGTCGTCGGCGATCCCGATCTCCTCGCCGTGCCGGCCGAACCGGTCGCGCAGGATCGGCGAGAGCCGTGCCGCGATCAGCACGGTCGCCGAGAGCATCGAGCGTCGCTGCTCCATCTCGTCGACGACCCGGCCCCACTCGCGGGAGAGCTCGAACCCGTCCGGGCGGTGCGCGACCTCGCCGGTCACGGTGACCGTCACCATCCGGTCGACGCGGAACGTGCGCTGCCCGTCCTCGGTGCCGGCGACGAGGTACCAGACGTCGTCCTTGTCGACCAGGCCCCACGGGTCGACGACGCGGTGCGAGCGGCGGTGGTCGCGACCCTCGTAGACCATCTCGACCTTCCGCCTGCGCACGACGGCGTCCTGTAGCGCGTCCACCGTGGCGGGGCGTTCCCGGTCCCGCGCCCCCCACCGCGCCGCGTCGACGACGACGGCGTCCGCCGCGGCCTCCGCGTCGGCCCGGAACGTGTCCGGCAGGGCGCCGACGAGCTTGCGCAGCGCGGAGCGGACCGGCGGCGCGACCGACGCGGCGGGCCCGGCGAGCAGGAACAACGCGGTGGCTTCGGTCGAGGTCAGGCCGGTCAGGTCGGTGCGGGCGCCGCCGAGGAGCGACCACCCGCCCCCGCGCCCGGCCTGGGCGTAGACCGGGACGCCGGCGCTCGACAACGCCTCCAGGTCACGACGGGCCGTCGCCACCGACACCTCGAGCTCCCCGGCGACCTCGGCGGCGGTCGCCCGGCCGCGGGCCTGCAGCAGGAGGACGGTCGCCACGAGCCGGTCCGCACGCATGAGCCGA
>NZ_JADQDD010000200.1 GCF_019263595.1 Pseudonocardia sp. KRD291 | reverse complement strand
TCGCCGTCCTCGTCGTACGGCTCGTACTCGCCGTCCTCGGCCTCGGCGGCCTGCTCCTCCTCGAGGCCCTCCTCGTGGGTCTTGACGACCTCGCTGTCGCGGATCTCCCCGCGCCAGCCCTCGAGCTCCTCCTGGTTGATCAGCGTCTCCACCATCACGTGGCGGCGGTAGTGCTTGAACTCCAGGCGGGCACGCCGTCCGACGGCGCGCCAGATGTTGCCGGTCTTCTCGAACAGGCCGACCGGGTAGTACTCCATCACCAGCAGGACCTTGGTCAGGTTGGGCCCGAGCTCGTGGAAGGAGACGATGCCGTTGACATAGCCCTTGGCGCCCTGGGACTGCCAGATGATGTGGGTGTCCGGGATCTGCTCGATGGTCGTGGCGCTCCAGGAGCGCTTCGACCAGAAGACCTGCGCCTTCCAGTTGGTCTTCTCGTCCGACTCCTGATCGACGCTGTGCACCTTCTTCATGAAGGTCGGGAAGTCGGCGTACTGCGTCCACTGGTTGTAGGCGACGCGGACGGGGACGCCGATGTCGAGCTCCTCGACGATGTTCATGAACTTGAACTTGCCGCGGCCACCGCCGCCGGAGCCTCCACCTCCGCCCCCTTCGCCGTCGCCGTCACCGTCGTCGCCACCGCCGAGCCCGACCGCGCCCATCGCCTTGTCCTTCACGGCGGACAGGCCGCCCTTGATCGCACCGGTCACCGGGTTGCCTCCCTCGGCCGCCTCCTTGCCGCCGGTGAGGGCGGACTGCAGCCCGACGCCACCGTTGTCCGCGACGTCGGTCAGACGACCGGTCAGACCGTCGACCTGGTCGAGTGCGGCGCTCACCGCCTTGTCGGTCAGCGTCTTGAGAAGCGACTGCGCGGCCTCCCGCAGACGGTCGGTCGGCAGGCTGTCGAGCACCGACGTGGCCCCCGCATCGGACTCAGCCATCGTTACGGCCTCCCGACTTGCCGGTGGACCGGCGGGTGCCGGTGCTGCGGCGCGTCGTGGACGACGACGAGGCCCGCGCCTTCTTCGTCGGCTCCGCGGTCCGTGACCGGGCCGACGAGCTACGGGAGGACGACGTGCTGGTCTTGCTCTCCGTCGAGCGGCTCGAGGCCGCGGCGGTACGGCGGCGCGACGGCGCAGCCGAACCGGACTTGCCCTCGGACTCGGAACCGTTACGGCTCGGACGGGTCTCGGCCATCTCGCGAACCGTGCCGTTGGGCGAGTCCGGCTCCGCGGCCGAGTCCTCCTCGGACTCCTCCCCCGCGTCGCCGTCGGACCCGGAGGCAGCCTTCTCTCCTTCGGCGTCGTCGGACCCGGACTCGGGCGCATCGGCCTCGTCGTCCTCGGCGGCCCGGCGACGACCGGCCCGCGTGACGTTCCCGGCGGCACGACCGCCGGAGTCGAGGGCCTTGCCCGCGGTCTCGGCGGCGACACCGGCCGTCTCGCCCGCCGTCTCGACGGTGGCGCCCGCGGCGTCACCGGCCGTGCCGGCGACCTGCTCGACGGGCTTGCCCAGGTTCTCCACCCGGGAGATCAGGGAGTCGGTGAGGGACTCCATCCGGTTGCTCGCCGCAGCCATCGCCGCGTCCTTGCCGGCTTCGAGCAGACGGCCGCGCACGGCGCTCTGCAGGCGGCCCAGCTCCGGAGAGGCCGAGGCGAGCTTCGCGCCCTGGCTCATCAGCTCCGACGGCGACAGGTTGAGCTTCCGTCCGGCGAGGGCGCCACCGAGCATGATCGCCAGCTTCATCTTCTTCGTGCGCCCCAGGACGTACCCCCCCACCACAGCGAGCCCGATTTTCGATGTAGCGCTCATACAGCGTTCACCCTTTCAGGGTTGGACCTGTGGCTCGTGACGAACGACGCGTCCGCTATGACATCCAGATCTGCAAAGCGGTGGCGATCATGAAGTCCAGCCACACATCCCCCGAAGTTCCCGAAATTCGTCACGCGCCGTTCATCAGGTGGCGGCGACATTACATCGGGCCACGCAAGTAGGTCCGCCGCTGTTGGGCCCAACTTGAATGCGGGACAAACGGTCCGCAGGAGTGGACTCAATGGCCTGACGCAAATTCGTTGAGAGGTCCGAACGGACGTCCGGAATAGGCCGTTCGCAGCACGGCCTGCCCGAGAACGGCAATACGCACATCGGCGACATCACGACGTTCGCAGCCCGGCACCCGACCGGTTCGATCGCGACGCCGCCGACACCGGAGAACCTCGCGGTCCGGTCCGTCCGACATCGACGATCGACACGGACGACGCCGATCCCGTTGCCCTGCAGAGGTTTCGACACCACGGGCGTCGGCCGGACGGGAGCGGGGCACCGGAGGGACCGGATCCGCCGCGGCCGTCACCGACGAGAACCGCGGACCGCCGGACGACGATCCCGGACGCCCGGACGCACCTCCCCGCAGCCGGACCGACCCGGACAGGGTGGCCCGACCCAATTCCTGCACATGCAGGTGCACGAAATCGCGTCGATCGCGCCCCACGAACGCCCGCGACGTCTCCCCGCAACAACTCCCGAAGCCAGTTTGGATTGATTCCAGAAGTTGTCGGACGAGGCGGCCGAACGGGGCGACCCGGGATCGGACGCGACCCCGGGCCGCCGCGTCAGGAGCGCTTGCCCTTGAGCTTCCTGGCCCCCTGCGTGATCGAGCCCGTGCTCCTGGCCTCGGTCTCGTCGATTTTTCCCTTGGCCATCAGCTTCTTGCTGCCGACCACCTTCCCGGCGGCCTGCTCGGCCTTTCCCTTCAGCTCCTTCGGCTTCTTCTTGGCCTTCTCGCTCTTGGGCATACCGCTCCTCTCGGGCCGACCCGACGATTCGGGCCGGGCCTCATGGAACCGCCACGACGACCGGAACGAAAGCGCGTGACGGCGGCGTCCCGGCATTCATGACATTGTTCGTACGGCTGCGCTCCGGCACTGCTCTGTTCGGCGCACACGCGAACAGTCGCCGGCGTCGGACGGGCCGTTGTCGTGGTGATCGGGGCCCGTCATCCCCTAGGCTCCCGGTGCCGGCCGTCCGCGACAGCCGGACAGAAGACCCTGTGAGCTGCGGCGACAGTGGTCGGCCCGGCGGGGCCGGGCAGGGACGCGACGGCCGACCGAGGGGGCGGAAGGCCGCCAGGCCACGGCGCTGGACCACGGCGCTGAGCGTCGGATCGGAAGCGGTCGGCGTTCTCGTCAATGGCGCGGCCCGACGGCTCCTCCCGGATCGTCACGCATTCCGCGCACCTGTTCGGAACCAGATCCGAGCCGCCCCGACAACAGATTTGTCCGGTGCCGGCGCACCCGAGGAGACGAGGACGACATGACCCAGGCCCTGGCCGAACGCGAGCCGGACGCACTGACCGGTACCGAGGCGGAACCGGAACCGTCCATCGACAACAAGGAGCGTCTCAAGAACAGTTTTCAGGCCCTGCTGGTCGCCGTGGTCGACAAGGTGGCGGGCGTCGCGCTGAGCAAGGTCGACGACCTCGCGGGCTCGCTCGAGGACGTCACCGCGCGCGGGGGCGTCGGTCTCGCCGCCGCACTCGGCGCCGGGAAGGCGCTGCTCGCCGGGACCAACCCGGTCTGGGGTGCGGTCAAGGCCGGCTTCGCCGCGCTGGGCACCTTGGCGAAGACCCTGGTGATCGTGGGTCTCGCGCTGTCGCCGGTCCTGCTCATCGTCCTGGCGCTGCTGCTCGTCGTCGCGCTGCTCGTCCTCGCCATCGTGCTGGCGATCCGCGCCGCGACCCGCTGATCCGGAGGCGGACGCGCCCCCGTCACACCGTCGCGTCACGCCGCCCGGCGGGCGCCTCGACACGAGGAGCAGGTACCCCAGAACGTCACCTCGACCGAGTCCGGCGCGAGCCACGCCCGTGACGGCGTGTCCCGGCACGCGGCCGCGCCCACCACGCCGTCGACGTCGGTCACCTGTCCGCACCGGCGACACACCAGGTGGTGGTGGTCGTCGGTCCGGGACTCGAAGCGCGCGGGGTGCCCGTCCAGATCGATCCGATGCACCAGCCCGACGTCGACCCCGGCCCGCAGCACGTCGTAGACCGCCTGCGTGGAGACGGGCCCGTGCTCGGCCCGGACTCCCCGGCCGACCTCGTCGGCCGTCGCGTGCGGATGGTCGGCGAGCCAGGCGAGGACCCGCCTGCGCGCGGACGTCGCGCGCAGGCCTGCGGCCCGCAAGAGCGTGTCCACGTCAGCGGCCATCGTCGCCCCTCCGCATCCGATCGGCGGACCGGGCCGTTCCCGACCACGACGACCGGGACCGGTCGTACGGCCGGTGTACCCGGTGTCGGGCGGGCGACACCGCGCGGCGGGGAGCAATGTCTCGGCGGACCGCCGAACGCGACGGATGTGCCGGTGACCCGGGCGCACACGGAACAGGCCCCGGGGTCCGAAGATCCCGGGGCCTGTTCGTCGTGCAGACGGATCAGATCATCCGATGGAGTCGCCCGCGTCGGCGCTCTGCCCGCAGTCGTCGGGCTGCGAGGTGAGGGAGTCGCCGCTCTCGGCCTCGCCCGAACCCAGCACGCCGAGCACGCCGGTGAGCCCGTTACCGGCCGCCGCGTCCTCGACCGGGACCTGCACGCCCAGGACGTTGACCGGGATGTTGTTGTTGCAGATCTGGATCGGCACGTTGACGTTGTTCCCGCTCAGGCCGCTCAGGAGCGCACCCTTCGAGTCCTTGTCGATGACGTTTCCGGAGCCGTGGTGGCCGCTGTGGTCGCCGGCGTGGCCGCCCTCGCCCGCGAACGCGAGCGGGCTGACCGCCAGCAGGGACGCCAGGGCGCCGACCGCAACGATTCCAGCCTTCTTCAGCACAGTGGATCTCCTGGGGGTCGCGAGCCCACCCGAGGGGGGCCTCGTCCGTGACGGCACCGAGGGTGGGCGCGAGCCCGTGCCGACTGGGACCGAATTTATCGGGATCCGGGATCGACACCAAACCGGATACCACCATCGAGTGGCGAAATCACTGAGCGTGAGGTTACGCCCCGAACGGGGGTTTCCGAACCGGCCCGACAATTCCCCTCATCCGGTCCGTACCGGCCGCGCCGTCGCCGATCTCGATCGACGCCCAGCTCAGGGGCAGGCCCCGCCCCAGGTCGGCGGCCCGATTTCGGCGCACGAATGCGAGGAACGTCGTCCGTCGGGCGGTTCCGGTCACCTATGCACCGTCGTCGCCGTCGCGCAGGGAACGGGTCATGCTCTGCAGAATCCGGAACGCTTCCGACTGCTCGGTCCCGGTCATTCCGGCCAGCATTCTGACCTCGACGGACCGGACCGCCGCGGTCGCCTTCTCGAGGTTCGCTCGGCCGCGAGGCGTGAGTCGCGTGGGGAGTACCTTCCCGACCGGTGCCGCCGCGGGCCTGGTCACGGAGCCCTCCCGTTCCAGCGTCTGGAGCAGCACGTTCATCGACTGCCGTGTCACGAACGCGCCGCGCGCGAGCTCGGAGTTCGACAAGCCCGGTCGTTGCGCCAGCAGCTCGAGGCAGGAGTAGTGCGTCACGCTCGTCCCGAGCGGGCGCAGCACCTCCTCCATCGCCGCACGCAGCGCGCTCGAGGCCTCCTTCAGCAGATAGCCGCAGACCGGGCCTCCGCACGCCGTCGTCTTCGAGACGAAGCCGATCGCGTTCGCACTCCGCGACGTCGTTCCCGGCACCGATCTCGCGTCCGTCGCCCAGCCCGGCATCGGCGCCGCGATCTGGCTGCACGCCACGGGCGTCCAGGACATCCACGATGCTCTCGTCGTCGACGGCCACACCATCGTCTCCGCACCGATCGACGGCCCCTTCGGTCGGACATTCACCTTCGCCGACCCGGACGGCTACCAGGTCACCCTCCACGACCGCGCCTGATGTCCGTGCCCGACGGGGTCGGCACGTCCGTTCCGGGCCTCAGCGGCGACCGGCGTCCTCGCGTCTCACGAGGTCCTGGGCATTGCGGATCATCCAGCGGCCGCGCCCGAGAGCGGCCGGTCGGCAGTCGTCGTGGGCCGGGGTGGAACCGCCGCCACCCGACGACGGGGTGTCGCGGCGGACCACCTCGTGCGCGGCGGTGAGAAGGGACAGGTCGCGGTCGAGCGCCCGCTCGTGCAGCACCTCGAATGCCGCCGTGCAGCTCAGATCCCGTTCCGCCGCGATCATCCCGGTCGCGAGATGGACCGTGGGCGACTCCCGGAGCTGGTCCTCGGACAGGGGCGACGCGCTGGGCTGGTTCATGGCGAACTCTCCACGTGCTCGGCATCCGGACACCTTGGGAGGACGTTCGGATCCCGACGCCCATCCGGATCGGTCCGGACCGGTCGAGGCTGCCCGCGGCGAACCGGACGGACGCACCCGTCAGACGGCGACCGAGGCGCGGACCGCGTCGGCGAGCGGGGTCGACGGGCGGCCGAGGAGCCGGACGAGGTCGGCGGGGTCGGCGTCGAGGTCTCCGCGCGCGATGGCCTCGTCCAGGGCCGCGACGAAGCCGGCGGTGGGCTCGTCGAGGCCGGCGCCCTGCAGGATCCCGACGAGCTCGGCGACGCCGACGTCGGTGTACCCGACCTCGGTGCCGCTGGCCCGGGTGATCTGGGCGGCGAGCTCGGTGAACGTGAACGGCGTGCCGCCCAGCTCGTAGACCGCGCCGGCGTGCCCGTCGCCGAGCAGCACCTCCGCCGCCGCGGCGGCGTAGTCGGCCCGGGTCGCCGCGGCCACACGCCCGCCCCCGGCCGCACCGACGATCGCGCCACGGGCGAGGTACTCCGGGATCCGCTCGGTGTAGTTCTCGGTGTACCAGCCGTTGCGCAGGACGGTGAACAGCACGCCGGAACGGCGCAGCAGCTCCTCGGTCGCCTTGTGTTCCGGTGCGAGGGCCAGCTCCGTGGTGTCGGCGCGCAGCACCGAGGTGTAGACGATCCGCCCGACGCCGGCGTCGACGGCCGCCTCGATCACGGCCTCGTGCTGGGGGACGCGCCGGCCGACCTCGTTGCCGGAGACCAGCAGCAGGACGTCCACACCGGCCAGGGCGGCCGGAAGGGTCTCGGGCGCGGAGTAGTCGCCCCGGCGCACGGTGACGCCGCGGGCGGCGAGGTCCTCGGCCTTCGACGGCGTCCGCACGACGGCGACGACGTCGGCGGCCGGCACGCCGCGGCCGAGCAGTTCCCCGACGACGAGGGCGCCGAGCGCCCCGGTGGCTCCGGTGACGGCATAGGTGGTCATGGCACGCTCCCTGCGGTGTTCGATCGGATGGTACTAACTATTACACAGCACTTACTCGCTGAAGTGTGCTGTACCGTGAGAGCATGAGCACAGCGCCCGGCGACCCGACCGACGAGCTGGTCACCACCGTGTTCGCGCGTCACTGCCTGTCCCGGTCCACGCTCGAGGACGTCGCGGGCAAGTGGGGCATCCTGGCGCTGCTCGCGCTGCGGGAGAGCGACTTCCGGTTCAACGCGCTGCGGCGCCGGGTGGAGGGCGTGAGCGAGAAGATGCTGTCCCAGACGTTGCAGACCCTCGAGCGCGACGGGCTGGTGCTGCGCGAGGTCCGCACGACGATCCCGCCGCGCGTCGAGTACTCGCTGACCGGGCTGGGCGCGCAGGTCGCGCACCGGCTGCACGGCCTCGCCGACCTGCTGGAGGAATCGGTGCCGCAGGTGACCGAGGCCCGCCGCGCCTACGACGCCCGTCCGGTCGGAACCGGCTCAGACCCCGGCGGTGAGCAGCGGTAGTTCGGCCGCGACGGTCTTGCCCGCCGGTACCAGCTCGCACGACCACCTCGCGGCGAGGTGGTCGACCATCTGCAGGCCTCGCCCACGCGCCGCCGCGGGGTCGTGGGGTTGCAGGACGGGCATCTTCCGGGACCCGTCGGTGACCTCGATCCGCAGACGACCCTCCCGCAGGGCGATCGAGACACGGAACGGCGTGCGGGCGTGGTCGACGGCGTTGCTCGCCAGCTCGTTGGCCACCAGCAGGACCGCCTCGACCGTCTCCTCCCCCAGCCCGAACACGGCCGGCGAGGCCAGGACGTTGCGCCGCACGAGCGCGCAGGAGCTCGGTACCGGTTCGTAGGCACGACACATCGCGCTCCCTCCCGTCCGCTGTGCCCGATTCACGGGAGTTCCCGCCCCCCGCCGGGCTCACACGTCACGGGCGGTACCGGTGGGCCGGCCGTCGTCGACCTCCGCGCCGCGGCGCCCGACCGGACCGCCGGTGCGGGCAGAGGAAGACGCCGTCGTCCGGCGGTGCCACCGCGTGCCCGTCGGCCGCGGTCCGTCCGACCGTGGCGCGCCCGGCCGTGGCGCGCCGCGCCGCCACGAGGGGACCCTTCGGGACGCCGGGGTGAGCGAGGGGCCCCCTCGGGACGCGCCCGACCTCGCCTCGCGGGAAAGGAACCGACGAGCGTCGAGTGGGGCCCGGCGAGCGCCGCCCCGGACGGGTACGGTCGCGCGCGAGCCCGGGAGCGGGATCTGACTACTGGCGATGCGGTACGCATGCATGGCGTGCGCGACCGGCACCGGCACCGGCCGCATCGTCGAGCTCCGGCCGTGCGCCGAGTGGTCGCTGACCTGCGACGACGGACTTCATCTCGAACAGATGTTCCCCTATGCTGGTGCCATGTCCGACGCCCGGATCGCCTCCGCGCACGACCGCCTCATCGAGGCCGTCGAAGACCTGCGCGCGGCCGTCGTCGGGGCGAGTGACACCGGACAGATCTCGGTGCTCATCGCCTGCGAGGCCGCGCGACGCCGGCTCGATCACCTCTCGGTCGGCGTCCTGGCCGCCGCCGAACGCCGCGACGTGTTCACCTCCCGCGGCTACAAGACCAGCACCGCCGCCCTCGCCGACCTCCTCGGCTGGGAACGACACGAGGCCCGCCGCCACACCACCGCCGCGGAGAACGTGGTCGGGACGACCGCCCTGGACGGCACCGTGCTGCCGCCGCGGCTACCCGCCACCAGCGAGGTGTTCGACGCCGGGCGCACCAGCCTGCGCCACGTCGAGGTCGTCGCGAAGGTCCTCGGGTCCCGCGCCGCCGACCGGCTCACGCCGCAGGTGTGGGCGGCCGCCGAAGCCGAACTCGCCGCCAAGAGCAGCGACTACACGCCCACCGAGCTACAGACGTGGGGAACCGAGCTGATCGAGAAGCTCGACCAGGACGGCCCCGCCCCCGACGACGGGCACCCCGAACCGGAGGTCAACGAGCTGCGCCTGGTGCGCCACCGCAACGGCCCTGGCGGGAAGATCACCGGACGGTTCGACGACGCCGCCATGTTCGACACGATCGCCACGGTCATCGACGCGAAGTCCAAGCCGACCTCGTCGGACGAGACCCGCGAACCCGCGCAGCGCCAGGCTGAAGCTCTGGCCGAGGTGTGTGGGTTCGCCCTGTCCCACGGGCCCACCGCGCTCGTCCCCGACACCGGCGGGCGCCGGCCACAGATCTCGGTGATCATCCGGCTCGAAGACCTGGAAGCCCGTGCCCGGTCGGGGATGCTGGACTTCGGCGGCCAGACCTCACCCGAGACCCTGCGGATGCTCGCCTGCGACGCCGCCGTCCTGCCCATCGTCCTCAACGGCGAAGGACAACCCCTCGACGTCGGACGCGTCACCCGCTCGATCCCCGACGGACTCCGCCGCGCCGTGATCGCCCGCGACCGGGGCTGCGCCCACCCCGGATGCGACCGGCCACCCTCCTGGTGCGAGGTCCACCACATCATTCCGTGGGAAGACCTCGGCGATACCAAGATCGACAATTTGGTGATGCTGTGTCGACAGCACCACCGCCTGATCCACCACCCCGGATGGACCGTCCGCATCCGCGACGGACTACCGGAGTTCGTGCCGCCGGCCTGGATCGACCCAGACCGGCGGCCACGCCGCCAACCCGCGTCGATCATCGACGTCCCGGGACAGCGACGCGCCCGACCACCGGCCGCCGACCGCGAGCCCGCCACTGTCACCGGCACCGGTGTGCGCATCGCCAACCTGGACGGCATCGTCGGCGCGACGCGTCGCTGAACAGGCAGTGCCCGGCCCGGCGGGCCGGCACTACTCGCCGGCGCTTCCCTCGGTGTCGGGATCGGTGCCGGTGTCGGGCCTCTCCGGCAGGGACGGGATCTCGTCGGAGGGCAGCGACGGCGCCTCCGCCTCGGCGAGCTCCGGAATCTCCTCGTCCGGTAGCTCCGGCGCGGCGCGCCGGGGCGGAAGCGGAGGAAGCTCCTCATCCGGTTCCGGTTGCGGTGTCGCGTTCGCCTGCACTGCCATTGGTAACCCCTGGGCATCGCCTGCTCGTACGACGAGGCTACCGGCGAACCGCGTTCCAGGAGAACCCGCTGGAACCTCGTCAGGGTTCGGGGCGCGCCTCGGCACGTCGGCTACCGTCGGTCCATGGCCCACGTCGTCGTGTTCCACCACGCCTGCGGGCTCACCACCGGGATCCGGTCGTTCGCCGACCGCCTGCGCGCCGACGGGCACGACGTGTGCACGCCGGACCTCTACGACGGCGCCACCTTCACCGCACTCGACGCCGGCGTCGCCCACGCCCGGGAGATCGGGTTCGGCGTCCTGCTCGAGCGCGGCCGCCGCGCGGTCGCTGCCGAGTTTCCCGAGGACCTGCCGGGCGAGCTTGTCACCGTCGGGTTCTCGCTCGGCGCACTCCCCGCCCAGATGCTGGCGCAGACCCGGCCCGGCGTCGCCGGGGCCGTGCTGTGCCACGCCTGCGTCCCGGCCTCGGAGTTCGGCGACGCGTGGCCGCCCGGTGTGCCGCTGCAGGTCCACGCGATGGAGGGCGACGAGCTCTTCGTGAACGACGGCGACCTGGACGCGGCGCGCGACATCGTGGCCTCGACCGACGACGCGGATCTGTTCCTCTACCCCGGCACGACGCACCTGTTCGCCGACGAGAGCCTCCCCGACCACGACGAGAGCGCCGCCGCCGTGCTGGTGCAGCGCGTCCGGGACTTCGTGGCCGAGCGCTCGAGATGAACCTCAGCGGGCTCCGCGCGGCGACCGGCCCCCGTCACGGCCATCTCGACCGTTGTGCCGGGTGCGCGTCGAGCGCCGGCGCGGTCGCGTCCCCCGACACGACGGGTGAGGCGGCGCGCGCGGCCCACTCCCGGGCCAGGAGCTCGTGGCTGCGGACCCGGTCGGCGTGCTCGGCGGTGATCGTGGTGATCAGGAGCTCGTCCGCGCCGGTCGCGCGGGCGAGGGTCTCCAGCTGGTCGGCCACGGTCGCGGGAGACCCGACGAACTGGGTGCTCACTCTGTCTGCGACCCCGGCCCGCTCCGCGTCGGTCCACTCCCGGGCCCGAGCGTCCGACGGGGCGACGTACGGGCGCGCGCCCCGCCCGGTACGGATGTCGAGCACCCACTGGCCGTAGGGCGCGGCGAGCTCGCGGGCGGTGTCGTCGTCACCGGCGACCACGACGTCGGCCGAGACCAGCACGTGCGGGCGCAGCACGCGGCCCGGCCGGAACGCGGCCCGGTACGCCGCGACCGTATCCAGGACGGCGTGCGGGACGGTGTGGTAGCTCGCGGCGAACGGCAGCCCCAGCTCGCCCGCCACGTTCGCGCTGACGCCCGGGCTGGATCCGAGCACGACGAACTCCACGTCGGCGCCCTCGGCCGGCAGCACGTGCAGCGGCTGCCCGTCCGGGCGCACCGCGGTGCCGTCGAAGTAGGAGAGCACGTCGGTGACCTGCTCGCGGTAGTCCGGCGGCGGGTCCTCGGCGTGGAACCCGAGCAGCGCGCCGAGCGCCCCGAACAGCGACAGGTCGCCGGCGACGCGGCCGGGCGCGTACCGAGGTGGTGGGCGGATGACCGTTCCGCT
>NZ_JADQDD010000020.1 GCF_019263595.1 Pseudonocardia sp. KRD291 | reverse complement strand
GCGCCAGGAGCTCGTCTCCGACGGCGTCGCCGTCGTCCCGGTCTCCGACGGCATCGGCCTGCTCGACGGCATCCGCTCGGCCGCCGCTGCGCTCGTCGTCCTCGACATGGAGCTACCCGGCCCCGACCCGGGCGTCGTACTCGGCGCACTGCACAACGAGGCCCCGCTGACCCCGGTCGTCGCGATCACCTCGCGCGAACGCCGCGCCGCCCTGATCGGGCTGCTGCGCGGCGACCGCGACGACTTCCTGCTGCGCCCGTTCATGGTCGACGAGCTGACCGCCCGGATCCGGCTGCGCCTGCGCGCCGCGGCCGGGCTCCCGGCGCCGATGGTGCTCAGCCACGGCGGGCTCGCGGTGGAGATCGACCACGGCGAGGTCTCGGTGGACGGCCGGCCGGTCGCGCTCTCGCCGACCGAGTACTCGTTGCTGATCGCGCTGCTCGCCCGCCCGGGCGAGGTCGTCTCGCACGACGATCTCGCCGGGCAGGCGTGGGCCGAGCCGGTGTCGGCGAACCTGGTGCAGGTCTACATCTCCTACCTCCGCCGCAAGATCGGTCCCGAACGGATCCGCACCGTGCGCGGCGCGGGATACCAACTGGAGGGATGAGGCATTCGGCGATCATCGGTGATCGGAAATGCCGGAGGTACGGCCGGAGGCCATCCGGTGACGTTTCCCGAAAGTGCCCGTGCGCCTGCCGCGTGACCACCGAGCGTTATCGAACCCGCAGGTCAGGCCTGCGTAACCCGCACGGGTGACGAATTGTGGACGGAACGACTCCGTCGGATAACTGTTCGGGCGTCATTGCCTGCAGAACGGTGTCGAAAGCCGCGTACCGTGCTATCCACGCCTCAGCCGTTCGGCATCTCGGACCGGCCGGCATGAGGAGGGAACCATGAGCACGTTCTTCTGGATCATCGGAATCATCATCGGCGGTCTGATCATCGGCGTGATCGGCAAGCTGATCCTGCCGGGCAAGCAGGCCATCCCGATGTGGCTGACGATCGTCGCCGGCATCGTCGGTGTGGTCATCGGCACGCTGCTGGCCCAGGCCTTCGGCCTCGGGACCGCCGGCGTCTGGAACCTCTGGGAGATCGTCCTGCAGATCGTCGTCGGCATCATCGCGGTCGCCGCGGCCGCCGCGCTGTACCCGAGGATGGTCACCGCCAAGCACTAGGCGGCATCCGCACCCGGCCCGGCCCCGACGACGTCGCGGGGCCGGGCCGTCGTGTGCGCCGCGCCGGAGATCGGCGCTGTTCTCAGCCGGTGAACGCGCTCGCGGCGGCGATCAGGGCGTCGTTCTCCTCGGGACGGCTGATCGTCACCCGCACCCCGTCCGGCTGGAACGGCCGCACGACGACCTTGTGCTCGACGCAGTGTGCCGCGAACGCCGTGCTCCGCTCCCCGAGCGGGAGCCAGACGAAGTTCGACTCGCTGGCCGGCACCGTGAACCCGGCCGCGAGGAGCGCGTCCCGCACCCGGTCCCGCTCGGTGATCACCTTCGCGCAGCCGGCCAGGATCTCCTCCCGGTTCTCGATCGCCGCGATCGCGCCGGCCTGGGCCACCGAGCTGACGCTGAACGGCGGGCACACCTTGCGCAGCGCCGTCGCGAGCTCGGCGGAGGTCAGCGCGTAGCCGACCCGCAGCCCGGCCATCCGGTAGGCCTTGGAGAACGTGCGCAGGACCACCAGGTTGGGATGCTCGTCGAGCAGCGGGCGCCCGGTCACGGCGTCCGGATCGGTGACGTACTCGGCGTAGGCCTCGTCCAGGGCGACCACGACGTCGGAACCGACCGCGGCCAGGAAGCGCTCGAACTCGTCGCGGTGCACCGCGGGCCCGGTCGGGTTGTTCGGGCTGCAGACGAAGATCAGCCGGGTCCGCTCGGTGACCGCGGCGGCCATCGCGTCCAGGTCGTGGCGGAACCCACCGTCGAGCGGGACCGTCACGGCGTCCGCGCCGCCGATCTGGGTGACGATCGGGTAGGCCTCGAACGAGCGCCAGGGGAACATCACCTCGTCCCCCGGCCCGAGGCAGCTGACCTGCACGAGCTGCTGGCACAGGGTCACCGAGCCGCAGCCGACGGCGATCCGCTCCGGGGCCAGGTCGTGGAGCGCGGCGATCCGGCCGGTGAGCTCGACCGCGCCCAGGTCGGGATAGCGGTTCCCGTCGGCGGCGGCGCGGGCGATCGCGGCCAGCACGGCGGGCGCGGGAGGGTCGGCGACCTCGTTGCTGGCCAGCTTGATCGACCCGGGGACGGTGCGGCCCGGCACGTAGGCCGGAAGGGTGTCCAGATCGGGGCGGATCAGCGTCATGTCGGTCACGGTAGCCGCAGGGGGATGACCCGGGTCCGGGCACTCTGACAGGCTCGGTGCATGACCGAGATCCGCACCGAGACCGTGCCGCTGGTGGACGGCAGCGAGCTGCGCCTGACGATCGCCGACCCGGACGGGCCGGTCCGCGGCGGTGTGGTGGTGCTGCACGAGGCCCGCGGCGTCACCGACTCGGTCCGTGGCCTGGTCTCCGGTATCGCCGGGGACGGCTGGCTCACCGTGGCCCCGCACCTATACCACCGCGACGGCGCCGACGAGATGGGCGCCGAGACCGACGACGCGCAGGTCGCGGACCAGGTCGGGCGCCTGGACTACGAGCAGGTCATGAGCGACTGCGACACCGCGTTCGGCTGGCTGGCCGAGCACGACGTGCCCAGCGACCGGATGGGCGTGCTGGGCTTCGACCTCGGCGGCACGGTCGCGCTGCTGGTCGCCGCGAACCGCACGCTGGGCGCGGCCGTCACGGTGGCCGGCGGGGGAATCGAGAAGGCGCCCGCGGGCACCGTCCCGGCCCTGGTCGACGCGGCCCCGGAGCTGACCTGCCCGTGGCTGGGCATCTACTCCGAGTCCACCGACCCCGCCGCCGTGGACAAGCTGCGCGAGGCCGCGGCCGGTTCCGGCGTGGCCACGAACCTGATCGTGTACCCGAGCACCGGCTACCGCTTCGACGACGACCAGGAGTCCGCCGCCGACGCCTGGCAGCGCGTCCTGAACTGGTTCGACAGCCACTTGCGCTGACGCGCCCGCGCACGAGGTGTGAGCTGCGACGGGTCGGCGGAGACCACTGGCACGGCGACGCGTCGTCGGCGAAGGTGGGCACATGACGTCGGCAGAGACCGGGACCGCAGTCGAGACGGACGATCCGGAGACGGTGTGGCGACCGGACCCGGCCACCGGCGCGGACACCGAGATCGCGCGTTTCGCGGCGTGGGTCCGTGACGAGCGCGGTGTCGAGATCGCCGACGTCACCGACTACGCGGCCCTGCACGAGTGGTCGGTCCGCGATCTGGACGGTTTCTGGTCGGCGGTGGCGGAGTACTCCGGGGTGCTGTTCCACGACAAGCCGACGGCGACGCTGGGCTCCCGTGAGATGCCCGGTGCGCAGTGGTTCCCCGGGTCGACGCTGAACTACGCCGAGCACGCGTTGACCCCGGGCCCCGGGCGCGCCGACGAGGACGTGGCGATCGAGTTCGTCCGGGAGGACGGCGTCGAGCGCACGGTCACCCACGCCGAGCTGCGTGAGCAGGTCGGACGGGCCCGCGCCGGGCTGGTGCGGGCCGGCGTCGGGCGGGGCGACCGGGTCGTCGCGCTGGCCCCGAACTGTGTGGAGACGCTGGTCGCGTTCCTGGCCGCGGCGAGTCTGGGCGCGATCTGGTCGTCGTGCAGCCCCGACTTCGGCGCCCGCGCGGTGCACGACCGGTTCGCCCAGATCGAGCCGGCCGTGCTGGTGGCGGTGGACGGCTACCGCTACGGCGGCAAGGCCTACGACATCCGCGAGAACGTCGCCACCCTGGCCGGGCAGATGCCGAGCCTGCGCGAGACCGTCCTGGTCGGCTACCTCGACCCCGACGCCACGCTGGAGGGCACGACGCCGTGGGCGGAGTTCACCGCCGAGCACGCGCCGCTGGAGTTCACCGCCGTGCCGTTCGACCACCCGTTGTGGGTGCTCTACTCCTCCGGGACGACCGGGCTGCCCAAGGGGATCGTGCACGGGCACGGCGGCATCGTGCTCGAGCACCTCAAGGCGATGCGGCTGCAGCAGGGGCTCGGCCCCGGTGACCGGTTCTTCTGGTTCACCACCACCGGCTGGATGATGTGGAACTTCCTGATCGGGGGCCTTCTCGTCGGGGCGACGATCGTGATGTTCGACGGCAGCCCCGGCCACCCTGACCTGGGCGCGCTCTGGAAGCTGGCCGCGAAGCACCGGGTCAAGCTGTTCGGGGTGTCCGCGCCCTACGTGCAGTCCTGCCTCAAGGCCGGCCTGCGCCCCGGCGACGAGTACGACCTGTCGTCGATGGCGGCGCTCGGCTCGACGGGTGCGCCGTTGTCGTCGGAGGGTTTCCGGTGGATCGCCGACGCGGCGGGTGCGCACATCCAGATCTGTTCGGTCTCGGGCGGCACCGACGTCTGCGCGGCGTTCCTGGGCTCCGCCCCGACGGTGCCGGTCTGGCTCGGAGAGCTCTCGTGTGCCGCGCTCGGCGCCGACGTCCGGTCGCTGGGTGAGGACGGCGCCGACCTGCTCGACGACGTCGGCGAGCTGGTGATCACCACCCCGATGCCGTCGATGCCGGTGATGTTCTGGGACGACCCGGACGGCTCACGGTTGCGGGAGGCCTACTACGAGGACTTCCCCGGCCGGTGGCGTCACGGCGACTGGGTCCGGCGCACCCCGCGGAACTCCTATGTGATCTACGGCCGTTCGGACTCCACGCTCAACCGCGGCGGGGTCCGGATGGGCACCGCGGACTTCTACGCGGTGGTCGAGGCGTTCGACGCTGTCGCGGACTCGTTGGTGATCGACACGACGGCGCTGGGCGCGAAGGAGGAGGGCTCGCTGCTCTGTTTCCTGGTCCTCGGGCCCGGCGCGTCGCTGGAGGAGGTCGAGCCGCAGCTGCGCAAGGCGTTGCGTAAGGAGCTGTCACCGCGTCACGTCCCGGACCGGTTCATCGTCGTGGATGCCGTGCCGCGCACCCTGAACGGCAAGAAGTGCGAGGTGCCGGTGAAGAAGATCCTGGCCGGCACCGCGCCCGAGAAGGCGGTCAGCACCGGCGCGCTGCAGAACCCCGACTCCCTGACGCCGTTCCTCGACATGGCCGGACGCTGACCCCGGCCCCGGGTCGAGACCGATCGATCCCGGTGTGTACTCTTGGCTTCGCTGGTGGCCGTGAGGCACCGGGGAGGCTTCGCCTAGTCTGGTCTATGGCGCCGCACTGCTAATGCGGTTTGGGGTAACCCCCCATCCCGGGTTCAAATCCCGGAGCCTCCGCACTGGCGCGGCCGGATCCTCCGGGGTGTGGCGGCGTCAGCACAACTGAAGACATGCGCCCGTAGCTCAACGGATAGAGCATCTGACTACGGATCAGAAGGTTAGGGGTTCGAATCCCTTCGGGCGCACCACATAACCCCTGGTAGATCGCTTGTACCGCGATCCACCGGGGGTTTTTCGTCGGTCAGGGTCGGCACGCGGCGGACGGGTACTCGACGTCGGCACCGGAGGTGGCGGGACGCCGCCCGGCGGCCGGGATCAGCAGGATGTTCGGCGACCGGTGGAGCAGCCAGGCGAGCGCCACCGACATCGGGGTCGCGTCGAGACGCGCGGCCACGGACTCGAGCGTCGAGGACTGCAGCGGGGTGAATCCGCCTCCGCCGCGCCGCGCACGACAACCTCGACGTCCTCGGGGTCGACGCGCCGTCGTGGTCTCGGCGTGAGCGACGTGAGCCGGGTCGGGGGCCCGTGGCGTCGCCGAGACCCACATGGACGACGTACTCGCCCACCGCGTGGCGACGTAGCGTCCGGCGCCACGGACACTCAGGCCGTGATGCCGTACTGCGCGATCTTGCGGTAGAGCGTCGAGCGGGCCACGCCCAGCGCCGCGGCGGCGGCCGCGCGGTTCCCGTCCGACTCGCGCAACGCCACCACGATCGCGTCGCGTTCGGCCTCGTCGACCGGGCGCAGCGCGCCCCGCGGAGCGCTCTGGCAGGACTCGGGCAGGTCGCCGACGCCCAACATCCCCACCGGGCGCCTGCGCAGCGCCGTGGCCAGCGCGTCCCGCAGCTCCGCGACGTTGCCCGGCCACCCGTGCCGGGCCAGCGTGCGCAGCGCCTCCGTGGACAGCCGGGCGTCGCGGCCGGGTGCGAGGTCGGCCAGCACGTCGGTCACCAGCGACGGGAGGTCACCCGACCGGTTCCGCAGCGGTGGCACCGTCACCGAGCGCCGGACGCCGGCGAGCAGCTCGGCGACGTCGGCCCCGCGCCGCGCGTGGTCCGCGGCGGTCGCCGCGAGCCGTGCCCGGGATGCGCGCAGCGCACCGGGCAGGCCCGGCGGGACCCCGTCCCACCGGTCGACGTCGGCCAGCACGACCAGCGGCGACGGTCCGGAACGCCGGATCCGGTCCGCCGGGTCCTCGCCGGTGTCGGCGGGCCCGACCTCGACGACCCGGCCCGGACCGTGCAGCGCGCGGTCCAGGTCGGCGAGCAGCCTGCGGCGGCCGCTCCCGGTCTCACCGACGACCAGCAGCGGCGTCCCGGCGCGGACCGCATCGGCCGCCGCGGTCCACGCCACGCGCCAGGCGGGGCTGGTGCTCGCCGGCACCGATCGGGGGTCCGGCGCCCCGCGGGACAGCGCGCCGCCGCCGGCCTCGGCCGATACCGAGACCACCGCGACCAGCCCGGCCACCGTGGTGCCGACCGTGACACTGGCGCCGCGCATCCGGACCCGGACCCCGGAGGGCAGGTCGAGACGGTCGTCGACGTCGGGGCCGCGATGCATCCGGAACCGGGCGTGGTCCTGCAGCGCGGCGAGGTCACGCGGCTCGAGCAGGGTGTGCAGCGCGGTGTTCGCCAGCACCGTCCGCCTGCCGACCGCGAGTACCGCGCGCCGGGAGCGGGCCTCGACCCGGGTGTAGAGGTCGAACAGTGCCTGCTGGCCGGTGTCCCGGTCGTGCAGCAGGGCGTCCTGTATACGCGCGGCCGCCGAGGTGACCGCCGAGTGCAGGATCGGCGACGAGTGCTCGGCCCGGCAGCTGACGTCGAGCACGCCCTCGATCCGCCCGGTGAACGGGTCGCGCACCGGTGCGCCGGCGCAGGCGTAGGACTGCAGCGGCTCGACGAAGTGCTCGGCGCCCACGACGTGCACCGGTCCGCCGGACTCGAGGACGGTGCCGACCCCGTTGGTGCCCACCGCGGCCTCGTCGTACCCGAACCCCTCGGCGAAACGGTTGTCGTCCGCGGCCCGCCCGATCGACGCCGCGGTGTCCAGCCGGACGAGCAGGCGGGCCCGCTCGTCGGTGAGCACGACGCACACCGGGACGCCCGCGATCTGCTCGGCCAGCTGTTCGATCACCGGACGGGCGCACCGCACCAGCCGGGAGTCCACGTCCAGGTCCGGGTGGTGCCGGTTGGCCACCAGCTCCGGGTCGACGCCGCGGGCGAGGCTCCGGCGCCAGGAGGCCGCCACGTGGTCCGGGATCCCGGGCAGGTCGGCGTCGGGTCGGTCCAGGAGCCGCGCGCGGGCGGAAGCCAGGAGCCTGCGACGAGCGAGGACGTCACCCATGCACGGCACCTCCCTGTGGTCGCACTCACACTAGGCGACCGGCGGTCAAGCACGGAACCGTCCGATGTTGGGACAGGGCCGACCCCGGCCGCCCGGCCTACCGTCGGTGCGTCCCGTCATCGTCGACCCAGGGAGAACGGCCCATGACCCGTGCCGCCACGGCCGATCAGGAACAACGCAGCAGTGAGAACGAGCACCTCGACGTCCTGATCATCGGGGCCGGTGTGTCCGGCATCGGCGCCGCCCACCGGCTGCGCACGGAGTTCCCCGACCGCAGCTTCGCGATCCTCGAGGCGCAGGACGCACGCGGCGGGACGTGGTGGACGCACCGCTTCCCGGGCGCCCGCTCGGACAGCGACCTGTTCACCTACGGCTACCGGCACAAGCCGTGGCGCGGAGCGTCCATCGCCGCAGGCGGCGCGATCCTCGACTACCTCGACGAGGTCATCGAGGAGGACGATCTCGCAGGCCGGATCCGCTACGACCACCGGGTGACGGCGCTGCAGTGGTCGTCCGACGACGCCCGCTGGACCGCCGAGGTCGTCCGGACCGACACCGGCGAGCGGCTGCGGCTCACCGCCTCGTTCCTCTGGATGTGCCAGGGCTACTACAACCACGACGAGCCCTACACGCCCGAGTGGCCCGGCACGGAGCGGTTCGAGGGCACTGTCGTGCACCCGCAGCTCTGGCCGGACGACCTCGACTGCGCGGGCAAGCGGGTCGTGGTCATCGGTTCCGGCTCGACGGCGGCGACCCTGGTGCCCGCGCTGGCCGGGACCGCCGAGCACGTGACGACGCTGCAGCGCTCGCCGTCGTACTGGTTCCCCGCTCCCACGGTGCACGAGCTCGCAACCATGCTGGAGCCGCTGGACCTACCGCCGGACTGGACGCACGAGATCCTCCGTCGCCAGTACGTCCAGCAGCTCGACTGGCTGGCCACGACGGGTCGTGACGACCCGGACCAGCTGCACGAGTTCCTCGTCGAGACGATCCGGCCACTCCTGCCCGAGGGCACCGACGTCGAGAAGCACTTCACCCCGAGCTACCGGCCGTGGCAGCAACGGATCGCGTTCGTCCCGGACGGCGACTTCTTCGCGTCCATGCGCGAGGGCAAGGCCTCCGTGGTCACCGACACGATCAGCGAGTTCACCGAGAAGGGTGTCCAGGTCTCCTCGGGCGAGGTGCTCGAGGCCGACGTCGTCGTCACCGCCACCGGCTTCAACCTGTCGGTGTTCGGCGACATCCCGTTCACCGTGGACGGCGAGCCGGTCGACTTCGCGAGCCGCGTCACCTGGCGCGGGATGATGATCAGCGGTGTGCCGAACATGGCGTACGCGTTCGGCTACTTCCGGCACAGCTGGACGCTGCGGGTCGACCTGATCAACGACCTCGTCGGCCGCCTGTTCGAGCGGATGGCCGAGCGGGGAGCGACCACCGTCGTGCCGGCGCTGCGCCCCGGGGACGAGGACATGCCGCGGCTGCCCTGGAGCGACCTGGACAACTTCAACCCCGGATACGTCCAACGCTCACAGGACCGGATGTTCCGCCAGGGCGACCGCGAGCCGTGGACCCACATGCACGAACACGACCACGACCGCGTCGCACTCCCCGAGGCCGACCTCGACGACGGCCTCCGGTACCGGTAACACCTCCTTTCCCTTCACCTCCCCGGGAGAACCACCGTGCCCCGCATCTCCGTCCGCACCGGAACCACGCTGAACTACGAGATCAGCGGCAGCGGCGAGCCGCTGCTGCTGATCATGGGAACGTCCGGCTCGATCGCGTTGTGGGCCGAGCTGGCGTCGCGCCTCGCCCAGACCCACCAGGTGATCGCGTTCGACAACCGCGGCCTCGGCGGCAGCGACCGCGGCACCGGCCCGATCAGCGTGGCATCGCTCGCCGAGGACGCCTCCGCGCTGCTGGAGGCGCTCGAGGTACCCCGCGCGCACGTGCTCGGCTGGTCACTCGGCTCGGCGGCCGCGCAGGAGCTCGCGCTGGCCCACCCCGACCAGGTCGCCTCCGCCCTGCTGTACGCGACGTGGGGCCGCAGCGACGGTTTCCAGCGGGCGGTGCTCAGCGCGCTGCGGCTGCCCTACGTCCACCGGGACATGGAGTCGGCGCTGGTCACGTCCGGTCTCGCGTTCTCCCCGCAGCTGCTCGACCACCCGGACTTCGCGCAGATGCTGGAGCCGTTGCTGCCGGCGTTCCCGCAGAACGAGGAGCAGATGCAGGTCACGGTCGAGCAGTGGGACGCCGACCTGGCGCACGACTCGCTGGACCGGCTCGGCGCCATCTCCGCGCCGACGCTGGTCGTCGTCGGGGAGCAGGACCTGCTGACCCCGCCGTGGCAGGCGAAGAAGGTGGCCGACGCGATCCCGGGCGCACGCTACGAGCTCGTGACGGGACCCGGGTCGAGCCACGGCACGCACGTCGAGCGTCCCGAGGACCTCACGAAGATCGTCACCGGCTTCCTGGGGGAGCACCCGATCTCCCGCTGAGACCCGACGACCCGGCAGTCCTCGGAACCGGCGGTCCTCAGAAGACGGTGCCGACGTCGTGGGTGACGACCTCGTCCATGTTGCGTTCGGCCAGCGCCGCGATGGTCAGGGACGGGTTGCAGGCACCGGTGCTGCCCGGGATCAGTGAACCGTCGTTGACGTAGAGGCCGCGCTGGCCGAGGACCCGGCCGTGCGGGTCGCACACGTCGCCGATGGTCGCACCGCCGAGCGGGTGGTAGGTCGTGGTCTCGACGGTGCTGGTGTCGAGCGTGATGTTGGCCAGGCCCTGCACAAGCTTTCCGCCACCGAGGATGCGCCGGACCTGCTTCGTGGTGGCCGCGGTCTGCTGCGCGTCGTAGGTCTGGCTCCAGTGCAGCTTCGCGTCGTCGGCGACCGGGTCGTAGCGGAACACGCCGCGGGGTTCGACGATCGAGAAGCCGATGACGCTGGTGGTCCCGACGTCGGTCGGGAACGGCACGCCGCCGTTGACGATGGTGATCGGTCCGGCGGGGTTGTCCCAGTCGCGGACCCCGACGCACGCGGGCCCGCCCTGCAGCGCTCCGGGGCTGTCGCCGACCGGGGTCCAGCTGAAGATCCGGTCGCCGTTGTTGCCCCAGTTGGCGCCGACGCCCTCGGGCAGGTCGGGGACCAGGTCCTTGGCCCGCGCCTTGACCAGCAGCCGGCTGGTGCCGGCGGACCCGGCGCCGAGGAACAGGGCGTCGGTGGTGATCCGGATGCGTTCGACGACGTCGCCGTCGGTGGTGATGCGCTCCACGTGCACCACCCACCGGCCCGCGGGGTCGCGTTCGATGTCGGCGACGCGGTGCAGGGTGGCGACCTCGACCCGCCCGGTCGCCTCGGCCTCGGCGAGCCAGGTGCGGTCGACGGTGTTCTTGCCGCCGTTGTTGGCCCCGTACAGGACGTCACCGGTGGTGTAGGAGGGTGTGATCTCGCCGCGCAGCTCGCGCCGGGCCACGTCCCAGTCCATCGGGATCGGCACCCGGTAGGGCTCGAGACCGCTGTCGGCCACGCGGTCGAGGAACATCCGGGAGGACCTGTAGGACGGTGCGGCGAGGACGTCGTCCGGGATCGGCTCCGGCTTGAGGACGGCCGCGGCCCGGCGGTAGTAGTCCCGGTCGAAGGCGTCGTAGTCGAGCACCGAGGGCATCGACGCCGCGAAGTGGTCACCGCGGGGTTGGATGGTCATGCCGTGGTAGACCAGCGAACCGCCCCCCACCCCGGCTCCGCAGAACACGTCCATCCCGACGCCGCGGACCCTCTCGAGAACCCCGGTGTAGGGCTTCCAGAACCTCGGCGGTGACCCGGTCAGCACCGTCGACGGGCTCAGCCAGGCGGCGCGGCGGTCCGGGGAGAACATGTGCGGGAACGTCTCGGCGTCCGGCGTGATCGGCCACCGGATCCCCCGCTCGAGCACCAGGGTCGGCACCCCGGCCCGGGCCAGCCGCAACGCCGTGACGGCGCCGCCGAAGCCCGTTCCGATCACGACGGCCCTGCGCCGCTGCTCACTCACCGCCGGGCCGGAGGCGGCCCGGGCGGCCGGGGCGAGCGCGGACGACGCGGCGCCGGCGGCGAGGGCCAGTCCGGCTCCGGCTCCCACGACGAACGTGCGACGGGACAGGTTCGGCTCGCCCATGCGTGGCGCCTTCCGACGGGGGACCTTCGGCCATCTCGATCACCGAAGTTCTACCGGATAACTGAAACGAACCCTCACTGAGGGTTGCCGACAGCCGAGCTCCGAGAGGGCGAGCGACGTCGCGGTCTCCGGTGAGATATGTGTCACATGTGCTCGAGGCGCAGTTGAGTGTGCCCCGGCGGCATGGCGTCAGCTGGTGCCAGGGAACGACACCGCGAAACCCGTCGGAGGAACCATGGACGTCGTCACCAGCAGGGGGAAGCCGCTGCGGCCGCTCCGGCGCCGGGAGGTCCTGCACCGTCACCTCTACGCCGTCGACCATCCCGGGCCCGGCGGGGCGCGGGCCACCTACACGGTCGAGATCGACGGGACCCGCGACGACGGGCGCGCCGAGCTCTACGTCGACGGGCGCCGGCAGGCGAAGGCCGACATGCCGGCGTCGTTCCCCGTTCCCGGTGCGACGATCGAGGTCGCCGTCACCCTGTACGGGGTGCGGCGGATGCACCTGGTCGGAGACGGGGGCGAGGAACGGCGTCTCGACCCGGTGCCCGGCACCCTGGAGTACCGGCGCGGCCGGATGCACCGCCGTCACCGCGTCCTGAGCCGGGTGATCGGGTGGCTGGCGATCGCGATCCTGCTCGTCAACCTCGTCCTGGCCGTCCCGGAGGCGCTCGAGCTCCTCACCCGCATCGACCGGATCGCCGAGGTCGTCGGCACCTTCACCTCCCCGGTCCAGATGCCGGGCTGGATCACCACCACCCTGATCGTGGCCGGCGTCCTCGCCGCCGTGGAGCGGGCGCTCATGCTGCGGCGCAACCGGGTGATCGACTTCGAGACGTTGTGGACGGTCCTCTGACGCCGGCCGGAGTGCACTTCGGCCGGGCCGAGGTCCGGCGCGGTCGCCGGTGGTCCTAGCATCGGCGCGGTGGCGATGTTCAGGATCTCCTACGCGGCGGAGCTGCTCGGCGTCAGTGACGACACGGTGCGCCGCTACGTCGACCAGGGGCATCTGTCGGTGCGCACCGACGCGTCGAACCGCAAGGTGATCGACGGCGTCGACCTGGCCACGTTCAGCCGTGAGCACGCCACCCTGCCCGGCGAGAAGTCGTCGATCCGGTCCTCGGCCCGCAACCGGATGGTCGGCCTGGTCACCTCGGTGATCGCGGACACCGTGATGGCGCAGGTGGAGATCCAGTGCGGGCCGCACCGGGTGGTGTCGTTGATGAGCACCGAGGCGGTCAACGAGCTCGGTCTGGCCCCGGGCGAGCTCGCCGTGGCGGTCATCAAGTCGACCAACGTCGTGGTGGAGACGCCCGGCCGCTGACGGTGCCCTCGCTCCGGGGGAGATCGTCAGCGGAGGGCGCGGTGCAGAGCCGTGGGGTCGGGCTGAGCGATCCCCGGGGTGCCCCCGTGGGTGTCCAGCACGGCGCGGACCCGGCGCACGACCGCGGGGTCGGTGTAGACGTCGTCCGGGCGGGCGAGCATGCCCTTCACGGTGGTCAGGGACCGGAACAGCGACGCGTCGTGCGGCGCCGTCGCGGCCAGCTCCCCGAAACCCACCCGGTCCACGGACGGGGCCGGTCCGGCCGGCGCGGCGGGGGACCGGGGCGGTCGCCCGGCCAGGTTCGCGCGCACCCGGCGGAGGCGTTCGGCGTCGATCCGAGCCTGGTCCAGGTAGTACGGCTCGACGTGCTCGGTGACCGCACGGTCCGCCGCGAGCGCGCGGGCGACCGGGTCCGACGGGTGCTCGGCGAGGACCTCGACCAGGTCCAGGGCGCCGCGCAGGCCGACCCCGAGCCCGCGGGCCAGCGTCGGGTTCGTGGTGCACACGCTGTCCCCCACGGCGTGCAGGCCGGGCGCGAGCGGTGCCCCGTCCGCGACCAGCCGGTGCATCGTGTTGTGCAGGCCGGCCATCGGGAACACGTCGCTGATCGGGTCCATCACGTCGAGCCAGCCACGGAAGGGGGCCACCGTCCGCAGGACCTCGGTGAACACGCGCGGGTCACGCACGCGGCGGAAGCGCGTGTCCTCGGTCAGCGGACAGATCCCGACCACCATCGTGTCGTTGTCCGCGCCCCATACCCCGACGGTGAACTCGTCGAGCGCGAGGATCGTGCGGTTGTCCGGACGGGCCGGCAGCCCGCTCCGGGTGCGGAGCCGGTAGTGCCGGCTGAAGTAGGCCACACCGCACTCCGCGGACCGTGCCGGCCGTGCGCGCGCGCCGATCGCGGCCAGCCACCGGTCGATCCGGGTCCGGCGTCCGGACGCGTCCACGACCACGTCGGACCGCAGGTCGCCGACGTCGGTGCCCACCCCGACGACGCGCGGCCCGGCAGGGCCCCGGGCGCCCGGGCCGGTCAGCAGGCCGCGCACGGTCGCCCCGGTCCGCAGCGTGACGCCGGGCTCGGCGCGCGCGGCGCGGCCGAGAACCCAGTCCACGGTGGAGCGGCGGGTGAGCAGCATGGTGAAGCGGTCGTCGTCCGGGCCGACGGCGCGCTCGGTGAGCGCGGGAGGCATCTGCGCCGCCAGGTCCGACTCGACCGCACCCGCCGCGAGGAGGTCCCGGTACACGTCGGGCAGGTGCTCGCGCATCAGTAGCCGGAACAGCGAGAGCAGCACGTGCGGCTGGACGACCTGCGGTGCGCTGCCGCGGAACGCCGAGGCCGCGGCGTCCTCGCCGGTCGCCTGCCGTGGCAGCGTGTCGCGTTCGAGGACGGTGACCCGGTGACCGTCGCGCGCCGCGAGCAGCGCGGTCATCAGCGCGGCGGCGCCGCCACCGACGATCGTGATGTCCATCCGTGTCACCCCCGGTGTCGAGGGTGCACCGCGCCACCGGGCGGCGCCATCGAGTTCGGATGCCGGGTTCAGTCCCGGTAGCGGCCGGGCCGCTTCCCGGCGAAGGCGGCCAGTGCCTCCTCCAGGTCCGCGGAGATCAGCGTGCCGGCGTTCCAGGTCGCGATCTGCTCGAGACCGTCGGCCACCGAGTGGTCACGGGCGTAGGTGATGGCGTGCTTGGTGCCGCGCAGCGCGAGCGGGGACTTCGCCGCCAGCTCGGCGGCCAGCGCCGCGACACGCTCCCGCAGCGCGTCGGCGTCCGGGAGGACCTCGTTGACCAGGCGCAGCTGCGCGGCCTCGGTGCCGCCGACCGCGCGGCAGGTGTAGGCCATCTCGCGGGCGACGCCCTCGCCGACGATGCGGGGCAGCCGCTGCAGCACGCCGACGTCGGCGGCCAGGCCCATGTCCACCTCCTTGAGCACGAACCTCGCGTCCTCGGAGGCGTAGCGCAGGTCGCAGGCGACGGCGAGGTCGAGCCCCGCGCCGATGCACACGCCGTGCACGGCGGCGATCACCGGCTTGCGGCACCTCTCCACGCTGGTGAGGCAGTCCTGCAGGTCGAGGACGACCCGGCGCAGCTCGTCGGATCCGTGCCCACGGGAGTCGCCGCCCGCGGCCTCGCGCAGCCCGCCGAGCATCTCCAGGTCGATCCCGGAGCAGAAGTTGCGGCCGTTCCCGGAGATCACCACGACCCGCACCGACGGGTCGGCGTCCAGGGCGCGCACCGTGTCGCGCAGCTCGAACCACATCGCCCGGTTCATCGCGTTGGCCGCGGCCGGACGGTCCAGGCGCAGCTGCGCGACCCCGTCCGCCGTCTCGACCGCGAGCGTCGTCGGCTCACCCATGATCGTCTCCTCCCGCCGGTGGCCCGGCGGTGTGCCGCCGGGCAGGTTCTCGCCGCAGGCTAACCGGGGCGGCGGGAGCCGCACCGGGGCCGGCCGCCCTCGACATACCGTCCACGATGGAGTGGAACGGCGGCCACGGTGCCCGGCCGGGTGCGGCTGGCGAGCAAGATGTGAGCCCTGAGGTGCCGCCCCCGCCCACCACCTCCCCGTCGACCGCCGTGAAGTGTGATGTCCGAAACCGCTGTGTCGCTCGCGCTCTACGCCCTGCTCGTCGCCGTCCCGCTGGCGCTTACCGTGGTGCTCTGCCTGGTCACCGTGCGACGGATCCGCAGCGAGCCGCGGCGGCTGGGCAACTCCTACTGGCTGCTCGCCTCGGCACTGATGGTCGGCAACGTCCCCGGCGTCCTGGGCGTCGCCGGCGGCAACCCGGTGCTGGCCACCGGCATCGTGCTGGCCGTGCTCTCGCCGCTGCTCGCGGTCGTGTTCGCCGTGTTCCTGATCCTGAACGGGCTGGTGATGCTGCGCCGGGAGCGGGTCAGCGCGGGCAACTCGTTGTCGCTGCTGCTCGGGCTGCTGATCCTCGGCCTGTTCGCGGTCGCCGTCCCGGCGGTGCTCGGGGACTCGCTGTGGGCACGGGCCGGCTGGCTGGTGTGCTTCCTCGGGGTGCTGTTCCTGTCCTTCCAGTTCGTCGCGTACCTGGGGTACGCGCGGCTCTACGTGTGGCTCGTGCGCGACCGGCCCGTCGACTGGGTGGTGGTGCTGGGGTCCGGGCTGCACGGCAGCGAGGTGCCACCGCTGCTGGCGTCCCGGATCCGCACGGGGCTGGCCGAGTTCGCCCGTCGCGGGGCCCGCCTGCTGGTCATGTCCGGCGGGAAGGGCGGCGACGAGCGGCTCGCGGAGGGGGAGGCGATGGCCGGGTGGGCACGCGGGCACGGCGCCGAGCCGGACTCGCTGCGGGCCGAGACCGCGTCCCGCAACACCGAGCAGAACCTGCGCCTCAGCGACGCCCTGGTCCGCGCCGAGGCCGGTGCCGACGTCGGAGCGGGCACCGGGCTGATCGTCACCAGCAACTACCACGTGCTCCGGGCCGCGCTGCTGGCGCGACGGCTGGGTGTCGACGCGCAGGCCGTCGGAGCCCCGACCGCCGGCTACTACTGGCCGAGCGCGGTGCTCCGGGAGTTCGTCGCGATCCTGCGCGAGTACCGCGTCGTCAACGCCGTGCTGCTGGTGCTGGTAGCGGTCCCGCTGCCGCTGGCGGTGGTCCTGGCCGCGGGCTGATCGCTCAGACCCGCCCGACCCCGACGATCGTCAGGGCGAACTCGGTGTACTCGCGGGCGACCTGGTCCGGACCGACCGGGCCGTCGTCGCGGAACCAGCGCGCGATGCTCACGCACATCTCGCGGATCGCGAACGAGGCCAGCGCGGGGGAGTCGACGGCGAACCGGCCGGTGCGCACGCCGTCGGTGATGATCTCGCGCAGGCCGTGCTCGTGGGCGCGGCGCAGGTCCTGCATGGCGCTGCGGTGCGGCTCGTCGAGGCTGCCGGTGTCCCGGTTGACCACGATCGCCTCCCGGCGGTGGGTGGCGTGCCGGCGGGCGTAGACCAGGGTCGCGTGGTGCAGCCGGTCGATCGGGTCGGTGCGGCCGTCGACGGCGGTGCGGAAGTCGGCGAGGACGCCGGTCACCGTGCGTTCGACGAGCGTGCGCAGCAGGTCGTGCTTGGAGCGCATGTGGTTGTAGAGGCTCGGTGTGCGGACGTCGAGCGCGCCGGCGATCTCGCTCAGCGCGGTGCCGTGGTAGCCGCGTTCGGCGAACAGGGTCAGGGCCGCATCCAGCACGGACTCGCCGGTCAGAGGGGCGCGGGTCACGGCCGGTACCGCACGATCCGCAGCGCGTACCCGGCGAACTCGTCGGCGACCTGCTCGGCCGTGCGGGGCCCGTCGTCGCGGAACCAGCGGGCGATGCTGACGCTCATCTCCAGGATCGCGAACGAGGCCAGTGCCGGGTCGCCGACCTGGAACCCGCCGGTCCCGACGCCGTCGATGATGATCGCCCGGACGGCGCGTTCGTGCTCGCGGCGACGCTCCCGGACCCGGGACAGGTCCGGCTCGTCGAGGCTGGTGGTGTCCCGGTTGACGACCAGGGCCTCGCGCCGGTGCGTGGCGTGGCGCAGGGCGTAGACACGGGTCGCGGCGTGCAGCCGCGCGGCCGGCCCGTCGACGTCGCGCACGGCCGCGGCGAAGTCGGCGAGCACCTCGTCCAGGGTCCGGGTCAGGATCGTCTCCAGCAGCTCGTGCTTGGAGCCCATGTGGTTGTAGAGGCTCGGCGTGCGGATGCCGAGCGCCTCGGCGATCTCGCTCAGCGGGGTCCCGTGGTAGCCGCGTTCGGCGAACAGCGTCAGGGCCTGGTCGAGCACCGTCTCCCTGGTCACCGCAGGCCTTGCCGGGCACATGCGGATCACCCTAGCCGCGTGCCCGCGCATGCCCGGCCCTTGCGCGAGGCGGGGACGCGTCGCTACGTTCGCCAGACGAATGAGCGTTAGCTAGCTGGACGGCTCCAGCCGCGGTCGACGGGGATCGAGGGAGGGCGACGGTGCTGCGTACCGAGTACATCCGGCCGGTGCACGAGATCCTGGCCGGTCACGCGGCCGGGCGACCGGACCGGACCGCGTTCGTCGACGACGTCCGCACGATCACCTACGCCGAGCTCTCCGGCACCACGGCGCGCCTGGCCGGGCACCTGCAGGAGGCCGGCGTCGAGCGCGGCGACCGGGTGCTGCTCTACCTGAACAACCGGGTCGAGGTCGCCGAGTCCTACCTGGCCGTTCCGCGGTCGGGTGCGGTGGCGGTCTGCGTGAACCCGGCGTCGCCGGTCACCGAGGTCGAGCACGTGCTGGGCGACAGCGGGGCGCGCGTCGTGATCACCGATGCCGAGCACCTCGACGTCGTACGCGGGCTGGCCTCCGGCGCGGACCTGCTGGCGGTCGTCGTGGTCGGGGGCGTACCGGCGGAGGGGGTCGAGCCGCGCGAGATCGCCTACGCCGACCTGGTCGCGGCGCCCGCGGCGCAGGGACCGCGCGACTGCCTCGGCCTCGACGACACCGCCTGGATGCTCTACACCTCCGGCACCACCGGCCGTCCCAAGGGCGTGTACCTGACCCAGCGCGGCTGCTTCTGGGTCGTCGCGGCGTGCTGGGCGCCGATCGGGATCGGCCCGGACGACGTGCTGCTCTCGCCGCTGCCGCTGTTCCACTCCTACGCGCTGGTGCTGTGCGTGCTCGGCGTGGCCGCGGTCGGGGCCAGCGAGCGGATCCTGCCCCGGTTCTCCGTCGACGACGTCGCGGAGCGGCTCACCGGCGGGCCCGAGGGCGACGTGACGGTGCTGCCCGGCGTCCCGACGATGTTCCACTACCTGGTGGACCGGCTGGAGACCCTCGACGCTCCGGGGCTGCGGATGTGCATCTCGGCCGGGGCGATCCTGGCCGCCGCGGTCAACGAGCGCTTCGAGGCGGCGTTCTCGGTGCCGCTGCTCGACGGCTACGGGATCACCGAGACCTCGACGATGGTCACCATGAACTGGCCGACCGGCGAGCGGGTGATGGGCTCCTGCGGGTTGCCGCTGCCCGGCCTGACCGTGCGCCTGGTCGACCCGGCCACGCTGCGCGACGTGCTCCCGGGCGAGGAGGGCGAGATCTGGGTGCAGGGCCCGAACGTCACGCCCGGCTACCACCACCTGCCGGACGCGACGGCGGCCGCGATCGTCGACGGCTGGTACCGCACCGGCGACCTGGCCCGCCGCGACGGGCACGGCTACCTGCGGATCAGCGGCCGGACCAAGGAGCTGATCATCCGCGGCGGGGAGAACATCTACCCGGCCGAGGTGGAGGACGCCCTGCTGGGGATGGACGCGGTGGCCGACGCCGCCGTCGTCGGGGTTCCGCACGAGCACCTCGGCGAGGTGCCGGTCGCGTTCGTCGTGCCGCGCGGGCCCGGCCCGCTCGACCACGACGCCGTGCTGGCCGGGGCCCGGCAGCGGCTGTCGTCGTTCAAGGTCCCGGCCCGGCTGGTCGAGGTCGGGGCGATCCCGCGCACCGGGTCCGGGAAGATCCTCCGGTTCCGGCTGCGGGACCAGGTGGCGTCGGGCTAGAGTGACTAATGAGCGTTAGTGGAGGTGGGCCGGTGCGGATCGGTGCGGTCGAGATCCTGCCCGTGCGGGACGGCACGGGGCACGAGGTGGCCACGGAGGTCCTGAGCCGCCCCGGCGTGCCCGGGGACGAGGCCTGGTCGTGTCACGCCGACCAGGTCGACGGCGACGGCGTGCTGCACATGCCGCTGGGCGGGTTCCTCGTCCGGACCGGCGACCGGGTCGTGCTGGTCGACGTCGGTGTCGGCGGTATCGACAACGGCAAGTATGTCGGCGGCGGGTTCCTGGACTCGCTGCGCGGGCACGGTGTCGCGCCCGACGACGTCACCGACGTCGTGTTCACGCACCTGCACTTCGACCACGTCGGCTGGGCCACCCGCAAGGGCGAGGTCGTGTTCCCGGGCGCCACCTACCGGGTGCACGCCGACGACTGGGCGCACTTCGTGGAGTCGGCCGACGCCGAGCCCGGCGCCGTCCGCAAGCTCTCCCCGCTGGAGAGTCGGTTGGAGACGTTCACCGACGACGTCGCGCTGGCCCCGGGCCTGAGCACGCGGCACACGCCGGGGCACACGCCCGGCTCGACGGTCTACGTCGTCTCCGACGGTGACGAGCGCGCGCTGCTGCTCGGTGACGTCGTGCACTCGGTGGTGGAGCTGGCCGAGCGCGACTGGGAGGCCGTGTTCGACGTCGACCCGGTCGCCGCGAGCGCCGTGCGCAACGCGCTCGCCGACGAGGTTGCCGACACCTCCGACCTGGTGGTCGGCGCGCACTTCCCGGACCTGCGCTTCGGCCGGGTCGTGACGACCGGCGGCCACCGCACGTTCCGGTCGGTCTGAGGAGAGGAACGGACATGGATCTGCAGCTGGCGGGAACGACGGTGCTGGTCACCGGGGCCGGACAGGGGCTGGGCCGGGCGATCGGGCTGGCGTTCGCGGCCGAGGGCGCGCACGTCGCGTTCCACCACCACTCCTCCGGCGAGGGCGCGGAGAAGGCCGCGGCCGAGGCCGCCGAGCTCGGGGTGAAGGCGATCGCGGTCGGTGGCGACACCCGCGACGCGGGCGACGTGGCGACGCTCGTCGAGCGCGTGGAGTCGGAGCTGGGCCCGATCGGGGTGCTGGTCAACAACTCGGCGGTGACGCGCAAGCAGCGCTTCCTGGAGTCCACTCCGGAGGACTGGGCGCCGCAGATCGACGTCACGGTGACTGGAACGCTGCAGCTCACGCACGCCGTCGCCACGAGGATGTCCGAACGGAAGGCGGGGTCGATCGTCAACCTGATGGGCGACTCCGGGCGGGTCGGGGAGTCCGGGTTGCTGGTCACCGCGACGGCCCGCTCGACCACCGTCGGGCTGACCCGGTCGCTGGCCAAGGAGCTGGCCCGGTTCGGGATCCGGGCGAACGCGGTGTCGCTGGCGCTGGTCCGCACCGACAACTTCGACGCCCACGCCGGCACCCCGGAGGCGGAGCAGATGAAGAAGGTCCTCGCGATGTACCCGCTGCGCCGCTTCGGGCACCCGGACGACGTCACGCCGATGGTGCTGATGCTGGCCTCGCCGCTCTCCTCCTGGACGACGGGCCAGATCGTGTCCGTCAACGGCGGATACGCGATGCCGTGAGCGGGGAGCCCACCACCGGGAGCCTGGGACGGAGCGTCCGCCGCAAGGAGGACCAGCGCCTGGTCACCGGGCACGGCCGGTTCGTCACCGACCTCGAGCTGCCCCGGATGCGGCACGTCGCGTTCCTGCGCAGCCCGGTGGCGCACGCCCGGATCACCGGTGTGGACACCTCGGAGGCGGTCGGGACCGGCGTCCGGGTGTTCACCGGAGCCGACTTCGCCGACGTCGAGCTGCGTGCGCAGTCCGCGCTGCCCTCCTACGTGGAGACCGGCCAGCCCGTGTTCGCACACGGGAAGGTCCGCTTCGCGGGGGAGCCGGTGGCCGCGGTCGTCGCGGCGGACCGCTACCGCGCCGAGGACGGGTGCGAGCTCGTCGAGATCGACTACGACCCGCTGCCGCCGACCGTCTGCGCCTGGGAGCCGCCGGAGGAACCGGTGCATGCCGAGGCGCCGGACAACGTGCTGCTCGAGCGCACGTTCACCGCGGGCGAGGTGGACGAGACGTTCGCCGGCGCCGCCGTCGTGGTGGAGCGGGACCTGGTCACCAACCGGCACTCCGGCAACCCGATGGAGTGCCGCGCCGGCGTCGCCGTGTGGGACGCCGCCGACCGCAGGCTGACGTTCTGGAACGGCACCCAGGTGCCGCACATCGTCCGGAACATGATCGCCGAGCTGATGGACCTGCCGGAGGGCAACGTCCGGGTGATCGCCCCGGACGTCGGCGGCGGGTTCGGCGTCAAGGCCGTGCTCTACCCGGAGGACGTCGCGCTGTGCCTGATGGCGCGCGCCATGCCCGGCGTGCCGCTGAAGTGGACCGAGGACCGCGCCGAGCACCTGCTCGCCGCCACCCACGCCCGCGACCACCGCTACCGGATGCGCGCCGCGTTCGACGGCGACGGCACGCTGCTGGGGATCGACGCGGACGTGACCTGCAACGTCGGCGCCTACTCGGTGTACCCGTGGACGGCCGGGATCGAGCCGCTGATGGCGGGCGGGCTGCTGTCCGGGCCGTACAGGCTGGCGCACTACCGCGCCACGGTGCGCGGCGTCGCGACGAACACCGCGCCGTCCGGGCCCTACCGCGGTGTCGCCCGCCCGGCGAGCGTGTACGCGATGGAGGCCATGTTCGACTCCGCCGCCGCGCGGCTCGGGCTGGACGCGGTCGAGATCCGGCGCCGCAACGTGATCATGCCCGAGGACGTCCCCTACAAGATGCCGTCGCGGCTGGTCGACGACTCGGGGCACTACGCGGAGTGCCTGGACAAGGCCCTCGACCTGATCGACTACCCGTCGGTGCGTGCCGAGCAGGAGCGGCGCCGGGCCGCGGGGGAGGCGCCGATCGGGATCGGCGTCGCGCTCTACAACGAGCTCACCGGCCTCGGCCGGGCCGCCAGCGCCGGGCCCCGGATGCCGTTCCGGACCGGGCACGACGCGTGCACGGTGCGGATCAACGCGGACGGCCGGGTCACCGTGTTCTCCGGCGTCACCTCGCAGGGCCAGGGACTGGAGACGACCGTGGCGCAGATCGTCGCCGACGGCATCGGCGTCACCTACGACGACGTCGACGTCCGGATCGGCGACACCGACGCCTCGCTGTGGGGCTTCGGCGCGTTCTCCTCGCGGCAGGCCGTGATCGGCGGCGGGGCCGCGCACCGGACCGCCCAGGCGGTGCAGGCCAAGCTGCTCGACCTGGCCGCCGGGCTGCTCGAGGCCTCCGTCGACGACCTGCGCGTCGTCGACGGACGGATCTCGGTCGTCGGCGAGGCGGAACCGCGGATCTCGGTGGCCGAGGTCGCGCGCGTCGCCTACCTGGAGTCCCACCGGCTGCCCGAGGGCATCGAGCCGGGCCTGGAGGCGACGCGGTTCTACGACCCGATCCGCGGCGCGTTCGCTGCCGGCGCACAGGTCGCGGCCGTCGAGGTGGACCGGACGACCGGGGAGCTGACGATCCTGTCCTACGTCTGCGTCGAGGACGCCGGACGGGCGATGCACCCGCAGATCGTGGACGGCCAGATCGCCGGCTCGATCGCGCAGGGCATCGGCGGCGCGCTCTACGAGCACCTCGTCTACGACACCGACGGCAACCTCTCGACCGGCACCCTGCTGGACTACCTGATGCCGACCAGCGCCGAGATCCCGGAGATGGTGATCGGGCACGTCTCGCGGCCCGCGGCGAACCCGCTCGGGGTCCGCGGGGTCGGCGAGGGCGGCACGCTCGGCCCGAACGCGGTCCTGGCCGGGGCCGTGCACGACGCGCTCGGGATCGAGATCGACACGCTGCCGGTGTCACCGTCGCGGGTCTGGGAGGCGCTGCACGCGCAGGAGGTCCGGGCATGAAGTGCGCCCCGTTCGACTACGTCCGCCCGGCCGGTGTCGGCGAGGTCGTGACGACGCTGCGGCAGGCCGGCGGCGACGGGAAGATCCTGGCCGGCGGGCAGAGCCTGGTGCCGGTGATGGCCATGCGGATGGCCCGGCCGTCGGTGCTCGTCGACGTCAACCGGGTCCCCGGCCTGTCCTCGGTCGAGACCGACGGCGACGCGGTCCGGGTCGGCGCGCTCGCCCGGCACGCGCTTCTGCAGGCCCAGCCCGACCACCCGCTGCTGGCCGAGGCGGCGAGCTGGATCGGGCACACCGCGATCCGCACCCGCGGCACCACGGGCGGCAGCCTCGCCCACGCCGACCCGTCCGCGGAGCTGCCGGTCGTCGCCGTGGCGACCGGTGCGACCGTGTCCGTGGCCGGGCCGGACGGGGTCCGCGAGCTCGACGCGGCGGAGCTGTTCACCGGCATGATGACGACCTCGCTCGCTGACGACGAGATGATCACCTCGGTGCGTTTCCCGCGGCCCTCGCGCTGGGGGTTCGCCGAGTTCGCGCGCCGCCATGGCGACTTCGCGCTGGTCACGGCCGTGGTCACCGAGTTCGGCGACGAGCTGCGGGTCACCCTGGGCGGGGTGTCCGCGGCGCCGATGCGCGCGCACGCCGCGGAGGAGGTCCTGGCCGGGGGCGGGTCCGCCCGCGACGCGGCACGGGCCGCGTCGGAGGAGATCGAACCGACCGCCGACCTGCACGGGTCCGTTCCGTTCCGGCGCGCGATGGCCGCCGAGATGGTCCGCCGGGCGCTCGTGCGGACGGGAGTGGAGGAGTGAGATGGACGTCCACCTGATCGTCAACGGTGAGCGGGCGCACGTCGACGTGGAGCCGCGCCGCACGCTGGCCGACGCGCTGCGTGAGGACCTCGGCCTCACCGGTACCCACCTGGGCTGCGAGCACGGCGTCTGCGGGGCGTGCACCGTGCTCGTCGACGGCGCACCGGCGCGGGCCTGCCTGATGTTCGCGGTGCAGGCCGACGGCGCGGAGGTGACCACCGTGGAGGGACTGCAGGACGGCGACGGCGCGCTGCACCCGCTGCAGGAGGCGTTCGTCGCCCACCACGGCCTGCAGTGCGGCTTCTGCACGCCGGGCATGCTGATGACCGCGGCGCACCTGTTGGACACCCACCCGGGTGCGGACCGGGAGACGATCCGCGCCGAGATGGCCGGCAACATCTGCCGCTGCACCGGCTACCAGGGCATCGTCGACGCGGTCGAGGCCGCCGGCAATGCCCGGGACACGCCCGCCTAGCGCTCGGTGGCGGTCGCCGAGCTCAGGCTCGGGAACCAGTCGATGACCCGGTCCAGGCCGGTCATCGTGATCGGGCGCGAGACCGCGCGGTTCGCCGCGCCGGTGACGCCGCGCAGGGTCCGGCCGAGCGACGCGGCGCTCCGCTGGGCGTGCACCACGGTCGTGAGGCCGTGCGAGCCCATGAAACGCACGGCGGCGAGGTCGAGCACGACCAGCTGCGCGTCCGGAGCCCCGAGCAGCCCGACCAGCCGCTCCAGGATCTCCTCGGCCTCCGTGCGGTCGATCTCGCCGGCCACCGCGAGCACCCGGACGCCGGCCCGCGGCGCCGACTCGTCCAGGCGGACCCGCGACTCGGCCTGCGGCCAGGTCGTCCCGGTGCGCTGCTCGGTACTCACCAGCGGCTCACCGCCCATGGCACGGCCCTCCGGAGGAGACGACGGGTGCCGGCGCTCCACGCGACCGCGATCGCGTACGTCCCACCGGGCACCTCGGCTGACTTGCGGACTTCTCCACCGTACCGATCCCGTCGCTGCTGTCCACAGGCACTTCCGGGGCTGCGGATCCGCCGTCCGTGCACGTCAGAGCGGTGTCGCGTCACACAAGGTGCACGCCGGGCGCCACCGGGGAGACCAGGGCGTGTGAAGGATCTCGTGTGGCGCAAGGCGCGGGTGACCGGCCCGGGGAAGGACTGACCGCGGTCGTCACCGGGTACGCCCCGCACGCCCACCCACGAGAGGACGCGTTGTGCAGATCGGGTTCAAGTTGATCGCAGAGGCCTTCTCCCCGCAGGAGATGGTCCGCCAGGCCGTGCGGGCGGAGGAGGCCGGATTCGACTTCGTCGAGATCAGCGACCACTTCCATCCCTGGCTCGACAGCCACGGGCACTCCGGTTTCGCCTGGTCGATGCTCGCCGCCATCGCGGCCCGGACCGAGCGGATCGAGCTGGCGACCGGAGTGACCTGCCCGACCGTCCGCTACCACCCGGCGATCATCGCCCAGGCCGCGGCCACGACCGCGCTGCTCTCCGACGGACGGTTCGTCCTCGGCGTCGGGTCGGGCGAACGGCTCTCCGAGCACATCACCGGCGCCGAGTGGCCGGTGGTCGGCGTCCGGCACGAGATGCTCCGCGAGGCGCTGGAGATCATCCGGCTGCTCTGGTCCGGCGGCTACCGCACCTACCGCGGCAACCACCTGAGGATCGAGGACGCGCAGGTGTTCGACCTTCCCGAGACCCCGCCGCTGATCGCGGTCGCGGCCGGTGGGCCGAGGGCCGCCCGGATCGCGGCCGAGCTCGGTGACGCGCTGTTCGTCACCGAGCCGCGCACCGACCTCGTCGACGCCTACCGCGGCGCCGGCGGGACCGGGCCCCGCTACGCCGAGGTCCCACTGGCCTGGGCGCCGACCGAGCAGGCAGCGATCGACTCCGCCCACGAGAAGTTCCGGTTCGGACCGACCGGCTGGAAGATCCAGTCCGAGCTGCCGAACGTGCGCAACTTCGAGGCCGCCACCGCGTTCGTCCGCCAGGACGACATGCGGGAGGTGTTCGGCGCCGGTCCCGACGTCGAGTCGCACATGGGCGTCGTCCGCCAGTTCGCCGAGGCCGGCTACGACCGTCTCGCGCTGATCAACGCCGGGCCGGACCCGGACGGGTTCTTCGACTTCTTCGCCTCCGAGCTGTCCGGGCCGGTCCGGGCACTGGCCGGCTGAGGCCCGGAGATCGGAGCTACGGCCCTCCGCGGTGAGCTCGCCCGCGAGAGGGGCGACATGACGACGCCGCCGGGCCGGGGCGTTCGGCCGGCCGGCGTCGGACCTCCCGGGGCGGGCACCGCGCGCAGCGCGAGACCCGGTCCGACGAGTCGTGGTCCGGCCCACCGCACAGGTGTGGCCGCTCTCAGGCCGTCATGTCGATCACGCGCGCGCGGTCCGCGGAGCGTTCGCGCCCACCTCGTGACGCGGCGCGTCCCGGCGTCGGCGACCGGTGCGCGGAAGCCCGGCCGGGTGCCGGCCCCTCCCCAGGGGGCCGGCACCCACGGGCGGACAATGCGGTGCCGGCTCGGGATCGACGTACTGTCCTTACGTCGATCCCGGGCCGGTCCCGATCAGAGCAGCCCGTCGACCACCGGTCCGGCGGCCTCCCAGACGCCGCCGAGCAGCCCGCCGACACCCTCGAGAACGCCGCCGACGAGGCCGGTCCGGCCCTCGCCGCCGTCGTCGTGGGTGGCTGAGGTCGCGACGTGCCCGGCGGAGGACGAGTGGCCGTCGTCGTACGACGTACCGGCCAGCGCCATCCCCGACATCCCCAGGCCGGCCGCTCCGACGACGGCGGCCCCGATGGCGACCCGAACGCGATTGTTCATGAATCCACTTCCCTTCCCAGTTCCTGTCTCGGACGTGTGACCCCCGGGTGTGGCCCCGTCCGGCGAACGCGGTGCTCCGGTGGAGCGCGGACCGGCGGCGAGCCATCCGGTGATCACGCCGCGAATGCTGTCCGGAACGCAGCGTGGTCGACAATCACCTGTTTCGGCGCAGCCGATCAGGTGTACCGCTCGTCCGGCGACGGCGATCACCGTGGCGGGCAGGAGGTTCGACGGGGCCGCGCCGGCACCGATCCGGTGATCGTCCTGCGGGGGAAGGGCCGGGCGTCCGATGGTCCAGGGTGGACCCGCGCCCGGGCTCGTGGTGCGACACCGGGGGGACCGATCCCGCAGGGGTTGCCCGGCGGAGGGATGAACTGTGGATCGCAACGTTCCCGTGATCGAACCGCGCGGCCGTCGAGCGGATCGCTGCCCGCGGCGAGCGGTCGCCGAAGATCGCGGCCCGGTCTCGGCCGCGACACGGGGCCGATACGTGAGCGCCCCTCCACAATGACTGTCGTCCCGGAGCCCGGAGATGTTTCATCTCGCGGTCGCGGATCGGCGGCCCGTACCCGGTACAACGAGGCGGAGCCGGATCAGGTGCCCGCCACCCGGAGTCGGCACCCGGAGGCGGCACCCGGAGGCGGCCCGGGTGAGACGGGCACCGGACGGGCTTCGCCTTGTAACGTCCGGGCGGCACGGTGCAACGGTCGACACGCGGGGAGCGCGCGCACTCTGATGAAGGTTCTGGGTATCTCGGGAAGTCCGTCGGTCGCGTCGAAGACCCTGATGGCGGTGCAGATCGCCGTCGAGCACGCCGGGTCGTACCCGGACGTCTCCGCCGAGGTGCTGAACCTGCGCGATCACGACGTCGTGTTCAGCGACGGCCGGGACCCGGCGGCCTACGAGGGCGACACGCGCGCGGTCATCGACCGGGTCGTCGCGGCCGACGCGCTGATCGTCGGGACCCCGATGTACCGCGGCGGGTACACCGGCCGGTTGAAGAACCTGTTCGACGTGCTGCCGAACGACGCCCTGGAGGGCAAGCCGGTCGGGCTGGTCGCCACCGGCGGCACCGACCACCATTTCCTGGCGATCGAGCACGAGCTCAAGCCGCTGGTCGGGTTCTTCCGCGCCTACGCCGTCCCCGGCGCCGTCTACGCCAACAACGGGCACTTCGCCGGCGGCGAGCTCGTCGACGACGGCATCCGGGAGCAGCTGCGGAGGTTGTCCGCGACGGTGGTGGAGTTCGCCGCCAGGATGCCCCGCGAGCTGGTCGGCACGGACTACCCGAAGATCCCCCGCAAGTCGCTGAACGACGCGTGAGCGGCGGGCCCGTCCATGGCGGGCCGCCCGCTCAGGTGCTGCGGTCCGGGCCCCGCCAGCGGGCCGCGCGGCGGTAGAGCACGCGCAGGTCCAGCAGGTGGCCGCGCATGGCCTCCTCGGCCGCCGCGTCCTCCCCGGCCGCGATGTGCCCGGCGATCACCCGGTGGCACTCGTCGACCTCGTCCCACTCGCTGCGGGCGACCCGGTCGCGGTCGAGCTGGGTGCGCAGCACGTCGTGCACCGGCTGGCCCATCATCGTGAACATCAGGTTCCCGGTCGCCATCAGCACCGTGGTGTGGAAGTCCATGTGCGGGACGAACCCGGTCGGGTCCTCCGGGTCCCGCGGGGCCTGCGCGGCGATCCGGACCGCCTCGACGGTTTCGGGGTCCGCGCGCTGTGCGGCCAGCCGGGCGGCGGCCGGCTCGAGCAGCAGCCGGGCCTCGAGCAGGTCCTCCATCCGCAGGTGCGGCGTGGTGACCAGGACACCGAGCGCGCCGCCGACGTCCTCCACCACCCGCGCCGGGTCCGGTGCGGCGACGAACGACCCGCCGCGCACCCCACGCCGGGTCTCGATCAGGTGCTGGCTGGCCAGTACCCGCAACGCCTCGCGCACCGTGCTGCGGCTGACCCCGAACGCGACGGCGAGGTCGGGCTCGCTGGGCAACCGCTCCCCGGCGGCCACGGCGCCGCGCATGATCTGCCCCCGGAGGTCGTCGGCGACCTGCCGGTAGGCCGGGCGGACGCGCTGGACCCGTAACCGGGCGGACGGCGCCGCGTGACCCGCAGCCGGGCGGTCCGCTGCCGGGCGGTCGGGCGCGTCCGCGTCCGGCGTCCCCGCGTCCGTGGTGCCGGGTTCCTGGCCGGGCGACATGGGATCACCTCCGGAGCGGTCGTGTAGGGCTCGCGCAGCGTACCCGCGCGCAGCCGTCCCACCGATCTCGGCGGGACCCCGGCAGCCCTTGTCCGTAAACAGTCAGACATTTACGGTCGTCGTGTGACCGCCGACACCGACGTCGGCGGCGCGGGGGAGCGCGCGTCGCTCGGTGAGGAGCGCAGAACCATGTCGGCCACCGTCGGATCGTCCGGTACGCACACCGCCGGACCGGACCTCGCCGCCCGGCTGGACAGGGTCCCGGTGATCACGCCGGTGCACCGCCGCTGGATCGGCCTGCTGGGTTTCCTGTTCGTGTTCGACCTGGTGGACCTGAACTCGTTCGCCTACGCCGCGCCCGCGCTGCGCACCGAGTGGGGCCTGTCCATCGGCGGCGTCGGGGCGATCACCTCGGCCGGTTTCGTCGGCATGTTCGTCGGCGCGATCGTCGGCGGGCGGCTCTCCGACCGGTTCGGCCGCCGTCCGGTGCTGATCGGTGCGGTCTTCCTCTACTCGCTGTTCTCGCTGCTCAGCGCATTCGCCCCGGACCCGGGGACGCTCGGGGCGCTGCGCGTGCTCACCGGCTTCGGGCTGCAGGCCATGACCGGGGTGCTGCTGGTCTGGGTCAGCGAGATGTTCCCGCGCGCCCTGCGCGGCCGCTACCAGGCGCTCCTGCTGGCGATCGGGCTGGCCGGGGTGCCGATCGCGGCGTGGGTGGCGCGTGCGGTCGTCCCGCTCGGCGACGGCGCGTGGCGCTGGATCTTCGTGGTGGGTGCGCTGGGCGCGGTCGGCGGCGTGGTGGCGCTGCGGGTGCTGCCGGAGTCGGTGCGCTGGTGCGCCGCGCACGGCCGGACCCCGGACCCGCGCCAGGTGGAGCTCGTCGCGCGGATGGAGGAGCACGCGGAGCGGATCACCGGTGCGCCGCTGCCGGAGCCGGTGCCGGACCGGCCGGTGGTGCCCGGCCGGCTCTCCGAGCTGCTCCGCGGCGCCACCGGACGCCGGACGCTCGTCGCGTCCGTGTCGTGCGTGTTCCTGATCCTGTCCTTCTACGGGTTCAGCTCCTGGGTGCCGACGCTGCTGGTCGAGCGCGGCTACACCACCGCGGAGAGCCTGACGTTCTCCTCGGTCCTGGCGATCGCCGCCGTGCCCGGGGCGCTGCTGGCGATGCCGATCGTCGACCGGTTCGAGCGGCGCAGCGTGCTGCTGGCCGTGCAGTCGCTCGTGGCCGTGTTCCTGCTGCTGTTCGGGCTGATCGACCACCCGGTCGCGATCGTCGTGTGCGGGTTCCTGGCGGCGATGTTCATGCAGACCGGCGTCGCGGTGCTCTACACCTACATCGCCGAGGTGTTCCCGCTGCACCTGCGCGGGCTCGGCTCCGGGGTGGCCAACGGGTCCGGGCGCCTGGCCGGCGTCGTCGGCGGCGTGCTGGTGGCCGCGCTCTACAGCGGGGCCGGGATGGTCGCCGTCTACGTCTACCTGGCGATCGCGGCGCTGCTGCTCGGCGTCGTCATGCGGCTCTGGGGCGAGCGGACCACGAACCGGCGGCTGGAGGAGATCGAGCACGGCATCGCGCCCCGTTGACTCGAAATGTCAGACGTTTTAACGTCCGGGACGGGTCGAGCAAGGGAGATGAGACGGCATGGCGGTGCGGCCGGGCTGGCAGGGACGGTTCTACGAGGACTTCGAGGTCGGTGACGTCTACCAGCACCCGCTGGGGCGCACGATCTCCGAGACGGACAACACCTGGTTCACGCTGCTGACGATGAACACCAACCAGGCGCACTTCAACGCGCAGGTCGGGGAGTCCTCGGAGTTCGGGCGGATGCTCGTCGTCTCGCCGCTGACGATCGCGATCGCGATGGGCCAGTCGGTCACCGACACCTCGCAGAACGCGTTCGCGAACCTGGGCGTGGACGAGCTGCGGCTGACCGCGCCGGTGTTCGTCGGGGACACGATCTGGTCGGAGTCGATCGTGCTCGGGATGCGGGGTTCGGGCTCGCGGCCGCAGGCGGGCATCGTGTCGGTGAAGACGCGGACGCTGAACCAGGACGCCGTCGAGGTGCTGTCGTTCAAGCGGGCGTTCTACGTGCACCGGCGCGGGGCGCAGGCGGCGGAGTCGCTGTTCCCGCAGGCCGCCACCCCGCTCACGGTGGAGGGCGCATGAGACCTCTGGAAGACGTCCGGATCATCTCGCTGGAGCAGTACGGCGCGGGCCCGTTCGGCACCATGCACCTGGCCGAGCTCGGCGCGGACGTCGTCAAGGTCGAGGACCCGTCGGACGGCGGCGACGTCGGGCGCAGCGTCCCGCCCTACGCCGCCGACGGCGACTCGCTGTTCTTCCAGTCGTTCAACCGCGACAAGAGCTCGATCACGCTCGACATCCGCACCCCCGAGGGCCGCGCGGTGTTCCACGACCTGGTCCGCACCGCCGACGCGGTGTACTCCAACCTGCGCGGCGACGTGCCGGAGAAGCTCGGCATCCGCTACGCCGACCTGGCGCAGGTCAACCCGAGGATCGTCTGCTGCTCGCTGACCGGGTTCGGGATGACCGGGCCGCGCTCGCGCGAGCCCGGCTACGACTACGTGCTGCAGGCCCTCGGCGGGTGGATGTCGCTGACCGGCGAGCCGGGCGGGCCGCCGCAGAAGACCGGGCTCTCGCTCGTCGACTTCTCCGGCGGGTACGTCGCGGCGCTGTCGCTGCTGGCCGCGGTGCACGCCGCACGCCGCGACGGAGTGGGCACCGACTGCGACGTGAGCCTCTACGACACCGCGGTCAGCCTGCTCACCTATCCCGGCACCTGGCACATGACGGCCGGGTACGAACCGGCCCGCACCAGCCACTCCGCGCACCCGTCGCTGATCCCGTTCCAGGCGTTCGAGGCCTCCGACGGCTGGCTGGTCGTGGCCGCGCCGAAGGAGAAGTTCTGGCAGCGCCTGGTCGTGGTGATGGACCGCCCGGAGCTGGCCGAAGACCCGCGGTTCGCCACGTTCGCCGACCGCAACGCCCACCGCGACGAGATCCTGCCGCTGCTCGAGGAGATCTTCCGGACCCGCACGGTCGCCGACTGGCTGGCCCCGCTCTACGCGGCGTCGATCCCGTGCGCGCCGATCAACGACGTGGCCGGCGCGCTGACCGACCCGCACACCCTGGAGCGGGACCTGATCGCGGAGACCCCGCACGCGACGTACGGGACGGTCCGGTCGCTGCGCTCGCCGGTGCGCGTCGGCCCGCCCGGCGACGACCGCGCCCCGACCCGGGCCGCCCCGGCGATGGGCGAGCACACCGACGAGGTCCTGCGCGGCCTCGGCTACGACGACGACAGGATCGCCGCGCTGCGTGCGGCCGGCGCCCTCGGGGAGAAGTGATGGACTTCCAGCTCAGTGACGAACAGCGGCTCTACCGGGAGACGCTGCGCCGGTTCGTCGACCGCGAGATCGTGCCGGTGGCCAGGGAGTGGGAGCACTCCGGGCGCTACCCGACCGAGATCGTCGCCGGGATGCGCGAGCTCGGCCTGTTCGGGCTCGCGGTGCCGGAGGAGTACGGCGGCCTGGCCGCGGACACGGTGTCGTTCGCGCTCACGTTCGAGGAGATCTCCCGGGGCTGGATGGGCATCGCCGGCATCCTCGGCAGCCACTCGGTGACCTGCTGGATGCTGGCCCGGCACGGCACCGAGGAGCAGAAGAGCAGGTACCTGCCGGAGCTGGCGAGCGGGGCGCGGCGCACCGGGATCGCGCTCACCGAGCCCGGAGCCGGCACCGACCTGCAGGGCATCCGCACCACCGCGCTGCGCGATCGGGAGGGCGACGGGGACGACTACATCGTCGACGGCACCAAGATGTGGATCACCAACGCGCGCCACGCCGACCCGCTGCCGGTGCTGGTCAAGACCGACCCGTCGGCCACGCCGGCGCACAAGGGCATGAGCATCCTGCTCGTCGAGGCGGACTCGCCGGGGTTCGAGGTCACCCAGGACATCGGCAAGATCGGCTACAAGGGCACCGAGAGCTGCGAGGTCGTGCTCACCGGCGTGCGGGTGCCGTCGTCGCAGCTGCTCGGCGGCGTCGAGGGCCGGGGGCTGCAGCAGGCGCTGTCGTCACTGGAGACCGGGCGGATCAACATCGCCGCGCGCAGCGTCGGGATCGCCCAGCGGGCCTACGACGAGGCGCTGTCCTACGCCCGCGACCGGGAGGCGTTCGGCCAGCCCATCGGCGAGTTCCAGGCGGTGCAGATGCGCCTGGCCGAGATCGCGGTGAAGCTGCAGGCCGCGCGGCTGATGACGTACTGGGCGGCGTCGCGGATGGACGACGGCGTGCGGATGGACACCGAGTCCGGGATGGCGAAGATCTTCGCCTCGGAGGCCGCGCTGGAGTGCGCGACCGACGCGATGCGCATCCACGGCGGCTACGGCTACTCGACCGAGTTCGAGGTGGAGCGGCTCTACCGGGACGCCCCGCTGATGTCGATCGGCGAGGGCACCAACGACGTGTTGCGCGGCGTCGTCGCGAAGGCGCTGCTGGCCGGGAAGGCCCAGATCCGTTGAGCGGGGATCCTGCGACGGTCCCCGGGCCCGCCGAGCTGGGCGCCCAGGCCGCACGGCTGGGCTTCCACCTCGACGACGCGCAGGTCGCCGACATGCACGCCGCCGTCAGCGGCGCCGAGGCGGCCGCCGCCGCGCTGCGCGACCGCCCGGTCGACCCGGGGGCGGCGGACCCGGCCCGCGGGGACCGGTGGGTCCGCGACCGCGCCCACGTCGCGCCGGCGTGGACCCCGCGCCCGGGCGGCGGCGCCGCGGAGAGCGTCGACGGGCGGGAGCCGCTCGAGCTGGACGCGACCGGCCTGCTCCGCGCGTACGGGTCCGGACGGGTCCGCCCCGGCGACGTGGTCGCCGCGGCCCTTCTCCGGCTGCAGCGCGCGCACGCCGAGCTGAACTGCACGATCACGCTGCTCGCCGACCGCGCGACCCGGGCCGCCGCGGAGTCCGACCGCCGCTGGGCCGAGGGCACGGCGCGCCCGCTGGAGGGCGTCCCGTTCACCGTCAAGGACGTCATCGACGTGGCCGGCGTGCCCACCACGGCGGGGTCGCTGCGCCGCGGGCACACCCCGGCCGCGCGGAGCGCGACGGTCGTCGCGCGCCTCGAGGACGCCGGCGCGATCGCGATCGCGAAGGACGCCACGACCGAGTTCGCCGTCGGCGGCCCGCATCCGCGGCTCACCGGCGCCTGCCGCAACCCCTGGGACCCGCGGCGCTGGGCCGGTGGGTCCTCGACCGGGACGGCGGCCGCCGTCGCGTCCCGGGTGGTGCCGTTCGGGGTGGGCACCGACGTCGGCGGGTCGGTGCGGCTGCCCTCGGCCTGGTGCGGGCTGACCGGGCTCAAGCCGACGGCCGGCACGGTGCCGCGCACCGGCGTCGAGCCGCTGTCCTGGACGACCGAGACGGTCGGCCCGCTGACCCGAAGTGCTCGGGACACGGCGCTGCTGCTCTCGCTGCTGCGCGGCCCGGACGGGACCGACGCCCGGATCGGGGAGCTCGCGCCGTTCACCGAGCCCGCGGTGCCCGCGGACCTGGCCGGGCTGCGGGTCGCGGTGCCCGGTGGCTACCTCACCGAACTCTGCGACGGCGCCGTGCGCGACGGGCTCGCCGCGCTGGTCGACGAGCTGGTCCGCGGCGGCGCGCAGGTCGTGCCCGGCGAGATCCCGTCCGCGGCGCACGCCCTGCCGATCGGCTACCAGCTCGTGTTCGCCGAGGCCGCGGCGCTGCACCGGTTCGACGCCGGCGGATGGGACGAGTACGACCCGGTCACCGTGCGCCGGATCAGCCAGGGAATCACGACGCCGGCGACGGACCTGCTGCGCGCGCTGCAGTTCCGGGTCGAGCTGCAGGCCGAGCTGGACACCGTGTTCGCCGGCGCCGACCTGGTCGTGGTGCCGACGACGCCGTCCACGGCGCCGGTGCTGCCCGACTGCACCGTCCGCGTCGACGGCGTCGAGCACCCGCTCTACGCGGCGCAGTCGCGCTCCACGATGCTCGGCAACCTCACCGGGGCGCCCGGACTGGCGCTGCCCACCGGGTTCGGCCCGGACGGCTGCCCGGTCTCGGCCCAGCTGATCGCGCCGCCGCACCACGAGGCCCTCGCGCTGGCCGTCGCGGCCTGGTTCCAGCAGCGCTCCGACCACCACCTGCGCACTCCGCCGATCACCGACCGGATCCGCTGACCCCTTCCGGCCGGGAAATGTCCGACGTATCTTCGTCCCACCCGAGGAGGACCCGTGACGCTCGACACCCCCACCCCCACCTCGCTGGCCGGGCAGGTCGGCGAGTTCGTGGCCGCCACCACGCTCGACGACGTGCCGGCCGACGTGCGCGAACGTGCCCGCTACCTGGTGCTCGACGCCGTCGGCCTCGCGTTCGCCTCCACCGCCTACGGGTTCCCCGCGGTGGCGCTCGACGCGCTGGCCGCGTTCGGCCGCGGGAACCATCCGGTGCTGGGCATGCCGGACCGGCTCACCCCGCGCGACGCCGCCGTGCTGAACGGCGTGCTGATCCACGGCATGGACTTCGACGACACGCACATCCCGGCCGTCACCCACGTCAGTGCCGCGGCGCTGCCGGCCGCGCTGTCCGCGGCCGTCGCGACCGGTGCGAGCACCGCGGACCTGCTGCTGGCCTACGTCCTCGGCGTCGAGGTCTCGGCGCGGGTCGGACTCGGCGGCGCGGGCGGGTTCCACGACGTCGGCTTCCACCCGACGGCGGTGGCCGGCGCGTTCGGGGCGGCGACGGCGGCCGGCAAGGTCACCGGGCTGGACGCGGCCGCGCTGACGGCGGCGCAGGGCGTCGTCGGGTCGATGTCGGCCGGGCTGCTGGAGTTCCTCGAGGACGGGTCCTGGACCAAGCGGCTGCACCCCGGGTGGGCGGCGATGTCCGGGCTGACCGCGGCGAGCTTCGCGAAGGCAGGCTGGAGCGGCCCGCCGGCCGTCTACGAGGGACGGTTCGGGCTCTACGCCACGCACCTGGCCGGGCGGGAGACGCACCCGGAGGCGGTCGGCGCCGGGCTGGGGACGACGTGGGAGCTGATGCGCACCGCGGTCAAGCCCTACCCGATCTGCCACTTCATCCACGCGTTCGCCGACTCCGTGCTCCTGCTGCGCGACGAGCACGGGATCCGGGCGCAGGACGTCGTCGAGATCCGGTGCGCGATCCACCCGGTGCCGGGCCGCGTGGTCTGCGAGCCGGAGGCGGCGAAGTGGGCCCCGCGCGACGAGTACGACGCCAAGTTCAGCCTGCCGTTCGTGGTCGCCGCGTCGCTGCACCGCGGCCGGTTCACCCTCGCCGAGCTGGAGGACGACGCGCTCGGCGACCCCGGGATCCTCGCGCTGGCCCAGAAGGTCCGGGTGCGCGACGACCCGGACAGCGCGTTCCCGGCCGCCTACTCCGGCGACGTCGAGATCGAGCTCGCCGACGGCCGGGTGCTGACCCACCGCGAGCAGGTCAACCGCGGCCACGACGAGCGCCCGCTGAGCAACGCCGAGATCGAGGAGAAGTTCCGCGGCACGATCGGCCGGGTCGCCGACGGGGCCACCGCCGACCGCGTGCGCGCCGCCGTGCTCGGCCTGGGCGACGACCGCCCTGCCGCGGAGTTCGCCGAGGCCTGCCGTGCCGGATGACGTGCGGGTCGGGCTGTTCCTGACCCACCAGCGGCGCGCCGGCACCGAGAGGAGCGGCAGCGGAACGAGAATCGGCGCCGACCCGCTCGTGGTCCTCGACGAGCAGCTCGCCCTGGTCCGCGCCGCCCGCGACGGCGGGCTGGACTCGGTGTTCGGCGGGCAGCACCACCTGTCCGAGACGTTCGCCCACATCCAGCCGCTGCCGTGGCTCGCGCGGGTCGCCGCCGAGGCCGGGACCATGACCGTCGGCACCGGGATCCACCTGCTCGCGCTGCACAACCCGGTCGACACCGCGGAGGCCTACGCGAGCCTGGACGTCATCTGCGGCGGCCGGTCGGTGTTCGGCGTCGGCCTGGGCTACCGCGAGGTCGAGTACGCCGCGTTCGGCATCCCGCCGGGGGAGAAGGTGCGACGGTTCACCGAGAACCTGCGCCTGGTGCGCGAGCTCTGGAGCGGCGAGCCGGTGCACGCCGACCTGCCCTGGACCCGGCTCGACGGGGTCCGGGCCGAGATGCGCCCGGTGGCCGACCCGCACCCGCCGATCTGGATGGCCGCGAACTCCGACGCCGCCGTCCGCCGGGCCGGCCGGCTCGCGGACACCTGGATGATCAACCCGCACGCCACGACGTCGACGATCCGGCGCCAGCTCGAGCTGTTCCACGCCGAGCGGGCGGCCGCCGGGCGGGGTCCGCTGCGCGAGCTGCCGCTGATGCGCGAGATCTACTGCGCGCCCACCCGGGAGCGCGCGGTCGAGCTGGCCCGCCCGCACCTGGCCGGCAAGTACGCCGTCTACGCCGACTGGGGCCAGGACCGTGTCCTGCCCGGAAATGACTCGTTCCGGACCGGTTACGACGAGCTCGCGCAGGACCGGTTCGTGGTCGGATCCCCCGAGGACTGCCTCGCGGCGCTGCTGCCGTGGCGCGACGAGCTCGGCGTCAACCACTTCGTGCTGCGTACGGACTGGGCCGGCATG
>NZ_JADQDD010000002.1 GCF_019263595.1 Pseudonocardia sp. KRD291 | reverse complement strand
GGCGGATCGCGGCCGGGATCGTGCCTCGGCATCCCGGTGACTGGCTGATCGTCGCCGGCGACGTCGACGAGCGGGTGCAGAGCGTGGTCGAGGTACTGCGCGAGCTGCGTTCCCGGTTCGCCGAGGTGATCTGGGTACCGGGCAACCACGAGCTCTGGTCGCGGGCCAAGAACGCCCGCGCCGAGGACGTCGAGGCGCTGCGCGGCGTCGCCCGCTACGACGAGCTGGTGCGCCGCTGCCGGGAGATCGGCGTGCACACCCCGGAGGACCCGTACCCGGTCTGGCGCGGGGAGGGCGGACCGGTCACGGTGGCGCCGCTGTTCCTGCTCTACGACTACTCGTTCCTCCCGGCCGGTACGCACACCTCCGCCGGCGGGCTCGCCGCCGCCTACGACGCCGGCGTGGTCTGCACCGACGAGTACCTGCTGCACCCGGACCCGTACCCGAGCCGGGAGACCTGGTGCGCCGACCGGCTGGCCGGGACCGCACGCCGTCTCGACGAGCTCGACCCCGCCATGTCGACGGTGCTCATCAACCACTGGCCGCTGACCCGGACGCCGTGTGACCCGCTCTGGTACCCGGAGTTCGCGCTCTGGTGCGGGACGAGCGCCACGGCCGACTGGCACCTGCGCTACCGGGCGAGCGCGGTCGTGCACGGGCACCTGCACATCCCGCGGACGATCCACGAGGACGGCGTGCCGTTCGTCGAGGCGTCGCTGGGGTACCCGCGGGAGTGGCGGCGGCACTCGGAGCGCGTGGGGGAGCACTTCCCGGACCTGCTGCCGCGGGTGGTCCTGCCCCGACCGGCGTGATCGCCGTCCGGCATGATCGACGTCATAATTAGGTAAGGCTTACCTTGCTCTAGCCTGAAGTCGCCTGCCCGGGTCCGTCCGGGCCGACGCCTTCGGGAGCTGATGTCATGACGAGCCCGCTGCGGGTGGCGATCGTCGGAGCCGGACCGGCCGGGATCTACGCCGCCGACACGCTGGCCAGATCCGACGCCGACGTCTCGGTCGACCTGTTCGAGAAGCTGCCCGCGCCGTTCGGGCTGGTGCGCTACGGCGTCGCCCCGGACCACCCGCGGATCAAGCAGATCGTGCACGCGTTGCACCGGGTGCTGGACCGGCCCGGGGTGCGGCTGTTCGGCAACGTCCACTTCGGACGCGAAATCGCACTCTCCGACCTGCGCGAGCACTACGACGCCACGATCGTCGCCACCGGCTGCGAGCGGGACCGCGAGCTCGACATCCCCGGCGTCGACCTGCCGGGGTGCCACGGCGCGGCCGAGTTCGTGCGCTGGTACGACGGGCACCCCGACGTCGCGCGGGACTGGACCCTCGATGCGCGGAGCGTGGCCGTGATCGGCGCCGGCAACGTCGCGCTCGACGTCGCCCGGGTGCTGGCCAAGACCGCGGCGGACATGCTCCCGACCGAGATCCCGGGCAACGTGCACCGCGGGCTGACGGCCAACCCGGCCACCGACGTGCACGTGTTCGCCCGCCGCGGTCTCGCGCAGGCCCGTTTCAGTCCGATGGAGCTGCGCGAGCTCGACCGCGTGCCCGGCGTGGAGGTGCTGGTCGCGCCGGAGGACGTCGAGTTCGACGACGGGTCGATGGCGCAGGTCCGCAGCAGCAAGCACACCCAGATGGTGGTCAAGATCCTGCAGGAGTGGGCCCTGCGCGACCCGCGCGGGGAGCCGCGGCGGATCCACCTGCACTTCCTGCAGAACCCGGTCGCGGTACTGGGGTCCGAGCGGGTCGAGGGCATGCGCACGGAGCGGACGGAGCTCGCAGGCGACGGTTCGGTCCGCGGGACCGGTGTCGTCACCGACCACCCGGTGCAGGCCGTCTACCGCGCCGTGGGCTACACCGGCACCCATCTCGCCGGGCTGCCGTTCGACCACGAGGCAGGCGTGGTCCCGCACGTGGAGGGCCGGGTGCACGACCTCGACGGCCAGGAGCTCGCCGGCGTCTACGCGGTCGGCTGGATCAAGCGCGGACCGCTCGGGCTGATCGGGCACACGAAGGGCTGCGCGCTGGAGACGGTCGGCTCGCTGCTCGCCGACGTCCCGGTCCTGCCCCGTGCCCGGCGCCCCGACCCGGCATCGGTCGTCGAGCTGCTCGCGCGGCGCGGGGTGGAGCACACGACCTGGGACGGGTGGCTCGCCCTGGACAAGTTCGAGCGCGGCCTCGGCGAGGAGGTCGGCCGGGAGCGGGTGAAGGTCGTCCCCCGCGAGGAGATGGTGGCGCTGAGCCGTCGCGGCTGAGATCCCGGGTCTCAGCGTCGGGGCTCGTGCGGGCCGGGCAGCGCCCGTGGTGCTCGCGCCGTCACCGCCTGGCGGCGCCCGGCCGGGCGCCGCGCCGTCACCAGCCACCAGAGGATCCATATCCCGGGCCCGCTTCCGAGCAGGATCCCGGTGGCCAGGTAGCCGTGCCGCCACAGCGCCCCGGCCACGACCCAGCCGATGATCCACACGACCATCATCACCAGCCGGGTCCGGATCTGGCGCCGGTGCACCAGTATCAGCGGCTCGTGCATGTCCGTGACGACGACGGGGTCCGGCCTGCGAGCGCGCACGGCGACCTCCTCGCGAGCCGGGCCCGGGTGTGGCGCCCCCGACGCTACCTCCGGCGGGGCGCATCCGCGTCCCGCCGGAGGTGTGGCTCAGCGCGCCCGCGACCCGTAGCGGCGCCGGAACTTCTCCACCTGGCCCGCGGAGTCCAGGACGCGGGCGTTGCCGGTCCAGAACGGATGCGACGCCGAGGTCATGTCGACCCTGACCAGCGGATAGGTCTGCCCGTCGGACCACTCGACCGTCTCCCGGGAGGTCTCGGTGGAGCGGGTCAGGAACGCGTCACCGGTGGACATGTCCTGGTAGACGACGGGGCCGTACTCGGGGTGGATGCCTGGCTTCACGGGATACCTCCTGTGGGATCGACTGCTACTGTCCAGTCTAACGATAATGATTCCGCTTTTCTTCCAGGAGGCAGCGTGCAGGACCAGGGGCGAGGGGCGTGCGGCTTCACGGTCGTGCGGTGCGGAGGCTGCGCGGGGTTCCCCTCCGGCTTCGACGACGGCGCCGCCGAACTGCCCGGCGTCGACGAGGTACTGGTGGCGGGCCTGCGCGCGGTCGTGCGGGACAGCCGGCACGGAGTCCTGGTGACCGCCGGGTGCCCGTTCGGCGAACACCGGTGTGCCGGACGCGAGGCGGGCATGATGCTGCTCGTCCAGACCTGCGACGAGCACCGCGCCCCGTCCGCGCCGGTGCTGCCGGTCGGACCGATCCGCGGCACGTCCGACGTGCAGGCGGTGACGCGGTGGCTCGCGACGGCGACGTTCGACCCGTGCCTGCTCCCGCTGCGCCTGCGCCGCCCGGGCCTGCGCGCGGCGACGCCCGGTCGCCGGCGCCGTCCCGGATCGGCCGCCTGACGGGCGGGTCAGTGCTTGCGGACGACCCGCTCCGCCTCGCCGGCCCTCCAGACCGTGATGTCCAGGTGCTCGCCGCCGACCTCGACCGAGGACCCGCCGTGGAGGTCCGCCGCGTAGAACGGGTCGAACCTCTGTCCGCGCAGGTCGAAGCCCGACTCGTCGTAGAGGGCCTGGGCGAAGCGCTCGTGCTGGTCGAGGTCCTGCCGGTTCTCCACGACGCCCCAGACCTTCGCGTCTCCCTCGGAGACCCGGGTGTCGACGGTGGCGGTGTGCAGCGTGAACCGGGGGTCCCGGCCGAGGTCGGCGAACTTGAGGGTGTCCGGCATGCCGACGATCCACAGCTCGCCCTCGAACATCCGCGGCTCCACCGGGCTGATCCGGGGGAAGCCGTCGGCGCGCAGCGTGCCGAGCATGCAGAGGTTGCCGGTGGCGGCGTGGCGGCGTCGGAAGATCTCCGAGATCCGTGGTGCGCCGGTGGTGAACTCGTCCCAGGTGGCCATGTCACGAGACGCTAGGGTCGAACCCTGACAGAACCGGTCAGGTTCGACCCGAGCCGTGGGCGATCTCGCCAGGAGTCCCCGAGCCCGAGGTTCTCCCGCAGCGTGGTGCCGGTGTACTCCTCGGCGAAACCGGGCACTCCCGCCGACCCGCTCCGGTCTGCGCGACCGCTCCGGAAATGCTCCGGGAGTGGACCCGGGGACGACGAACGCCCTGGCCGGATGGACTCGGCGCGAGTCCTGTGACCAGGGCGTTCAAGGAGGTGGTGCGCGATACTGGGATTGAACCAGTGACCCCTACCGTGTCAAGGTAGTGCTCTCCCGCTGAGCTAATCGCGCGAGGCGGAGGCGGGAATCGAACCCGCGTACAGGGCTTTGCAGGCCCTTGCCTAAGCCACTCGGCCACTCCGCCGGATCCTCACCCTGGGGCGAGGAGTCCAGACCGGGAGGCCCGGCTCGGGACCGACCGTGATCGGACTTTTCAGCCTCCGAGCGGAAGACGGGATTCGAACCCGCGACCCTCACCTTGGCAAGGTGATGCGCTACCACTGCGCCACTTCCGCGTGTGCACCGGATGTTGTTCTCGATGTCCCCGGTGCGTTGAGAGAACATTAGCGTAGCCGCCCCGGGGGCCTGCAACCGGCCCCCCTCGACCGCTGTCGGATGCTCTCCCACCTGCGAAGATCGACATCTCCGCCCGACAGCGGTCCGCTCGTCAGTCGCGAGCGGTCGTGTCCAACAGGTCGGACAGGGCGGCGTCGAAGTCGAGCCAGGAGTACTCGCTCGTCGGCGGAACCGCCTCGAAGGTCCGGTCCAGGAAGTCCGAGAGCGTCTGGGCGGACGTGGTGAACAGGGCGTGGCCCGAGGGGGAGGTGAGCTCGAGCTCGATCCGGCTCGGGTCCTCCGACATCGGCTGGACCCGGACGTCGCCGTTGCCGGCGGAGTCCACCAGCCCGTCGGCGATAAGGTCGCGGGCGAAGACCCAGTCGACGGTCGTGTCGTGTCCCGTGCGGAACGACGCCTGTACGGCGTAGGGGTCCCGGCTGGTGTACGACAGCTCGACCTTGACGGGCACGACCGGAGCGTCCGGCGCGATGAGCTCGAACATCGCTGTCGCACGAATGGTCTTGGACTCGTCGCGCATCGGTCATCCTCTTTCTGGGCGTGCAGGGGGCGTCGATCGGAAAAACGAGCGGGGGCCCCGGGCGTGACGGGTCGGAGGTGCATCAACCTGGATCACGGTTGTGTGACACCCGTCTGAGTCACACGGGTGTAACTCACAGCTGTGGGCCACGCGGCCGAACGAGGCGGCCGACGTCCGCAAGTGTGAGCGCCCGCGCCCGGGACGACTACGCTGAACCGAACGGGCCCCGCCGACGAAGACGAGATGTGAGGATCCCACTGGTGGCTGGCATAGCCGAACCGCCGGACCTGCCGGACAAGGGGCAGGGCCGTGAAGGTGTGGCGCGCCGGTCGACCGTCCGCCGTGACGACAGTGGTGACGCCCGTCTGGCGCAACGCATCGTCGACGGCGACTCGACCGCTCTGGGTGAGCTGTACGACCGGTTCGGGCGTCCGGCCTACTCCCTGGCACGACGCATCTGCGCCGACGACGGTCTCGCCGAGGACGTCGTACAGGAGGCCTTCCTGGCCTTCTGGCGCGATCCGGGCAAGTTCGACCCGGCCAAGGGCAAGTTCGGCACCTGGCTGCTGACGCTCGTGCACCACAAGTCGGTGGACGCGGTGCGCCGCGAGAGCGCCATCCGCCGCCGCACCGTCCCCGCGTCCGAGGACGGCGAGGAGTGGTCGGCCCCGCCGGGCCCCGGCGCCGACGAGGACGCGATCGGCTCGCTGGTCGCCGGCCAGGTGCGGGACGCGCTGGGGCGGCTGCCCGCGGAGCAGCGGCACGTGCTCGCGCTGGCCTACTACGGGGGATACACGCAGCGCGAGGTCGCGGCCCTGACCGGGGTTCCGCTGGGCACGGTGAAGTCACGCATGTTCACCGGTGTCGCACGACTACGAAACCTGCTCGGCCCACTGGTCGGGGAGTTCGCCGGGGATCTCGCGGGGGGATTGTCGTGAGCGAGGAGATGGAGAGGGGGTCCTGTGCGATGACCGAACAGATCGTGGGGTGGGCCCTGCACTCGCTGGAGCCCGACGAGGAGATGGCCGCGATCGAGCACCTCGACTCGTGCGCCGACTGCCGACGGACCGCGGCCGACGTCGCCGAGGTGACCACCGGTCTCGCGACCGCGGTGGAGCAGCGCGACCCGCCGAAGCGGCTGCGCGCGTCGATCATGGATCTCGCGGCGCAGACGCCGCAGGAGCGTCCCGCCGTCGCCCGTGCCGAGCCCGCCCGGATGCAGGCACACGACGACGCGACGGAGACCCGCAGTCGTCGTGCCTCGCAGCAACGCGGTCCCGAGCCGGACCGGCCGGCCGGACGGCCCGCACGTCCGGGGTCGTCGCGCCGTCGTGGGCGGATGCTCGTCGCGGCCGTCGCCGTGGTCGCCGTGCTGGCCGGTGGGGGAGCCGTGATCGGCTACGCCCAGCAGATGCGCTCCGAGCGCGACGCGAGCCTGGCCCAGGCGCAGAACATCTTCGAGACCGTGGCCCAGATGGACCGCCCGGGCACCACGCACGCGTTCCTGACCCCCGCCGCCACGCCGAACGCCGAGCCGGTCGCGGCCGTGATGGTCGACGGCGGCCGGCCCACCGTGGTCAGTGTCGGCCTCTCGCCGAACTCGGTCGACGACCAGACCTACGTCCTCTGGGGTCTGAACGACGCCGGACCGCAGCCCATCGGAACGTTCGACGTGGCACCGTCTCCGGGCAGCCCGATTTCGGTACGCTCTGCCGCGGGCGGGTCGTTCGGCACGTACGCAATCTCCCTCGAGCCGGGCCGTCAGGCACCGACCAGCCCGACCGACATCCGGGCCAAGGGACAGGTGGAGACCTGAGCATGGGCGAGACGAAGGTGCGCAGGGCAGGTGGTGGCCTGCGCGGCTTCCGCTCCCGGATCGACGCCAACCCGACCATGCGGTCCACCTACCGGATCGCGGTCGGCGTCGTCGGGACGATCGTCCTCGTCGCCGGGATCATCGCGATCCCGTACCCGGGTCCCGGCTGGCTGATCGTCTTCGCCGGCCTCGGCATCCTCGCCAGCGAGTTCACCTGGGCCCGCAGGGTGCTGCGCTACGCCCGCGGCAAGTACAACGCGTGGACGTCGTGGCTCGGCCGTCAGAGCATGATCGTGCGTCTGCTGGTGCTCGGGCTCACGGGGCTCATCGTCGTGGCCACGCTGTATCTACTCGGCGCGTTCTACCTGCTCGCGGGATGGGTGGGACTGGAGCAGTGGACCTGGTTGCAGAGCCCGATCTTCGGGTGATGTAGGGTCGTAGACACCGCTGAGGGCGATTAGCTCAGGGGGAGAGCGCTTCGTTCACACCGAAGAGGTCACTGGTTCGATCCCAGTATCGCCCACCAGCACAAACGCCCTTTCTCGATCTTCGAGGAAGGGCGTTTTGTCTGCTTCTGACACAACTTTGACAACAACGGTGACCTCTTCGGTCGGTCCGAAAATCTCGCCGACGGAGCTGCTGGTCAGAGCGTTGTATACCGACCGTACGACCACAACGTAGGCAGTCGATCAGAAGCGGTCAGCGCCGCTGCAGGCCCCAAGACTGGCCTGTCAGCGTGTGTGGCTGGACTGCGGTCAGAGGGGGTCGCGCCCGGTAAGCAGCCTCGGACCGCAGAAGCCGTTCGACGCCGCGGGCTGCAGGTTCAGCGGGATCTTCCATCCCTGCGCCCGCAGGGCGATGTCTGTCTTGACGAATCGGCAGTGCGCCGGTGTGGGCGTGGGTCACGGCTGGGTCGATCCGCAAGTGGGCTGACAGGATCGGGTCGGGTCCGTGACCCGCCAGCGATCATGACGGACATCGCAGCGTCAGGGGTCGCCGGACAAGCGGGTTCTTGGCAACGGGATCGGAAGAAGCGCACGAGCGAGCCGGCCGGACCGTCGTCCCGTGGGAGGAGCCCTCGATCTGAGTCCCCCCGGGTGTGTCCGGACGCTCCGGACACACCGGGGGGACTCAGGGCGGCGTGGGGGAGAGGTGAAGGCATCGAGATAGGCAGGCCCGGCGATTCGGTCGTGCGAAACCCGCGTTCACCAAGTCCCTTGCACTGTGGCTCGTGCGTCGGTGTGCGGCGTGCCTCACCGTCCGCGGGCGGCGCGAAACGCGGCGACGGCGTCGCGGTGCTCGGGTGTGGTGAACAGCAGGGCGGTGGCCTCGATCGACTCGGCGAACCCGGCACCGGTGTCCCGGTTGACGAATGCCTTGCCCACCTGCACGGCCAGCGGCGGCAGCGCGGCCATCTCCATGGCCAGGTCCAGGGCCCGGTCGAGCAGCTCGGCGTCCGGCACGACCTCCTGCACCAGCCCGGCCCGTTCGGCGGTGGCCGCGTCGACGATCCGTCCGGTCAGGGCGAGCAGACGGGTCCAGTGCCGGCCCATCACCTCCGGGCCGCGCACGATGCCCCAGCCCGGGGTGAGGCCGATCGTCGCCTCCCGGAATGCGAAGGTGGCCGTCCGTGCGGCGAGCGCGACGTCGCAGGCCAGGGTGAGTTCGGTGCCGCCGCCGTGCGCGATCCCGTTCACCGCCCCGACCACCGGTATCCCGCATCGCTCGACGGCGCTGAACGCTTCGAAGACGAGCCGTAGGTGAGCCCGGATGCGCGGGGTGTCGCCGGCCAGGTCGTGGAACGAGTCGATGTCACCACCTGCTGAGAAGGCACGCCCGGCACCGGTGATCACCGCGGCCCGTACATCGGGATCGCGATCGAGCTCCGCGCAGACCTCGACCAGCTCCCGGAAGAAGGTCGGATCCATCGCGTTGAGCTTCGCGGGGCGATCCATGGTCACCAGCGTGACGCCGTTGCGCGGCGTGCTCAGGGTGAATCGTTCAGACACGTCTGGTCTCCCGGTTCAGAGCTCGGCGGCGGCAGTGGGCTGCCCGGTGCTGGGTCTCACGGTGTGGCCCGAGCGGATCGGCCCGTGTCGCTCGTGGCGGGCGGCCGTCGAGGGATGCTCGGCACGTCGTCGAGTCGCAACCGCCCGTGCAACTCGTCACGGCGGACGACGGCCGAGGAGTCCAGGTCCTTCACCCGGGTGGCTCCGAGCAGGCACATCGTCTGGTCGAGCTCGGCGCGCATGATCTCTAGCACGCGCGAGACGCCGTCCTGCCCTCCCACGCTCAGCCCGTGAAGATAAGGCCGCCCGATCATGACTGCGCGGGCGCCCAGCGCGAGCGCGATGGCGACGTCGGTACCGCGTCGGAAGCCACCGTCGACGAAGACCTCCATCCGGTCGCCGACCGCGGAGACAACCTCCGGAAGCGCGTCGACGGCGGCAGGGACACGGTCCAGCTGGCGACCGCCGTGGTTCGAGACCGAGACGGCGTCGACGCCGAGATCGCTCAGCATTCGGCACTCCTCGCCCCGGAGGACACCCTTCACGACCAGCGGCCCCGGCCAGATGTCGCGGATGAATGCCAGCTCGTCCAGGGTGACGGGGCGGGCGGTGGCGGCCAGCGCCCGCCCGACCTGGGTCAGTGACACCGGCTTCCGGGGAGTCAGGACCCCGTGCGAGCCGCGTCCCACGCCGCCGCGGAGGAAGTCGAGTGCCCACCGTGGACGCAACGCGGCCTCGGCCACCATGCGAGGGGTCACCCGGATCGGGATCGTGAGCCGGTTGCGCTTGTCCCGCTCCCGCAGGCCCGACGTCGCTCCGTCGATCGTGACGACCAGCGCCCGGTATCCGGCGACGGACGCACGTGCGACCAGCGCCGCGCAGGCGTCCCGGTCGGCCGGAGGGTAGAGCTGGAACCACAACGCCCCGGTGGTCGAGGCCGCGACGTCCTCGAGCGGGTAGCTCGACACCGTCGATAGCGAGTAGACGGTGTCCGCGGCGGCCGCGGCTCGCGCGACCGCCGGTTCGGCGTCGCGGTGGGCCATCCGGGCGAAGCCGCACGGGGCGAGCAGGATCGGCATCGAGACCGGCTGCCCGAGCACGGTGGTGCTCAGGTCCCGCGTACGGACGTCGGCGAGCGCGCGGGGGCGCAGGACGAAGTCGTCGAAGGCGTCCCTGTTCGCGCGCAGCGTCACTTCGTCGCCGGCTCCGCCGTCGATGACGTCGAAGGTGGTGCGGGGGAGCCGCCGACGTGCGGCCTTGCGGTAGTCGTCGGTGTTGAGCAGCATCGGCGTGTCTCCGGGGTCGGTGTGGTCAGCCGAGCCGGTAGAAGGCTCGGGCGTTACCGGCCATGACGCCGGCGCGAGCGTCCTCGGGCAGGGCCTCGAGCAGGGCAACCGGGTCGTCCGCATGGTGGTGCGGGTAGTCGCTGGCGAACATCAGGATCTCCGGGCCGGTCCACTCGAGGAGCCGGGCGAGTTGAGTGGGCGACCCGGCGTCCAGCGGGGCCGTGGAGAACCGCATATGCCTGGCGATCAGCTCGGAAGGTGGCGCGTCCAGCCAGGGGGTCGTGCGGCGCAGTCCCTTCCACTCCTTGTCGAACCGCCACATCAGCGATGGCAGCCAGGTGAAGCCGCCCTCGAGCACCGCGACCCGCAGTGACGGGAACTGCTGGAACGTGCCCTCGACGACCATGCTGACGACCTGGGACATGAAAACCTGCTGCTCCGCCGCGTACTCCTCGATGTACCAGGACGGCCATCCACACGGCGAGGGCGGGCCGTCGCCGGTGCCTCCGAAATGCAGGCCGAACACCAGGTCCTGCCGCGTGATGGCCTCCATCAGCGGGTACCAATTGCGACGGCCGTAGAGCTGCGGTGCCCGGACGGGCATCAGCACCTGGACGAACCCGGGATGCCCACCGACCCGGTCGATCTCGCGCGCGGCGTCGGCCACCGTGTGGATCGGGACGACCATGGACGCGCGGAGCCGGTCGTCACGGTCGAGCCACTCGCTGATGAGCCAGTCGTTGACAGCGCGGGCCAGCGCGGCGGCGAGATCCGGGTGTCGGCAGGAGTCCACGCCTGCGTAGCAGCTCACGACCGCACGTTCGACGTTCCATGCGTCGAGGGCCTGGGTCCGCATCATCTCGAGGGTGGAGGCGGCCCGGACCCCGTCCGCACGCCACTCCGGGCGGACCGAACTCGGCGCCCCGGCGGGGTACACGGTGGTCAGGCTGGGCGGCCCGGAGTAGCCGCGCTCGGTGATGAAGTCCTGCCACAGGGGCTCGAGGTAGGGCCACAGCGCCGCCATCCCGTCGAACTGGGCATGGACGTCGCAGTCGACGACGGGCCCGTCCCACAGTCGGGTGCGGCGGACGTCGGCCAGTGACTCGGCCAGGGTCGTCATCGTTCCTCCAGGGCCGGCGCGGCGGCCACGATCTCGTGTTCGATGGAGCCGAGGCCCTCGATCTCGATCCGGACGACCTGGCCGGGTTCGAGGAACCGGGGCGGGTCGGAGCCCAGCGCGACGCCGTCCGGGGTTCCGCTGAGTATCATGTCGCCGGGCCGCAGCATGATCGTCCGGCCGATGTGGGCGAGAAGCTGATCCGCCCGGAAGATCATGTCCGCGGTGCTCGCGTCCTGCCGGAGCTCCCCGTCGACCCAGGTACGCACCCGCAGGTCGTAGGCGTCCGGCACGTGGTCGGCCGTGGTCACCCAGGGGCCCCACGGGCAGAACGTGTCCCCGCCCTTGTGCACGGTCATCATCCGGTCCGGGATGTCGCGGGCGGACACGTCGTTCGCGATCGCGTAGCCGCCGACGCCTCCGTCCGGCCCGATCAGCCAGGCCAGCTCGCCCTCGTAGTCGAGCCGTTCGACGGTCGGCGGGCGGACGACCGGACCGCTGGGCGCGGTCACGCTGGCCGGGCCCTTCAGGAACACCATCGGGTCGGTCGGTCGAGCCGACGCGGTCTCATCGATGTGCTTGGCGTAGTTCAACGCCACGCCGAACACCGCCCGCGGTACGTAGGGCGCCAAGAGGGTCACCTCGGCGAGCGGGTACCGGGCCCCGGTCGGGGTGGGGCGCTCACCGGAGGCGATCAGATCCTCGACCGCGACGCCTCGGTCGAACGCCACGATCTCGTCGTCCCGCACGTCGCCGGCGAACGGCGCGTCGGTCGTACCGGGCGGCAGGAAGGTCGCGAGACGCACGGCTACTCCGCGCCCGGGACGAGCGGGAAGCCGTACAGCGCCGCCGCGTTCGCGTACTGCAAGCCTCGGCGTACCGGTTCGGGAAGGGTGCGCGGGATCGCCTGGGCGGGCGAATCGAAGTCCCAGTGCGGGTAGTCGCTCGAGAACATCAGCCGCCCGTCGAGCCCGGCTTCGGCGAACTGCTCGTAGACCAGGGGAAGCCACCGCGGCTTCGGGGGTTCCTCGAACGGCTGTGTTGTGAACCAGAAGTGCTCGGCCAGGTACTCCGAGGGCTTGCGCTGTAGGTGCGCGACCTCCGCGCGTTGGACGGCGTAGGTCGCGTCGAGACGGGCGGCGTAGGGCGCTACCCAAGACCAGCCCCCCTCCACGAACACGATCTTGAGCGTCGGCCAGCGGTCGAACACGCCCTCGAAGACGAGGCTGGCTACATGGCTGAGCGCCCCGAACGGGTAGGTGAGGTGGTTCTCGAAGTAGTACGAGGGCCATCCGCTCCCGGAGAGCTGGTTGCTCCCCGACCCGCCGGGGTGGAACGCGATCGGGATGTCGTAGTGCGTCGCGATCTCGAACAGGGGCCAGTACTTCGAATGCCCGAACGGACGCTCGGTCCGGGTCGAGGCCAGGATCTGGAGGAACCGGTCACTGAGCGACCGACAGCGTTCCACCTCGCGAACCGCGATCTCGGGGCTGTCGTACTGGCAGGCGATGCTGGCCCGCCATCGCGGATCGCGCTGCAACCACTCGGTGTGGGTCCAGTCGTTGTTCGCGCGCTCCAGCGCCTCGCAGAACGGCACCGGCGCATTGCCGCCCGAGTACTGGATCTGCCCGATCAGGCTGTTCAGGATCGCGATGTCGATGCCGTAGGGGTCGAGGAGCTGCGCCCGAGCGAAATCAGGGTCGCCACCGGCGACCCCGCACGGTGGGATGGCGTCCGCGCGTGCGGCGAAGGGACGCAGTGCCGGCCTCGTATCGGTCTCGTGTCGGGTCCGGACGCCGAACGCGTTCAGGTAGTCGACCCACCGCTGCTCCAGGTACGGGGTCAGCGCGCCGGGGTGCGCGGAATGGTGGACGTCCGCGTCCACGAGACGCAGTGGGGTCGGCGCGGGTCGGCTGGTGGCGTGCAGGACCGAGGTCTCGGACATCGACTCGTCCTTCGGGAACGGTGGGCGCCGCTGCGGCGACAGCGGCGCGGAGACCACCACGACGGGCGGCTTCGCTCCGCTCTGAGTACAGGGTTAAAGACCGCCCAGTCAATGGTTGACCTTTTTTTCTTTCGGCGTGATGATGGCGCCGACGCGAAACCCGTCGACAGTCAGGAGCTGCCGTGGCCGACCTTGTCAGCGCCCCGCCCGACCTGCGTGACGCCGCGGGCTACGCCACGTCGCTCGCCGCAGCACTGACCGACCCGTCGTCTCCGCTGCCGGGGTTCCGAGGGCCGGAAGCGTCAACCACCGAGCTGCGGGTCGAACACGGACGCGCACTGCTCGCCGAGCTGCACATCCAGGGCTGGAACCGGTACGGGTGGCCCGTCGAGGCCGGCGGCCTAGGGGGTGGCGCGCGCCACCGCGCGGCGTTCTACGACGAGCTGTCCCGGGCGGGGATCCCGGCCCCCGAGCAGAACGTCATCCTGGAGACCATCGGCCCGCCGATCCTGCGGTTCGGCCCCGACCTCGCGGCCCGCTTCCTGCCGGCCTGCCTGCGCGGGGAGGAGTCGTGGGCGCAGGGGTTCAGCGAACCCGAGGCCGGCAGTGACCTCGCGGCGCTGCGCTGTCGGGCGTCTCGGGAGGGCCCGGACGGCGATTTCGTGGTGAACGGCCAGAAGACCTGGACGACGCTGGGTCACCTGGCGACCCGGATAGCGCTGCTGTGCCGGACCGGTTCCACCGAGAGCAGACACCGTGGCCTGTCGATGCTGCTGGTGGACCTCGACAGCCCCGGGGTCACGGTGCGCCCGATCCGGATGTCCACCGGGACGAACGAGACCGCCGAAGTGTTCTTCACCGACGTCCGGGTGCGGGCGGATCGGGTGATCGGAGAGGTCGGCCAGGGCTGGGCGATCGCCATGTACCTGCTCCAGTACGAGCGCGGCATGTACGCGTGGATGCGCCAGGCGGTCCTGTTCGGGCTGCTGGGCCAGCTCGCGGAGCAGGTGCCCGCCGGTGCCCGGGAGAACGGTGCGACACGCCGTGCCCTCGGCGAGGCCCGCCTCGCGACGGCGGCGTTGCGGGCCCGGTCCGGCGTGACGGTGCGGCGCCTGGCTGACGGCGAGACGGTCGGGCCGGACGCGAGTGCGGACAAGCTGCTCCTCTCGCGCGCCGAGCAGACCGTCCTCGACGTCGCCCGCCGCGTCCTCGGCCCGATGTTCGTGCTCGACCCCGGCGCCGAGGCGGAACGGTGGCGCTCGACCTGGTTCTACACCCGCGCCGCCTCGATCTACGGCGGCTCTGCCGAGATCCAACGGGGCATCCTCGCCGACCGGGTGCTGATGCTTCCTGGGGAGAACGACCGATGACCATGGATACCGCCACGACCGTCCTGCTGCGGGAGACGCTGCACGAGGCGCTCTCCGGGAACGGGCGCGTCGACGTGCCGGCGATGTTGGCCGAGCTCGGCTGGGACGACGTCCTGGCCGAGGACGAGGCGGGCGCGACCCGGTTGCTGTTCGAGGAGCAGGGGCGGGCTCTCGCCGCCTCGCCCGCGCTCGACGCAGTGGTGCTCCGGGCGATCGGACTCGCCGCCGGTCCCACCCGCGTGCTGTATCCGGTCGACAGCTGGTCGTCACCTGACATGCTGGACGGCCTGCTCCTCGGGTCGGTCGAGGCCGACACATCGGTCCTGACCCCGTCCGGTGCCGGGACCTCGGCGACTCTGCTCTGCGTGCGGTTTCCGGGCCGGTCGCCCGCGGAACCGGTGGATGCCCTCGATCCGGATGCGCACTGGTGCCGCGTGCGGGTCGCGGTGTCCGACGCCCAGCCGCTGCTGACCGGCGAGGCGGCGTCGCGGGCATGGGCGCGGGGCCTCGCCGCGGGGCGGCGCGCCCTTGCCTCGGAGCTGATCGGCTCCGGTCGGGCGGTCCTGGATCTGGCCGCCGAGCAGGTTCGGGACCGGCGACAGTTCGGGCGGACGATCGGGTCGTTCCAGTCGGTTCGCCATCGCCTCGCCGATGCCTACGCCGGCCTCGTCGGAGCCGCGGCGTTGGTCGAGTCGGCCTGGGCGGACGGTTCGCCGTCCACCGCGGCGTGTGCCAAAGCGTTCGCCGCCCGTTCCCATGCCGAGGTGCTGGCGAACGCCATGCAGGTGTCCGGGGCGATCGGACTGACCTGGGAGCACGCGTTGCACCGGCACGCCCGCCGTGGGTTCGGCCTGGACGCCCTGCTCGGTTCGGCCGACGAACTCGTCACCGATGCCGGTGCCGATCTGCTCGCCGGGTTCGACCTGCCCAGGTTCCCGGCGCTCGACGTGACGCCGGTCGGCACACGGGAGGAGGAGGCGTGAACGACGTGACGATGTTGAACGGCATTCGGGTCCTGGACCTGAGCCGGGTGCTGGCGGGCCCGTTCTGCACCCAGATCCTGGGTGACCTCGGCGCCGATGTGATCAAGGTCGAGGAGCCGGGACGTGGTGACGAGGTGCGAACGATCGCGCCGTACTACCCGGGCGGCGAGAGCCACTACTTTCTGTCGCTGAACCGGAACAAGCGCAGCGTCGTGATCGACCTGAAGTCCTCGCAGGGACGGGAGCTGCTGCTCGACCTGGTCCGGTGCTGCGACGTCGTGGTCGAGAACTTCCGGCCCGGCGTGCTGGACCGGCTCGGCCTGTCCTTCGACGACATGAGCGCGGTCAACCACGACATCATCCTGTGTTCGATCAGCGGCTTCGGCCGGGATGGCGCGCTGCGCGACGCTCCCGCCTTCGACCTGGTCGCGCAGGCACGCAGCGGGGTGATGAGCGTGACCGGTGAACCGGGCGAGCCCCCGGGCAAAGCCAGCCTCCCGCTCGGGGACCTCGGCGGTGGTCTGTGGGGCGTGATCGCGATCCAGGCGGCGCTGCGGCGGCGCGACACCGCCGACGGTCCATCGGGCCCGCAACACATCGACCTGAGCCTGCTCGACGGTTTGATCGCTCTGCAGGGCTACCTGAACCAGCTGGCGTTGTTGACCGGCCAGCCCCCACCGCAGATCGGCAGCGACCACCACCACGTCGTGCCCTACGGGCGGTTCCGGTGCAAGGACGGCTATCTGGTGGTCGCGATCCTGGTCGAAGGGTTCTGGGAGAAGTTCTGCCGGGCGATCGGTCGACCGGACCTGTGTCACGACGAACGGTTCGCCTCCAACACGGCCCGCCGGAGGAACCGGACGGAGCTGACGGAGCTGATCGGCGAGATCTTGTGCACGCGTACCCGGGCGGAGTGGGAGAAGATCCTCGGCGACGAGGACGTTCCGCACGGACCGGTGCTCGACATCGTCGAGGCCCTGGAGCAGGAGCAGGTCAGCGCGCACGGGCTCATCGGGCAGTTCGATCACCCGACCGCCGGCGTCGTGGACGTCGTCGGGACCCCGTTCCGGGTGGACGGTGCCCGTCCGACCTCCCGGATGCGTCCACCGCCGCTGCTCGGCCAGCACACGACCGAGGTGCTCACCGAGCTCCTCGGCCGTGACGAGCAGGAGCTCGCGTCGTTGCGCCGGAGCGGCGTGGTGGCCTCGGGCCCGGATCCGACGAGCCCATGACGATCGAAGGCCGCGTCCCCACGACACCTTCTCCCGTCGAGCCCCGGAACGCCTCGACGACCAGACTCTCGCCCCGGATCGGGCGACTCCAGGTCCGCCGCGCGCCGGAGGTGTTCGCCGACGAGCTCCGCGACCGCATCTTGTCCGAGTCGGTGCCGGCCGGTGCGCTGCTGCCCGCGGAGCGCGAGCTGGCCGAGGAGTCCGGCCTGTCCCGGGCCGCCGTGCGAGAGGCGCTCGGCATGCTCAGCATGGAGGGCCTCCTCGCGACCAAGATCGGCCGCGGGGGCGGCTACGTGGTGCAGCAGCCTCCTCGGGAGGGCGTGGTCCGGTTCATGGACATGTTCATCCGGGGCCGACGGATCAATACGACGTCGTTGCTGGAGGTCCGCGATCTGATCGAGCCCAGCTGCGCGGTCCTGGCCGCGCAGCGGGGCTCGGACGAGGATATCGACCGGCTGCAGCGGCTCACCGTGGAGATGGCCGATCTGGTGACCGACGTGCCGCTGTTCCTCGACCGCAATGTGGACTGGCACGTGGCGGTGGCTGAGGCCAGCGGCAACGACGTCCTGGCCGCGGTGATGAGCGCGATCTCGGCGAACATCCGAGCCGCCATCGCGGCCGACGAGTACGGATCGCCGGTCACGTTGCGCAAGGCGCACCGCCTGCACGAAAAGATCATCGACGCTATCCGCCGGAGGGATCCGGAGACGGCCGGGCAATTGATGCAGCGGCATCTGCACGCCGCCAGCTCAGTGCTGTTCGAATAGATGCAATTCCCGTTGCCGCGGCTACGGGAAGCCGCCTGAGGAGCGAAATCAGTGACAGACGACAAGCAGCTGTGGACCCTGCCCGAGGAGTTGCTGCTCCTGCGAGACACGGTGCGCGATTTCATGGATCGTGAGGTCATCCCGGCCGAGAGCGACGCGGAACCGGATGCGTTCGAGCTGCCGCCCGACGTTCTCGGGCCGCTGCAGGCCAAGGCACGCCAGGCCGGGCTGTGGTGCATCGGCTCCCCGGAGGAGTACGGCGGGACCGGAATGTCGCTGCTCGAGCAGTGTGTGGTTGCCGAGGAGGCCGCACGATGCCGGATGGGTCTGGAGACTCCGGCCGCCGGCGCTTTCGGCAACGATCCACCCAGCGTCGTGTTCGGCGGGACCGAGGACCAGATCCGCCGATTCGCCCTGCCCACCATCGAGCGGGGGGAGAAGACGTTCGTCGCGCTGACCGAGCCCAGCGGGGGCGCGGACCCGGCCCGCAGCATCCGCACCACCGCCGTGCGCGACGGGGACGACTGGGTGCTCAACGGGAGCAAGATGTGGATCTCCGGTGCGGACACCGCGCGCTGGGGGATCGTGTTCGCGCGGACCGACCCGTCCCGCGGGCGCGACGGCATCAGCTGCTTCCTGGTCGACCCGTCCCAGCCGGGCTTCGAGGCGACCACGATCCCCGTCATCAGGTCCTGGGCTCCGTGCGAGCTGACCTTCACCGACCACCGGGTCCCGGCCCGGAACCTGTTGGGGGAGGAGGGCAAGGGATTCACCCTGGCCCAGCGCTGGCTCGGCCACGGGCGGGTCCGTTACGCCGCGGTCGTGCTCGGTGTGGCCCGGGAGGCGATCGCTCTCGCGGCGCGCTACGCGCTGCAGCGGGAGGCCTTCGGCGGCCCGTTAGCGGACAAGCAGGCCGTGCAGTGGCCACTGGCCGACTCCGAGATCGAGCTGCGGGCGGCGCGGTTGCTGGTCTACCAGGCGGCCGCGATGGGCGACCGCGGTGAGGAGTTCACGGTGGACGCTTCGATCGCGAAGGTCTATGCGACCGAAGCGGCCGGGCGCATCGTCGATCGCTGCATCCAGATCTTCGGCGGGATGGGTGTAGCCCAGGAGATGCCGCTCGAGCGTTGGTACCGGGAGCTGCGGGTCAAGCGGATCGGGGAGGGTCCCTCCGAGGTGCACCGCATGCTCGTCGCCCGACATCTGTTGCGCAACGCCAAGGCGGGTCGGACATGAGCGGTGGGCTAAGGAGCGCTCCGAGCGTGGACCCGGCCCTGTTCCTCGAAGGACGAACGGCGCTGCGCGGTGCCGAGTGCCTGCGGTGCGGGCTGCAGACCTTCCCGGCGGCCCCGGGCTGCCCGAGCTGCGGTGCGGTCGACGTGCGCGACACCGCCCTGCCCGACTCGGGCCGGCTATGGACGTTCACCGTTCTGCACGCCGCGGCGCCGGGCTACGTCGGACCGGTGCCCTACGCGCTGGGGGTGGTCGAGCTCTCGGACGGGGCCCGGATCACCGCGACCATCCTGTCCGAGAACCTGGCCGGACTTGAGATCGGCGCCACGGTACGACTCGAGCTGACCGAGGTCGGGCCGACCGAGGAGCGTCGTACGACATTCGCGTTCCGGACCACCGAGGAGGAGGACCGATGACCGACGTCGTCGTGGAGGGGGTCGGCATCCACCCGTTCGGTCGGTTCGACGGAACGACACCCACCGATCTTGGGGTGTATGCGGTCCGGGACGCGCTGCGCGACGCCGGAACCGACTGGTCGGAGGTCGGGGCGCTGTACTGCGCGCACATGTACGCCGGCACGGGAGCCGGTCACAAGATCGTCGACGTGCTGGGGCGGACTGGGCTCGCCGTGCTGAACGTGGAGAACGCCTGCTCGTCGGGCGGCGCCGGGCTACAGCTCGCGCGTCAGGCGCTGCTCGCCGGCGACCACGACGTCGTGGTCGTGGTCGGGGTGGAGAAGATGCCGCGCGGGATGATGCGGATGGACTACTTCGATTCGTGGCGCCAGCACAGCGGGCACGCCTCGAACCCGGCCCAGTTCGCGTTCGCCATCCGACGCCACATGCACGACCACGGAACCACGACCCCGCAACTGGCCAAGGTCGCCGAGAAGAACCACGCGCACAGCCGGTACAACCCGAACGCGATGTACCGACGGCCGGTGCCGGTGGAGGAGGTCCTGGCCAGTCGGCCGGTCGCCGACCCGCTCAGGATGCTGATGCTCTGCGCGCCGAACGAGGGAGCCGCGGCGGTCGTGTTGAGGCGGCGACCGGCACGGCCCGGTGACATCCGGCTGCGCGGTCACGGTCTGCGCACCGCCCTCCTGCATCAACCGGTCGGCGAGCACATGCCCACCTATACGCCGGCGCCGACCGGACCGACGCCCTCGGTCACCCGGTTGGCTGCCGACGACGCCTACCGGCGGGCCGGGCTGGGCCCCGACGATCTCGACGTCGTCGAACTGCAGGACACCGACTGCGGTACCGAGATCATCAGCACCGAGGAACTCGGGCTGTGTGCGCCGGGCGAGGGGGGCGCCCTCGTCGAATCCGGTGCCACCACCCTGGGCGGCCGGCAACCGGTGAACCCGTCGGGCGGCCTGCTCTCCAAGGGCGAGCCCGTGGGAGCTTCCGGACTCGGCCAGGTGCACGAGATCGTGCACCAGCTGCGTGACCGTGCCGGAGCACGCCAGGTCCCTGGGGCCAGGATCGGACTGACCCACGCCCTCGGTGCCGGCGGCAACTGTTCGGTCATGATCTTCGACCGGGTCTGAAACCCCGAACCGGCACAGGGAGGGCAAGCATGTCCAACTACGTCGTGGCTCGATGCGCGGACATCGCCGAGGGCGAGCGGGTCATCGTCGACATCGACGGCCGTTCGGTCGGCGTGTTCAACGTCGGTGGCCGCTTCTACGCGTTCCTCAACCACTGCCCACATCAGGGCGCCGAGCTGTGTCGCGGTGACATCGTCGGAGCGATGAGCTCGCGCCGGCCGGGGGAGTACGAGTACGCACCCGACCGCAAGTACCTGACCTGTCCGTGGCACGGCTGGGAGTTCGACATCGAGACCGGGCAGTCCTACTTCGATCCCGGGCGCACCCGGATCCGCCCGTACCGGGTCGCAGTGGAGGCCGGCCGCGACGTGCTGGCTGGCCAGGACGGGGCCGGGGACGTGGGGGCCGACGGCCGACGGCCCGGCCCCTATGTCGCCGACACGCTCACCGTCCGGGTCGAGGACGACTACGTCGTGGTCGAGACGCGTCGATGACCCCGCCGACCATCCGGCAGTCGAGTGCGTCACGCGACCTGAGCGGTCAGGTCGCGCTGGTGACCGGAGCAGCCGGCGGAATCGGACGGGCCACCGCCGACCTGCTTGCCGAACGCGGCGCCTCGCTCGCCCTGCTCGACCGCGACGCCGACGCGGTGAAGGTCCTGGCGGAGCGATTCGATGAAGCGGGCACACCGGTGTGTGGCCTCGTGGCCGACGTCGGCGTGGAGGAGCAGGTCCGCGCCGCCGTGCGGTCGGCCTTCGACCGCTTCGGGCGGATCGACGTCCTGGTCAACAACGCTGGCCACTCGGCTCCCGCGGCACCGCTGTGGGAGATCCATCCTGCGGTGTTCGAATCGGTCCTGCGGGTGCATCTGACCGGGACCTACCTGCTCTGCCGCGAGGTGATCCCGCACATGCTGCGGGCCGGCTACGGACGCGTGGTCAACGTGGCCAGCGTGGCCGGTAAGGAAGGTAACGCCGGGAGCGGCCCGTACTCGGCCGCCAAGGCCGGCATGATCGGGCTCACCAAGTCGTTGGGCAAGGAGCTTGCCACCAGCGGGGTGCTGGTCAACGCCGTCACACCGACGATCGTCGAGACCCCGCTGGTCGCCGCCGCCGAGCCCGAGCACATCGCCGGACTCGTCGCGAAGATCCCGATGGGGCGGGTCGGTCGGCCGGCGGAGATCGCCGAGCTGATCGCATGGCTGAGCTCGCCGCGGTGCTCGTTCTCCACCGCGGCCGTGTTCGACGCGAGTGGGGGCAGATCAACCTACTGATCGTTCCCGCCTTTGCCGGATCCGGCGCGGTGGCGGGGCATTTGGTCTGCTCGTTCGCAGAACTGGTTGTTGCGTGGATATCGCGCCTTCTCCGCTGCCAGGGTGGGGTCGGCAACTGCGAGTAACGGCTCGCCAACGTGGATTGGCACCTCACTGTCGTCCGGGCCAGTCATAACCCCGCGCTTGATCGCGTTCGAGACCGCGATCGCCGAGATCGTGCACTCGGGGGTGACCGCCACCGAGAAGCTGCGTGAGGTGCGGGCGGCTGATGACACTGTCGCCGCGCACGCGAAGGTCCGTCTCCGGGACGCCCACGGTGCGGTCCGGGCGCTGACCCGTCACCTCCATGTGTCCTGCGAGTTGGAGTGGTCCGTGCAGGACATCTCGGGCGCCGACGTGAAGGTCAAGCTCCTCGAAGTGAACTGACTGGATCATGCAACGACGCAGCCTGGGGGCTGGTAGAGGTCGGCCGCCCAGGGCTGGTGCGGCTGCTGACGTAGACGGCCGCCGAGCTGCCACCACCGCCGGCCTTCAGGCCTCGAAGTCAACGATGCCGCGGATGATGGTTCCCGCGTGCATGTCCCGGTAGCCCTGGGCGACCTGGTCCAGCGTGTACGTCTTGGTGATCATTTCGTTCAGTTTCAGCCGCCCGGCGGCGTACATCTGGGTCAGCCACGGAATGCTGGTGAACGGGCTCGTCTGTCCGAAAAGCGCCCCGACCAGTCGTTTCTGGGACATGGTCAGCTCGAGAAGGTTGATCGGGACATCGGAGACCCCGGCCGGGCCGGCGCCGGTCGCTACGACGACGCCGGACTTGCGTACCGCGGCCAGCGCTTGGCCGACGTGCTCGGCCGTGGTGACCCCGACGGTCACGATCACCGCGTCGGGCCCCTGGCCGTTGGTGACGTGACGGGTCATGTCGAGGGCTTCAGCCATGTTCGCGGCGGCGTGCGTGGCGCCGAACTCCATCGCGCTCTCGCGCTTGAACGGGACCGGGTCCACCGCGATCACGGTGGTTGCGCCGGCGTGCGCCGCGCCCTGCACGGCGCTGGTGCCGATCCCGCCGACCCCCATCACGATGACGGTCTGTCCGGGCCGGACGTCGGCGGCGTTGACGGCTGAGCCCCATCCCGTCCCCACCCCGCAACCGAGCAGGCACAGCGGCTTGAGGGGGACGTCCTTCGGCACCTTCACCGCCGAGTTCACGCTCACCGTGGTGAACTCGCTGAAGGTCGAGATACCCGACATCTGCCCGACCGGCGCGCCGTCGAGTGACATCCGGAAGCTCGTCGGGTCGTCGAACCGCGCACCGTTGAGCATGGTCGCGCCCAAGTCACAGATGTTCTGTTTGCCCTCGGCGCACCAGCGGCACCGCCCGCAGGCCGGGACGAAGGTGAACACGACATGGTCCCCGACTTCCCAGCCCGGAGTGTGTGACCCGACCTCGGTCACCACCCCGGCGCCCTCGTGGCCTCCGCACAGAGGGTAGATCCCGTACGGGATGTCGCCGGTGGCCATGTGGTCGTCGGAGTGGCACAGGCCGGAGGCGACGAGCTTGACGGTGAGCTCGCCCGTACGTGGCCCCTCGAGGTCGAGGTCCACCGGCTCGAACGACCCTGGCGCGTTACGCAGGATGGAAGCGTGAGTTTTCATATCGACCCCTATCGGTCTTCGTCGGTCGTCGTACAGCGGTTCCCGCGGCATCAGGCTCCGGTCGCCGGGGCGGTCGACGCTCGCCTGGGCGGATGGCTCGTCGACTGCGAAGCACTGTCGTCGTGCGCCAGGTCACTCTGCCGAGACATTCGCGAATCTGCCCGGACAAACATCGGAAGAACACATAAGCAGGCCGTTCACCCCTCGACGCGATTGTCGGCGTGGTGGGCAGTAGAGGGCTTCGCTTGGCGGCGGATCGAACCACGGTGGGTGTGGTCGGTGCGGCGGTTCCGCGGCTCACCGGCAAGTGGTCGAGCGGACGGTCGCTCAGCGCTGATTGAACCGGGCGGGTCGCTTCTGTAGGAACGCGTCGAGCCCCTCGGCGACATCGGGGCCGGGTTGCAACGCGGCGTGTGCCCAGTAGTTGGTTGACAGCGTGGCGGCGAGGTCGACCTGCCAGCTGGCGCGCAGGGACTGTTTGCTCGCCTGTACCGCTCGCCAGGACTTCGCCGCGATCCGCTCGGCCAGGGCGATGGCATCCGGGAGCAAGCGCTCAGGTTCGACCACTCGGTTGACCAGCCCGAGTTGGGCTGCGTGGGCGGCGTCGACGACGTCGCCGGTCAACACCAGCTCGGCCGCCACGCCGGAGCCGACCAAGCGGGGCAGGAACCAGGTCCCGCCGTTCCCCGGCGGGAGACCGAGGTTGATGTAGGTATGGCCGAACTTCGCCGCCGTGGAGGCGAGGCGGATATCGCAGGCCAGCGCCAGGTCCATGCCTCCCGCGGTAGCGCCGCCGTTGATCGCGGCGATGAGTGGAAGACGTGAGGACACCATCTGCTCGATCACCGGGAAGATCACCCTGGCGTTGTACGGTTCCCCGGTCTTCGGCATCTTGTGCTCGAGGTGCTCGCGCATGGTCTTGAGGTCGGCACCGGCCGAGAACTGCTTCCCGGCGCCGGTGAGCACCACCGCGCGGACCGCGGAGTCGGCGTCCAGCCGGGAGAAGGTCTCCACCAGGTCCTGGGCCATCTCGGGGACCACGCCGTTGCCGCGATCGGGGCGGTCCAGGGTGACCTGTACGACGCCGTCGGCGACCGTCTCGGTGGTGAGGGTGTGCTGGCGGGATGGGGTCATCACTACGTCCATTGTCCGGTAGGGGGCACGGCGAGAAGATGAGTCACGTCGCCGGCCTTGATGTTGCAAGCCAGAGGCGTTCGACCGGTTGCTTGACGGCGCCGGCGGTCTGGTCAGCGATGTGGGCCGGGTGGGCCGTGGCGGTTGGACCTGCGTCCGTTGGACCACGAGGGAGGCCGCAATCGGGGCCGGCCCCCGTCACCAGGCCGACAACCTGTCCGAGCTGTAGCGCTAGCCGGTGACCTGGCCATGGCGGTCGACGGCCAGATCGGTGGAGGCCGAGCCTGTCGGAGTCCCGTCGAGACGGTTGCCGTAGGTCTCCCGCGTCAACGTGATGCACATCAGGCCCAGCAGGCTGAGCCCGATGATGTACACCGCGATCGGCCAGTACGCCCCGGTCCCCGCATAGAGCGCGGCACAGATCACCGGTGCGGTACCACCGGCGATCGTGGTCGAGAGCTGGTAGGACAGCGACGCCCCGGAGTAGCGCAGCCGGGTCTCGAACAGCTCGGAGAACAGCGCCGCGATCGGCCCGGCCAGAAACCCGAGACTGATCTGAACCGCGAACGCGGCGACGGCGAAGAGCCAGATGCTGCCGGTGTTCATCAACCAGAAGTACGGGAAGGCGATCAGAGCCATGATCACGCAGCCGGTCGCGATCATGGGACGACGCCCGATCCGGTCGGACCACCAGCCGGAGGCGAGCTTGATCGCGATGCCGAGGGCCGACACGACCGCGACCACGTTCAGGACCTCGTTCTTCGAGAAGCCGATCTCGGATGTCGCATAGGAGACCGTCCAGGTGGCGGCGATGTAGAAGATCGCAGTCCCGGGAGCGAGTGCGCCGGCGGCGAGCAGCACGGCTCGCGGGTGGGTGCGCAGCACCTCCCACACCGGCAACCTGCTCGGCGCCTGCTTCTGCTCCTGCGCCTGGCGGAACACCGGAGACTCCTCGACCGAGGAGCGGATCACCAGCCCGACCACGATCAGCACACCGCTGAGCAGGAACGGGATCCGCCACCCCCACGCGAGCAGCTGCTCCTCCGTGCACACGGCCGTGACCAGGGAGAACACTCCCGCCGAGAGCATCGTGCCGAGCGGGACGCCGACAATCGGTGCCGTCCCGTAGAGCCCGCGACGGCCGGTGGGTGCGTGCTCGGTCGCGACCAGCGCCGCGCCGCCCCACTCGCCGCCGACGCCGATGCCCTGCACCAGACGCATCACGACCAGTAGCACCGGGGCCCAGATGCCGATGCTCGCGTGGGTGGGCAGCAGACCGATCAGTACGGTCGCCACGCCCATCAGCAGCAGGCTCGCGACGAGCACCGGCTTGCGCCCGACCCGGTCCCCGAAGTGTCCGAACAGGATCGTGCCGAAGGGTCGGGCGAGGAACCCGACGCCGAACCCGGCGAACGCGGCCAGGGTGCCGGCGGCGGGGGACAGGTCGGGGAAGAACAGCTCGTTGAACACCAGCGCCGAGGCCGTGCCGAAGATGAAGTAGTCGTACCACTCCACCGTGGTGCCGACGACGCTGGCAAGTGCAGCACGGCGCCGCACTCGGGCGGGCAAGGTGGCTGCGCCGGTGGGATCGGACAAGGGGAACTCCTTTGTTCCGGCCGCGTCGGCACGCTGGCCGAGGGCTTCGTTCGGCGTGCTCAACCCCGTGGCGATCGCGAGGGGCCGGGCGGTGGCCTGTGCGCCGAGCCGTGCGGACATCAGCGCTACGAAGATGAGATCACGAATGACCGAATGACAAAAGGGTTGACCTTTTAAGTTTTTGGTTGCAGGCTCTCTGCGTCGCCATCTCGGCGGCACACGCGGCGATCCGGCTGGGCGTCGCAGCCCGGAGGTGCCCATGGAGGCTGCTCGGCACTTGCGCCGCGGGCTGCTGCTCGACGCGCTGTGCGGATCGTCCGGCGACCTGGTGACCGTGACCGGATGTTCGGCACTGGAGGGATCCGCGCCCTGCGCACCCCGATGGCCGGGCCTGGCGGGATCCACGATGAGAGGCGGGACCGATGAAGGCGCAACGACGCGCGAGAGTCTCAGCAGGCCGATGGACGGTGCTGGTTGGAGCGCTGACGACCGTGGCACTGGCTGCCGGCTGCGGGTCCGGACCGGAGATGCCGTCCGGGGCAGGCACCTCGGACCCGGCGACGGCGGGCCTGTACGCGGCGGCCGCGGCCGAGCCCCCGTTGGTGCTCTACAGCTCGCAGAACCCTGAGCTGATCGAGGCGACGGTGGCCGCGTTCAGCGAGGTGTACCCCGACGTCGATGTGCAACCCGTTCGGCTCGCCTCCGGCACCCTCACCACCCGGTATGCGGCCGAACGCTCGGCACAGGTGTGCAGCGCCGGCGCGGTGATCGCCGCCGACCCCGAGCTGATCCGCGAGGGCACTTCCCGCGGCTGGTTCGCCCCGCTGGAGGCCGGGCGGATCCCGGAGATTGCGCGCTGGCCGCGGGAGGCGGTGGTGATGGGCCGCGCGGCCCGGATCAGCGTGATCCCGGCCGCGATCGCCACGAACACCACGGCGGTCCCGGAGGCGTCGGCGCCTGCGGATCCCCGCGCTCTGCTCGACCCGGCGCTGCGCGGGCGGATCGTGCTCACCGACCCGCGCAGTACGCCCGGCTGGATGTCGCTGATGAACATGCTGCGCGAGCAGTACGGTGACGAGTTCCTGCGCCGGCTGGCCGGCCAGGAGCTGCGCGTCGCCGACAGCTCGGTGCCCGCCACCCAGCAGGCCGCCGCCGGCGAACGCGCCGTCGCCTTCCCGACGATCCTCTCGGTCGTCGAGCCGCTGGCCGAGCAGGGTGCGCCGCTGACCACCCGGGTGATCTCGGACGGACCGACCACCGGGGTCGAGCAGTTCGTGTCGGTCTCCGACTGCGGGCAGACCCGCAACGCGGCCGCGCTGTACGCCAACTTCCTGCTCACCCCGGCCGGCCAGACGGCGGTCAACGGCACTGTCGCCGCGTCCCCGCGCCGGGACCTGCCGGGCATGCTCCCGCTGCCCGCCGGCTACCGCTCGCCGGAGCCGACCAGCCCCCAGGATCAGCGCCGGATCCTCGACCTGCTGGGGCTGACGTGACCGCCCGCGCGCCCGCCAGGGCCACTGCAGAGCACACCGGCACCGACCCAGGCGAGCCCTCAACCGCAGAGATCGTCGTGCGCGGGGTGACCAAGACGTTCACCCGGCGTGGCGGCGCCGACGTGCCCGCCGTCGACGACCTGGACCTCGACATCGGCCACGGCGAGTTCCTGGTGCTGCTGGGACCGAGCGGATGCGGCAAGACGACCCTGCTGCGCTGCCTGGCCGGTCTGGAAACCCCGTCCCGTGGGGAGATCACCATCGGCGGCCGGGCCGTGTTCCGCGCGGGGCGCGGAGCTCGGGTCGACGTGGCGCCGGAGGCCCGGCCGGTGAGCATGATGTTCCAGTCCTATGCGTTGTGGCCGCACATGACCGCACTGGCCAACGTCGCCTACCCGCTGGAGAACCGGCGAGGCGGGCGGCGCGAGGCCCGGGCGGCCGCGGACCGGGCACTGGCCCTGGTCGGGGTCCCCGAGCTGGCCGAGCAGTACCCCGGTCAGATGAGCGGGGGGCAGCAGCAGCGGATCGCGCTGGCCCGTGCCCTGGTCGCGGGGCAGGACGTGGTGCTGTTCGACGAGCCGCTGTCCAACGTCGACGCCAAGGTCCGGGACCAGCTGCGCTTCGAGTTGCTCGCGCTGCAGCGCCGGCTCGGCTTCACCGCCGTCTACGTCACCCACGACCAACACGAGGCGATGAGCCTGGCGACCCGGATCGCCGTCCTGCACGCGGGGCGGATCGAACAGCTGGGCACGCCCGAGGAGATCTACAACCGTCCGGCCAGCGGGTACGTGGCTCGCTTCGTCGGTGTGTCCAACGAGCTCACCGGTCAGGCGCTCGACCCGACGACCGTGCAGACCGATATCGGGGAGGTGACCGCCCGCGTCCCCACGGCGCTGGTCGGGCATCCGGTACTGCTCGCGTCCCGGCCGGAACGGTGGCGGATCGTGACCGGGACGCCGGACGAACCGAACACCTGGCCCGCGACAGTGGATCTGGCGGTGTTCGTGGGCAGCCGTAGCGAGTACATGCTCGGCGTCGGTGACGGCACCCGTCTCGCGGTGTGGGACAGCGGCGCCACCTCCCACACGACAGGATCTCGCTGCCGGGTCACGATCGATCCCGCCGACGTGCGGGTGCTACCCGTCGACGAGGGCGCCGACGAGGGTTCGTCGTGGTCGTAACCGCGCGTCCAGCCACTCCGCCCGCGACGCCCGCCGTCCCGCCCGCCCGGCGAGGGCTGTTCGGCCCCGGCTCGGCCCTGCTGGTGACCGCAGTCGTGGCACTGGTGCTCGGTCCGCCCATGGTGATGGTGGCCGGGCTCGGAAGCGGCGTCGGACAGGCCGTCAGCGCCGCGGTGGCCCTGCCCGGCCTCGGGACCATGCTGCTCAACACCGTGATCGCGCTCGTGATCAGTACAGGGTGTGCGGTCGTGCTCGGTTGCCTGTTCGCCTGGCTGGACGAGCGCACCGACGCCCATCTCGGTTGGGTCAGCCGGATCCTGCCGGTGGTCCCGCTGCTGGTTCCCCCGATCGCCGGGGCCATCGGGTGGGCGCTGCTCGCCTCACCGAATGCCGGGTTCCTCAACGGCGCGATCCGGGCCGCTGCCGGGTTGGTCGGGATCGAAATCACCTCCGGCCCGCTGGACGTGTTCAGCTGGCCCGGTCTGGTGTTCGTCTACACGCTCTATCTCGTGCCGCACGTCTACCTGACGGTGGCGGCTGCGCTGCGCAATCTCGACCCGGCGATGGAGGAGGCCGCCCGGGTCGGCGGCGCCGGCCCGGCACGGGTGTTGCGGACGGTGACCCTGCCGTCGGTGCGTCCGGCGATCCTCGGCGGTGCCCTGCTGGCCGGGGTGTTCGGGCTCGCGCTGTACTCGGTGCCGGTGATCCTGGGGACGCAGGCCCGGATCGAGGTGCTGGCCGTCACCGTGGTGCGCCTGCTGACCGCCGAGTTCCCGCCGCGCACCGACGTGGCGATCGTTCTCGGCCTGGTGCTGTTCCTGGCCGTGACGGCCCTCTACCTGGCCCAGGTCGCGGTGCTGCGGCGGTCCCGGTTCGCGACGATCTCGGGCCGCGCCGCGCGCGGGACCCGGCTTCGGCTCGGACGCTGGCGCGCTCCGAGCCGCGCGCTCCTGCTCGGCTACCTGCTGGTGACGGCCGTGCTGCCGTTCCTGGGGCTGCTGGTGGTCTCGCTGCAGCCGTTCTGGTCCGCGAACATCCGGTTCTCGGCGCTGCAGCTCGACGCGTTCAGTGAAGTGCTGGTCGGGCGCCGGCTTACCCGCGACGCGCTGGTGAACAGCGTGTTGTTGGGGCTGGTCGCGGCGACCGCGGCCGTGCTGGGCGCCGCGGTGATCGCCTACGCGGCCCGGACCTACCTACGCGGGACGCTCCGCACGCTGGTCAACGGGATCACCAAGCTGCCCGGCACGATGTCGCACATCGTGGTGGCGCTGGCGTTCGTCGCCGCGCTTGCCGGGCCGCCGTTCGGCCTGGCCGGGACCGTAATGCTGCTGTTCCTGGCTTACGTCGTGCTGTACCTGCCGCAGGCCTCGGTCTCGGCCGAGTCCGCGTTGGCCCAGGTTGGGGACCCACTCGCCGAGGCGTCACGGGTCTGCGGCGCTCCGCCCGGTCGCACCTTCCGCCGGGTCGTCCTGCCGCTGATGACGCCGGGGCTCGCCGCGGGATGGGCGCTCGTTTTCGTGCTGGTCTCCGGTGACATCACGGCCTCCGTGATGCTCGCCGGTACCACCAACCCGGTGGTCGGGTCGGTGACGCTGGACCTGTGGACCAACGGGACCTACCCGCAACTGGCCGCGCTCTCAGTGGTCGTCACCGCAGTATCGGCCGCGGTGGTGCTGGTCTCGATGCGTCTGACGCGCGGGGGCGGGCGTGCACCGAGCAGGAGACGCGGGTGACGCCGTGATGGGGCGCTGTGCGCAGGTGGCAGCGCGTGGGGCCTGCTCGCCACCGCGGCCATTCGACGGCCGTCGGGTCGGCGTGGTGGCTCGCCGCGCGGTTGTCGGGACCCGGCCGACGGATGCGACGCGCCCGGCCCGCTGCTCCTGGGGCACACCGACGACTGTGCATCGACCCGCTGGGGCGAACGGCCGACCGAGTCGCGTCGCGGTACTGCGCCGCACCGCACCGGCGCGCTCTCGGTGGGCGGGAGGGCACCGAGATAGCGGCTCGGTGGACCATGACTGGTATGTCCCCCGATTCGGCCACTCCCTCCGACGACCAGCCGCCCGGCAGCACGCCGTCCGGAGGGGGTCCGCCGGCCGACCGCCGTGATGCGACGCCGTCCGGCCGCACCTCGCCCGGGATCGGCCGGGTGCAGGTGCGCCGCGGCCCCGAGGTCTTTGCCGACGAGCTGCGGGACCGGATCCTCTCCGGCGCGGTTCCCCCCGGATCGATGCTTCCGGCCGAGCGCGAGCTCGCCGAGGACGCCGGGCTGTCACGGTCGGCGGTGCGCGAGGCGCTCGGCACGCTGTCGATGGAGGGACTGCTCTACGCCAAGCTCGGCCGAGGCGGCGGCTACGTCGTGCAGCGGCCGCCGCGCGAGGCTGTCGTCCGTCACATGGACCTGTTCATCCGTGGTCGTGGCCTGCAGACCACGTCGCTGATCGAGGTGCGGGACCTGCTCGAACCGCGCTGCGCGACCCTGGCCGCGGGGGCCCGGACAGACGAGCAAGTGCAGAAACTGCAGGAGCTGACGGCGACGATGTCCGAGTTGGTCGAGAACATCCCGCGCTTCCTGGACCTCAACGTCGAGTGGCACGTGTCGATCGCGGAGGCTAGCGGCAACGAGATCCTCGCCGCGACGATGAGCGCGATCGCCCCGAACATCCGCGCCGCCATCGACATCGAGCGCTACCAGTCGCCGGACGCGCTCCGTGCGGCCCAACAGTTCCACGAACGCATTCTCGACGCGATCAGCAAGCAGGACCAAAAGGCGGCCGGTGGGCTGATGCAGCGGCATATTGATGCCGCGACATCGGCGTTGTTCGACTGACCCCGTACGCGATGAAGCGCCCCGGGAGTGGTGGAGGCTCTGATTCCACGGGAAGGTGGAGATCGTGCCGGCACCGAGGAAGTTCAGCGACGAGATGCGCGAGCGGGCCAAGCGGATGGTCCGGGAAGCACGCCGACAGGAGCCCGGGCTGTCGGTCAACGCGGCGTGTAAGCGGATCGGTCCGCAGTTGGGGGTCCTGCCCGACACACTGCGCGGCTGGTGCCGCCAGTCCGATATCGACGACGGCCTGGCCCCGGGTGTGACCACGGCGGAGTCCGATGAGCTCAAGCGGCTGCGGCAGGAGAACGCCGAGCTGCGGCGGGCGAATGAGATCTTGAAGACGGCGTCGGCGTTTTTCGCGGCGGCGGAGCTCGACCGCCGTATCCGCTGATCGTGGCCTACATCGATCAACACAAGGGCCGTTTCGGGGTCGAGCCGATCTGCGATGCCCTTCGCGCACAGGGCATCGCGGTCGCCGCGAGCGGCTACTACGCCCACAAGAACAGGGGCCGTCGCGGCGGGCGCTGCACGACGCGGCGCTGGCCGAGACGATCGAGGCCACCTTCTTCGACCGGGACAAGGGCCGCGGCCTCTACGGAGCCCGCAAGATGTGGCACCAGTTGCGCCGCGATGGCGTCACCGGCCAGGGCGGCGGGCCGGTCGCGCGCTGCACCGTGGAACGGCTGATGCGCGAGCTCGGGCTGCGCGGGGTGCGCCGCGGCCAGCCGGTGATCACCACCCGGCCCGACCAGCAGGCCGGGCGCGCCCCGGACCTGGTCGACCGGGACTTCACCGCGCAGCAACCGAACCAGCTCTGGGTGGTCGACCTGACCTACGTGCCGACCTGGTCGGGGACGGTGTTCACCGCGTTCGTCTCCGACGTGTACTCCCGGCGGATCGTGGGGTGGCGCTGCGCGGCTCGGATGCCCACCGAGCTCCCCCTTGACGCCTTGGCGATGGCGCTGTGGACCCGTGAAAACGCAGGCCAGACCACTGATGGCCGTCTTGAGGGGTTGATCCACCACTCGGATGCCGGAAGTCAATACACGGCCATTCGCTACGGCGACCGGCTCGTCCAGGCCGGTGCGCTGGCCTCGATCGGCTCGATCGGTGACTCCTACGACTGTGAGACTGCTGTTCGTCGCCCGGTCGGTCTGACCCGTGCTTACGACTGGCCCTCTCGGTGCCCTGGCGTTGATCTGTCGGCTGCCCGGGCGACACCGCCACAGATGGCGCGCCGAGCGGGCAGTGACCTCATAGGAGCCTGATCTGAGCAGGTCCCATCACAGTCCTGTCCGCCCGCCCGGCGCGCTGTCGACCACGCTTCCGGGAAGGACCGCAGTCAACAGTGAGCATCCCGCAGGAGAACCGTCGGCGCATCGTCGTCGGAGTCGACACCCACAAGCACAACCACGTCGCAGTCGCGCTCGACCAGGTCGGCGCTGTGCTGGGCTCGACCACGATCAGCGTCAATCGCGCCGGCTACGTGCAGCTGAGCGACTGGGCCGTCGGGCTCGCCGCCGAGTACGACAGCGGACAGGTGCTGTTCGGGGTCGAGGGCACCGGCTCCTACGGCGCCGGGCTGGCCTTCGTTCCTGCGGCGGGCGGGCGACCAGGTCGTCGAGGTCAATCGAGGCGACCGCACCGTGCGACACCTACGCGGCAAGAACGACACCATCGACGCCGAGACCGCCGCCCGCAGCGTCCTGTCCGGCACAGCAACCGCCACCCCGAAGACCGGTGATGGCACCGTCGAGATGATCCGCCAGATCAAGATCGCGAAGGACACCGCGACCAAGGCCCGCACCCAGGCGATCGTCACCCTCAAGACCATCCTCGTGAACGCACCCTCCGAGCTGCGCGAGGCTCTCGAGCCCTTCAACGACCGCGAGCTCCTCGATGCCTGCCGCGCCCTGCGCTACGAGACCATGGACAGTCCCGAAGCCGCAGCCCGCTACACCCTTCGCGCACTGGCCGATCGCCACCGCAGCCTCGACTTCGAGGCGCGCCGCCACGAGCGTGTCCTCGACACTCTCGTTGACCGCGCAGCACCGCAGCTGACCGGCCAGTTCGGGATCGCCGCGGACTCCGCAGCGGAGATGCTGATCGTGGTCGGTGACAACCCCGAACGCATTCACAGCGAGGCCGCCCTGGCCAAGCTCTGCGGCGCCTGCCCCATCCCCGCGAGCTCCGGCAAGACCACCCGCCACCGGCTCAACCGAGGCGGGCACCGCCAGGCCAACGCCGCCCTACACCGGATCCTCGTCGTCCGCATGCGCTCCCACCAGCCGACGATCGCCTACGTCGCGCGACGGGCGAAGGAAGGCCGGACGACGAAGGAGATCCTGCGCTGCCTCAAGCGCCACCTGATCCGCGAGATCTATCGGATTCTGGTGGCTCCACACAAAACACCGGAATTGGCTCTCGTCGCTTGACGACTATAGGAGCATCAACGCCATGGCCGAGTCGTTGATCGGGCTCTACAAGTCCGAATGCGTCCGCCGGGACGGGCCGCTGCGCACCGTCGATGACCTCGAACTCGTGACCGCGTCCTGGGTGCACTGGTTCAACACCCGCAGGCTGCACTCCATGATCGGCAACATCCCGCCGGTCGAGTACGAACACAACTACTACGCTCACCAACCAGCCCGAGAAGAACCCAGCTCGGGAGAACCCAGCCTCCACTGAACCCGGGGCGCTTCACCCACCCCGCACCGGAGGCTCTCCCCGATCAAGACGACACGCCGTCGTCAACAACCTCCGGGGTCACAACACCTAGTCGCTCTCAGTAGATGGTGGAGGCATCGTTATAGGCGCTCTTGTAGGTGTGGGGAGTGGGGTCCGGCTGCGGCGTGCCCAAGGCTCCAGACGCGCAAGAGTCTGAGGCTCGACCAGTACGCCATCGCGGATTTGGTCGCGACGCGCGGACAGTGCTCGTTCCCCAGGTAGCCGCACCGCTGCGCCAGCCGCGCCGGGGTCGTTACGAATGGTCGTGACCAGGTGGGTAACCTCATCGAGAAAGGCATCCGAGCCGCAGAACCGGGCAGGGTCGATCACTTGCAGAAAGACTCCCTGTCCGAATCTGCCCGGGTGGGTTCGACGGCCGTAGCCGGGCAGGGCGATCGAAAGCGCTTCCGACATCAGGCCGAAGCCGAACCCCTTGTAGCCGAAGTCTGTCTGGCCCAGAGATTGGATCGTTCCGGGCGGGTCCGCTCGGAGGACGGTCGGATCGTCTGTCGGGAGACCGGCGGCGTCGAGCAACCACTCTCCGGGGAGGCGTTCGCCGTGTGCGGCGTAGTCGTCGAACAGGGCGTTGCTTCCCACAGACGTGCATTGATCGATCAGGATCGGGTCGTTCCATGTCGGAATTCCCATCGCAATGGGATTGGTAGTGATCACTCCCTGGGTGCCACCGGGAGCCGCGACCGAGGCCACTCCGGGGTTGGTCGCGGTGAGGGTGACCAGGAGCCCGCGGGCGGTGAAGGGAAGCAAGTAGCTCTGCAGACATCCGATATGGGAGCAGTTGGCGATGGTCACCGTGACGACCGCGTGGTCCGTGATGCGGTCGAGTGCGAGAGCGGTCGCCTCTCCCATCACCCATGCTCCCGGGAGGCGATTCGCCTGCCAGGCGATGGCGGCCCGGTCGTCGTGCAGCGTCTCGAGCGCGCCCGCACTGCCGATGTGGCCGCCGCTGATCCGGTCGAGGTACGTGCTGAGAAAGGACAGGCCATGGGTTCGGTGTCCGAGCAGGTCACCGTCGATCATGCGGGCGGTCATCGCTGCGGCGTGATCGTTGTCGATGCCGGCAGCCCGCAGAAGCGCTTCGGCGAAACGCGTCAGGTCGGAAGCGGCATAGCGGGTGGTGCCGACGGAGGTGTCGGTGCTCATGGTGTTTCTCCCGTGGCGGCCGCGGTCAGCCCGCGACGATGAGCGACACGGCATCGGCGAAACCGTGGTAGCAGGCGAAGAGGGTGAAGCCGAGCAGGACGACCAACACAGCGTTCTCCCACCACCGATTGCGGCGGGTGCCCATCATCGATGTCCGGTTGAGTACGACGAGCAGTACGACCACCGTCAGCACCAGCATGGGCGCCTGGAAGGTCACCAGGGCGACCGTCAGGGCGGCGAACCCGGGTGCCCACGGCAAGGACCAGACCAGCGCGCTCAGCCCCACCGCGAGGAACAGCCGGTAGAGCCCGCCCCGGGTGTCCACCGGTGCCTCGATGTTGTCACGAGCGGCGTTGCGCGCGGTGCGGAAGGACTGGACAGCGAGCTTGCTGATGCTGAACAGCACACCGGCCGCGGTCGTCCATGTCGCCGCCAGAAGGCCGAAGTAGAAGATGTAGGTGCCGACCGGGCCGATCGCTCCACCGAGCGCGCCGGCGATCTGCCGGTCGGTGGTCGCGGGTGGCCCTCCGTGTAGTACCTCGGCCCCGACGATCCACATCATGACGCCGAGGAACGCGACCGCGACGGTGCCGAACAGCAGATCCAGCTGCTGCTTGCGGCGGTGCTGCGGTGTCGTCCAGCCCTTTTCCTCCATCATCTGGGGATAGATCAGGTTCGCCAGGGATCCCACACTGGCCATCACGAGGCTCAGCAGTAGCAGCCCGGAGCTGAACAAGCCCACGTCTGGGGGCAGCTCGAACCCGACCAGACCGCTCGCCAGCGCCGGCCAGTCGACGCCCACCAGCGCGACGGCGACGACGAAGGCCAGGCTCAGCACCGCGAGGATGATCTTGAAGGCGGTCTCCAGGGTGGAGTACACCCCGCGTCCCACCAGGATCACGATGGTCAGCACGCCGAGGACGGCGCCCCAGAACCTGTTGATGGTGCCGCCGGTGAGGGCCTCCAGCGAGGTGCCGACGCCGCTCAGCATGAACGCCATGTTGATGTAGCAGTACAGCAGCAGAGCTGCGCCGAACACGTAGCCCAGCGCCGGTCGAAGCCGCACGATGCCGCGGACGATGCTCGTGTCGCCGTGCACGTTGAACAACGGGTAGCGGGCGATCGTGGACACGAGGAAGAACCGGAAGACCAGTGAGAGCGGGATGACCCACAGCAGTGCGTAGCCGTAGTTGCCGCCGGCCACGGTGTTCTCGACGAGATCGCCTGCGCCGACCCACGTCAGAGCGACGACGAGTCCCGGACCGACGGTCTTGAGATGCCCCAGCAGGCGACCGGCGCGGCCGGTCCGCACGGACTCCGTGCCGTTCGCCTCCGTGGTGGGCGGGGTGAGTTCTGACATGGTGACCTCCGAGTGACGTCGTTGTCGACGGGGCGCCTGCCGGGCGATGTTCGTGCCGGGTCAGCCGGTCGCGGTGCCCGAGGCGGTCACCGGTGCCGTTGTGCGGGAGGGCGAGACGTACTTGAGGAGGCTGCAGGCCAGGAGCGCGACGATGCAGCAGGCTGCGACGACGATCAGGCCGCCGGAGACGCTTCCGGTGCGTTCCTGAACCTGCCCCATCATCGTCGGGGCGACGAAGCCGCCGAGGTTGCCGACGGAGTTGATCAGGGCGAGGCCGGGCGCGGCGAGGGCCCCGACGAGGTATTGCTGCGGGATCACGTAGAACGACGATGCGGCGACCTTGAAGCCGACGGTGGCCACGATGAGCATGACGACGGCCAGCACCGGAGCGGTGATCGCCGCCGCCACCAGGCCCACGGCCGCGAGCACGAAGCCGGCCCCGAGGACCGTGCGCCGCAGATCGGTTGCGTCGGAGATGCGGCCCGCGGCGAGAATGGCGAAGAACGCCACCGCGAACGGCACGACCGCGATGACACCGATCATGAACTCGCTGAGGCCTCCGATGTCGCGCACGAAGCTGGGCAGCCAGAAGGTCACCGAGTACTGGGCGAGTTGGGCGGCGAAGTAGACGAAACAGAACAGCAGCATCTGCGGGTCGCGGAGCATGGACCAGCGCGACGGAGCCTTCTCCTGCTTCGTGGCGAGGCGCTCGGCCTCCTCGGCCTGCAACTTCGTGGTGAGAGCGTCCTTCTCCTGCTCGCTCAGCCAGTCGGCGTCGCGGGGCTGGGACTCGAGGCGGAACCAGACCAGGACGCCGATCAGGATCGCGGCGAGGCCCTCGATGAGGAACATCCACTGCCAACCGCGCAGACCGAGCACGTCGTGCATGCCGAGCAGCACACCGGACATCGGACCCGCGATGACGGCGGCGATGGTCGAGGCCGAGTACAGGGCGGCGTTCGCGCGTCCACGGGTGGCGTTGGGAAACCACTGGGTGAAGAAGAAGATCACTCCGGCGAAGAAGCCGGCCTCTGCGGCTCCCAGAGCGAGCCGGAGTGCGTAGAAGATCCACTCGTTGTGGGCGAACATCATGGCCGCCGAAACCAGACCCCAGCTGACCATGATCCGGGTGAGCCAGAACTTGGCGCCGTAGCGTTCGAGCAGGATATTGCTCGGCACCTCGAAGATCGCGTAGGTGATGAAGAACAGGCCTGCGCCGAGACCGAAGGCTCCGGCGCCGATGCCCGAGTCGGCCTCGAGGGCGTCCTTGGCGAAGCCGATGTTGACCCGGTCGATGTAGTTCGCGACGAACATGATCATCACGAGTGGGACGAGCCTGCGGAACGCCTTGCGGGTGGCGGACTCGAGCGCCTGGGACTCCGGCGCAGGGACCGCCTCTGCGGAGTGCTGCATTGCACCTGCCTCGCTGAAGGGGAGGGGCGGTGGCCCGCGACGCGCGGGCCCACCGGAAATGGGTCAGTCGGTGACGGTGACCGTGGCGGTGGCTCGCTTGGTCACCAGCTCGTCGTCGTAGGTCACGCCGATCCCAGGGCCGGAGGGCACGGGAAGGGTGCCGTCAGCGGCGATGGAGGTATAGCCGTCGGTGTAGCCACAGGTGTAGATCTCCGGCGATGGGTCGTCCAGGTGCGGTGAGACGTTGGCGACCTCGTAGAGCGAGGTCGCCTGCATGGCGGCGACCAGGTGTCGGTGGATGGGGCCCGGGCCGTGTACCTCGACGTTCACCCCGAGCGACTCGGCGAACTTGATCGTCTTGAGGCAGCCGGTGATGCCGAGGTCGTAGTGGGCGTCGACGCGGAGCAGGTCGGTGCCCCCGGCGAGCAGGAAGTCGGCCTTGGCCTCGGGGCCCGGGACGTGCTCGGTCTGCAGGATCGGGATGTCGAGCGCGTCGCGCAGCTGCTTGTGCTGGAAGGCTCCGATGCCGAGCGGCCGCAGGGGGTCCTCGTACCAGCGGAACCCCGCTTCCTGACACGCCTTGCCCACGAAGATCGCATCCGAGACCGAATCGAAGACACACGCGGGGTCGAGCATGAGGTCGGCGCGCTCGCCCAGGGTGGCGCGCATGTGCGCGACGTTCTCGGCTTCCTCCCACTTGTCGCCCTCGTGCCAGCTATGCATCTTGAACCCGGTCCAGCCCAGCTCACGTAGGGACCCGAAGAAGGCTGCCACCTCCTCTTTCGTGCTGAGGCTTCCCGCCCGATCAGAGTTCACCGAGGAGGCATAGGCCCGGACCCGCTCCCGGCCGCCCCCGAGAAGCTCGGTCAACGAGGCGCCGTAGACCTTGCCCGCCAGGTCCCACAGCGCGTTGTCCAACAGGCACAAGCCGTAGGAGTGGGCGGGGCGGGACAGCCGCCGGCCGGTGCGCAGGATCTGCTCGCGGGCGTGCCAGGGACGGCCGATGGCGATCCTGGCCACGTCGGCGGCCTGCTGTGCGGCACCGGTCGGTGCGTGGTTGGCGTACTCGCCGACGTGGCCGTCGGTGGTGTGCACGCGGACCATCACGACGGCGCGCTTGCCGGTGACGCCGGGCTGGTAGTACCAGGAACCGCCGCGGACGTCGACGTCGAAGGTGCGGGTGTAGCCGGGGGTGTCGACGTCGAACTGGACGACCTCGACCTTGTCGATGAGCGTGCTCACGTGGATTTCCTCTCGTGCCGCCCTGCTGTGCGCAGGCGGCGTCGACCGGGCGGCGGCGGCATGCCCGGCTGGATGCAACGGTCGGAACGGGTGGGTCAGGAAGGGAGGACGAGCGCTCCGTCCACCCGGCGGGGAACCGAGACGGTGCCGTCGCGCAGCTCCTCAGGCAGCACGTGCTCCGGAGCGGCCTGCCAGGCCATGGGGCGCAGGAAGCGGCGGATCGCCGTGGTCCCGACGGAGGTGTGGAAGCTGTCGGTCGAGGGCCACGGGCCTCCGTGGTGCTGCGCCCATGACACGGCGACACCGGTGGGGAAGCCGTCGAAGAGCAGCCGTCCGGTCCGCTCCCGGAGCACCGCGGCGGCGGCGTCCCGCTCCGCGTCGGCAGAGCTGCCGCCGTGCACACTGGCGACGAGAGATCCGGGAAGGCGGCGCAGCAGGGTCGCGAGCTCATCGGGCCGGTAGCGCACGACCACGGCCAGCGGCCCGAAGACCTCGTCGAGCAGAGCGTCGTCGAGCCGGTCGGTGACCAGGACGGCGGGACGCGCGGCGAATCCCTGCCCGTCCGGGGTGGTCCCGACGATCGGGTCGTAGCGGGTCAGACCGGCGAGAGCTTTAGCGTAGGAGTCGCTGATCCCGCGGTTGAGCAGTACCGGCGGCGCGACCTCGGCGAGGGATTCCCGCACGGCCTCGATCACCGCGTCGCCGGCCGCATCCGCCGGGACCAGGACGAGGCCGGGTTTGGTGCAGAACTGGCCGCCGCCCAGGGTGAACGAACCGACCAGGCCGGAGCCGATGTCCGAGGCGCGCTCCGCTGCCGCGATCGAGGTGACCAGGAGCGGGTTCACGCTGCCGAGCTCGCCGTAGAACGGGATCGGGTCCGGACGCTGGGCGATGAGGCGCTTCAACGCCGAGGCGCCCGCGTGCCCGCCGGTGAACGAGACCGCCGTGACGTGCGGGTCGCCGACCAGTGCCTCCCCTGCCCCGCGACCGAACACGACCGCGACGGTGCCCGCCGGCGCGCCGGCGTCGGCCGCCGCCCCGGCGAGGATCTCGCCGCACAGGGCCGAGGTCAGCGGGTGGCTGCCGTGCGCCTTCACCACCACGGCGCAGCCCGCCGCCAGCGCCGCCGCGGTGTCGCCTCCCGGCACCGAGAAGGCCAGCGGGAAGTTGCTCGCGCCGAACACCGCGACCGGCCCGGCCGGGACCAGCATCCGGCGCAGGTCGGGGCGCGGTCCCATCGGCGTGTCACCGGCGTGGTCGATGGTCGCCTCGAGGTAGGAGCCTTCCCGGAGAACGTCGGCGAAGAGCCGGAGCTGGTATGCGGTACGTGTCAGCTCGCCGTTGAGCCGGTCCGGGCCGAGGGCGGTCTCCCGGTCGGCGGTCGCGACGACGTCCTCGCGCCGCTGTTCCAGGGCGTCGGCCATGGTGGTGAGCAGCCCTGCGCGGAACCCCCGGCCGGCGGCGTCGAGCTCGCGGGACGCGGCGGCCGCTGCCGAGCAGGCGGCGGCGACGTCGGCCGGGTCGGTCTCGTGCAGGTCCGTGCTCGTCGACATCCCGCTCCGCGGGTCCACGGTGGTGACTGCGGCGCTCATCGGACACCCCACGCCGCGAGAATCTTCTCGACGTCGCCACGCGCGTCGGCGTCGAGCCGTGATGCCGGTGGCCGGACGTCGGGGCGGCCGTATCCGATCTGGTGCAAGGCCTCCTTGATGACGCTGACGTTGTCGGCGTTGTCGTGGGCGGCGCGAAGGTACTCGAAGTCCCGGACGGTGTCCCAGATCTGCATCGCCGCCGGGAAGTCACCCGCGGCGAGGGCCCGGTGCATCCCCAGCGACAGCTCGGGTACGACAGCGACCAGGCCCGAGGTGAAGCCCGTGGCGCCGGCGGAGGCGTAGGACGGCGCCGACAGCTCGGCGAGCCCGGCGATCCAGGTGAACCGGTCCAGCCCTGCGCGACGAGCCACGGCGGCGAAGTGCGCTGGGTCGGGGATCGCGTACTTGACGGCCACCACGTTGGGAGCGGCGTCGGCGAGTTCACCGAAGTCGCTCGCAGCGATCCGTGTGTTGCGGACGTAGGGGATCACCGCCACTTCCGGCACTGCGGTGGCGATGGCGCGGTGGTAGTCGATCCAGCCGCGACGGGACACGTAGGGGTGCACCGGTTGGTGCACCATGACGGCTGCGGCGCCGCGTGACGCGGCATGGCGGGCCGAGTCGACGGCCGTGGTGACGTCGAACCCGACGCCCGCCACGAGGAGAGAGTGCTCTCCGATCGCTGACGCGGTCAGGTCGACTACAGCACGGGTCTCCGCCGGCGTCAGGGTGTAGAACTCGCCGGTATTGCCGTTGGCCGTCAGTACCCGCACCCCGCCGTCGACCATCCGGCCGACGAGACGTTCGAAGGTGGGCGCGTCGATGGTGTCGTCGGCAGTGAACGGTGTCGGCGTGATCGCGACGACATCAGCCAGTCTGGTCCGAATCTCGTCGAAGTCCATGGCGCTCCTCGGTGTGTAGGCAGGGGACATCGCCTCCGGAGCCGATCGGTCCCGGAGGGAAGGTGGTCTCGTGTGAGCCTCAGCCGGCGGTTTGCTCCGCGGGCCCGTTCCGGTCGGTCGGATCTACGGTGCGGCCGAGCCGGGGGAGAACCCGCGCGACGAAGCCCGCGATGTGGTCGCGTAGCGAGTCGGCAGCGCGTGTGCTGTCACCGGCACGAGCGGCATCGAGGATTGCGCGATGCTCGTCTGCCTCGGTGCGCCAGCCACCGGCAGCCCGCCATCCGGACACGCTGACGAGGGCGGTCTGGTCCTTCAGCCCGTCGAGTGTGGCGACCAGCAACGGGTTGCCACAGCCGAGATAGAGCGACCGGTGGAACTCGCGGTTGGCCAGGCTCATCTCGACCTCGTCGCCGGCCTCGCCCGCCCCGAGCGCCCGATCCAACGCGGTCGACGCGGTGTCGAGGTCGCTGCCGCCCGCCACCGTCCGGCGGACGGCCTCGGGCTCGAGCAGGATGCGGAGATCGTAGATCGCGGCGGCCGCGGCACTGTCCAGCTCGCGGACCACCGCACCCTTGTACCGGCTCAGGCTGACCAGCCCGCTCCCGACCAATGTCTTCAGTGCCTCCCGCACGGGCGTCTTGGACATGCCGAGCATCTCCGCGATCTCGGACTCGATCAGCTGCTGACCGGGGCGCAACCGGCCGGTGAGGATGCCGCGCTTCACAACCGACAACGCACGGTCGGTGCGGTTCGCCAGCGGATCGTTGTCCGCGTCGGCCAACGACAGCCGCACGGCGGTCGTGGCATCCATGGGACTGCTCTGCATCGGGCTCCCGTCCTCGACTCTCATATACGAGATATGAAGGACTGTAGGATCCGATGTGGGTGGGGTCAAGAACCGCCCCGTTGCCGACGTGAGCGGAGGGGCCCGTGACAAGAACGGTCGAAGAGGTCGTCGCCTTGTGGGAGGCCGTGGTGCGCTCGGGTGGCGCAGTCGGATTCCCTGCGGACGTACCAGGCCGCGAGATCGAGACAGCAGCCGCCGCCCTGCACGAGGGCACGGTTCAAGGGACGGAGCACATGCTCGTCGAACGAGGAGCTGGGGGACTGCGCGGGCTGGTAGTGCTCAGGCCAGCACAAGGGAACCTGTTCGAGCATCGGGCGGCCGTCACGAAACTGATGGTCGAGCCATCCTGCCAAGGTGCCGGCATCGGTAGTCGCTTGCTCGAGCGCGTCGTCGACAGCGCGCGACAGCGTGGGTTTCTCCAGCTGCGGTTGTCGACGCGCGGCGGCGGGCCGCTGCCCGAGTTCTACTCCCGGCGAGGATGGACTCAAGTCGGTGTATTCCCTCGGGCGCTACAGGTCGCGCCAGGGGTGTTCTGCGATGAACACTGGTTTCACCTGAATCTATAGGTTGATGCCGGAACCGACACACCGACCGCCGCGCCGGAGCGGCCGGGTGGAGCAGCGGCCAGAACGCGGGGAACAGGCCCGACGGGTTCGTTCGAGATCTGCACCGCTGTTTTCGTCTGCGACGTCAGTCGCGGCCTATTTGAGCATGTCTTGACCCCTGGGCGGTCCGCCTTGCACCGGCTGCAGCAACTGGGCGAACGCGCGCTTCGGGTGTCGCGGCGGGGGCTCGGACAGCTTTCACCGGCTGTGCGTGGTCGGCTTGGCACCGCCATGGCCTTCGGACGATGCATGATCAACCGTACCGACTATCGATGATTCAGCCGCCGGCTGTCGACGGCGCGACACCGGCGGGTACACGGCGCTCCGGGCCGAGTGGGGTCTCTCGATCGGCACCATCGGTCTACTCACGTCCATCACCTTCGTCGGCATGATGTTCGGCGCCGTCCTCGGCGGGAGGCTGGCGGACCGCATCGGACGCCGGACGGTCATTCTGAGCTCCGTCGTCTTCTACTCGCTGTTCTCGCTCGCCGCCGCCGCGTCGCCGAACGTGGAGTGGCTCGGGGTGTTCCGCATCCTGACCGGGATCGGCCTGCAGGCCATGACGGGGGTCCTGCTCGTCTTCGTCAGTGAGATGTACCCGCACCTGCGCGGCCGCTACCAGGCGATCCTCCTGGGCCTCGGCTGCATCGGCGTGTCGCTCGTGGCCGGGATCTCGAGCCTGCTGGTGCCGCTCGGCCCGGGCATGTGGCGGTGGGTGATCGGCGTCGGCGCGCTCGGCGTCGTCGGCTGCATCCTCGGACTGCGCATCCTCCCCGAGTCGGTGCGCTGGCAGGTGGACAACGGACGGACGGTCCAGGCGGAGCGGCTGGTGAACCGCCTGGAGGCGAAGGCCCGGCTGAAGATCGGCGGTGCGCTGCCCGACCCGGTCGTGGCCCAGGAGACGGCGCCGGGTGTCCTCGGTGACCTGTTCACCCGGAGGTATCTCGGCCGGCTCGTGGTCCTGTCGATCTGCATGATCTGCTTCATCCTGCTCAACTACGGCTTCAACGGCTGGGTGGCGACGCTGCTGGTCGAGCGCGGGCTCCCCAACGCCGAGGCACTGCGCATCGCGTTCTCCATCTCCCTGGCCAGTGTGCCCGGCGCGTTCCTCGCCTATCCGGTCATCGACCGGTTCGAGCGGCGGGCCGTGGGCGCGGTGAGCATGGTGGTGGTCGCCCTCTCGCTGCTCATCTTCGCCTTCGCGCCCAACGCCACGGTGATGGTCGCCTCCGGCTTCGTGCTGACCGCGAGGAAGGATGCGCAGTGCTCGGCGGTCCAGGTCCAGTGGGTGACGCCGCTGTGGTCGTTTTCGATGTACTCGTCGGCGACGAACTGATGGATTCCGATGCCGTTCGTGGGGTCGGTGTTGGCGTATGTGGCGAACGTCGCGGCGATGGCTTCGCGCGTCGTGCTGCGCTGCCCGAGGACGGGGTCCTCGTGCACGATCGGTCCCTCGGTCGCCCAGTGGGCGAGGACCAGTTCGGGGCCCTTGGCGAAGGAGCGGATGTACTCCGCTGCCCAGTCCATGTTCATGATGATTTCCCTTGATCGGTGTGGATGGTGGCGGTCAGTTGCGCGGATCGGAGTCCGGCAGCTGGCCCGCCGTGATCCCGCCGTCGACGACGAGATCGGTTCCGGTGACCCAGGCGGCGGCGTCGGAGGCGAGGTATAGGTAGGCCTCAGCGACGTCGCCGGGTGAGCCGAAGCGGCGCAGGGCCGACTGGTTGGCCATTGAGTCGTGGAACGCCTGCGGGTCGTCCTGGTGGTCGATGAACTCCTGGAAGCCGGGAGTCAGGATGTAGCCGGGGGACACGCAGTTGACCCGGATGCCCACCTTGCCGCCCTCGATGGCCATCACGCGGGTCGCGGTGGCGATTGCGGCCTTGGATGCGCCGTAGGCGGCGAGGCCGAACATCGCCATCCGACCGGTGATCGACGACGCGTTGAGGATCGCGCCGCCGCCCGCGTCGGTGAACACCGGCCACACCGCGCGGGACATCACGAACACCGATCGCAGGTTCAGCGTGAGCATGTGGTCCCACTCGGGGACCGTCATGTCGGCGACGAACCGTGGGTCACCGTGGCCGGCGTTGTTCACCACGACGTCGAGCCGGCCCCAGGTCTTCAGAACCGTGTCGATGGCGGCGGCGACGGCGTTCTCGTCGGTGACGTCGACGGTCAGGGCTATGGCCTCGCCGCCGTCGGCCTCGATGACCTCGGCGATGTGATTCCCGGCAGTCTCCTCGAGCTCGAAGAGCGCGACGCGGGCGCCCTCGCCGGCGAACCGGCGTGCGGTCTCCCAGCCGATCCCGGCTCCGGCTCCGGTCACGATCACGACCTTCCCGGTGAACCGGGAAGCCGTGCGGACCAGGGGTGACTCTGACATGCTGACCAGCTCCTTCGCTGTGTGTGGGGTCAGGTCGGCAGGCCGCGAACGGGATCAGTCCCGTCCCAGCCGACCGCGGTCGCGGCGACGTGGGCGTACAGCTCGACGATCGCGTCGTCGTCGCGAAGCACTTCGGTCATGCACCCGAGTTCCCCGGCGCGTGTCGGCGTAGATGACCGAGGTCTGGCCGAACGTCAGCGACATGGCAATCCCGATCCCGCGCTCCTCGCAGAAGCGGCGGGCGGCGTCGACGTCCGGCACGAGCACGGCGACGTGATGGAAGCCCCCGACGCCGTCGGGGAAGGCGTCGCGGTAGACGCTCGGACCGTCGCAGAGTTGCTGGATGAGCTCGACGTGGGTCCCGCCGACCTGCGCCAGCGCTGCATCGCGGCCTCGATTTCGTCGACGACGAAACAGCACTGCACGACGTTCCCGGCACCGGGATAGATCATTCGGACCAGCTCCTTCGACGTTCCGACCGATCGCTCGCTCGGTACCCTTGCAATCGACATTCTGATGTGTCAAGTTGTGTCTTGTCGCCACCGCGGTCGCGCTTCACGCGGAGTAGCGGTCTGTCGGCGACATGCGTCCTCGCCAGGTTCAACTCGATCTTGAAGTGAAGGGGCACGACGTCGTGAACCGTTATCTGCGCGCATTCCGTGACTGTCTTCAGGTGATTTCTGACGCGCGTGAAGGTGAGAGAGACGCGCACCGCCAGGCGATTCTCGACAATTTCTTGCGGCATGCCGGTCTGGAGTTCTCCGGGCAGGACAAGAAGATCCTGACCCCGGAGATGACAGTCGAGGAGCCGATCTACCACGTGAAGTGGGGTCCGTCGCTGGCCGCCTACGAGGGCATGGACGCGGTCCAGGGCTACTACGACGCGGTGAACGAGGTCGTGTCGACTTTTCAGGACCACATCTGCTGGGTGAACGACTGGGGCGTCGCGTCGTACTCGACGTTCGTGCGGTTCACCACCGGCAGGGTTCTTGCTGCGGAGGGTGCCGACCTCGCCGCGGACGATCAGATGTACGCGCAGTTGCTGCCGATGGCGATGTTCTGGCGCTACGACGAGCGGGCCCGGCTGATCGGCGAGGACGTCTACATGTTGACCGCCCCGAGCTACGAGCGAATCCCGGACGGGGAGATGTTCGAGGTGGCCGAGCTGCACGCGGTCGCCCGCTCGTTCCTGAAGGACTGACGATCGTGCGGCGGGCCGGCCACGGCTCCGCCGGGAGGAGTTGCGCACGTGCCGCCATCCGTCGCCGAAGAGCACGAACCCGACCCGGGAGGTGTCGCCGCTCACCTGGAGCGACTGATCCGGGAGCGGGTTCCCGGGGTCGAGGACCTACGGCTGACCGGGCTGGTCCGCATCTCGGGCGGGCTCTCCCGGGAGAACTGGGTCCTGAACGCCGCATGGCGGGACACCGCGGGGGAGCACGACTTGCCGTTGATCGTGCGCCGCGACCCCGCAGGCAGCCTGTTGGACACCGAGCGTCGCGAGGAGTTCGCGGTGCTCCAGGCCCTGGAGCCGACGCCGGTCGCTGCCCCGCGGGCGCTGTGGCTGGACGAGGACGGGGCAGTGTTCGGCAGCCCGTCGCTGGTGATGGAGCGGGTCGAGGGTGTCTGCGACTGGTTCGTGCTGAACTCGGACCGTTCCGAGCCGGTCAGGTCGGGCCTCGCCCGGGCCTTCCTGGAGCAGCTGGTGTGGATCCAGCACGTGGACTGGCGCGCCCACCGGCTCGATGGTGCGCTCAAGGATCCCGGTGCCGACGCAGCGGTCGCCGCGTTGGACCGGTGGGAGGGCGAGCTGCGCCGGGTTGCCCTCGAACCGGTGCCCGAGCTCGAGCTCGTGCTGCGCTGGCTGCGCGAGCGGGCACGCCGCTCGACCCGAACGGTGCTCGTGCACGGTGACTTCAAGCCGGGTAACGCACTCGTCGTCGGCGATCGGATCAGCGCGGTGCTGGACTGGGAGACCGCGCACCTCGGGGACCCGCTGGAGGACCTGGGCTGGATCACCAACCCGGTCCGGGCGAAGGAGCACCAGATCCGTGGGCTCTGGGAGCGGGAGCAGATCGTCGCGGCCTACACGGCCGCGACCGGCCACGCGGTGGACGACGCCGAGCTCACCTGGTGGAACGTGTTCTCCTGCTGGAAGCTCGCCGTGATCGTGCTGACCGGCCAGCACGAGTTCGTCGCCGGCCGGTTCGACCGGGTGCACCACAGCCCGACCTGGCTCATACGGGCGATGCTGCGGATGATCGAGGAGGGGCCACGATGAGGCCTACCGTCGCCGAGCAGCTGGCGGGCACCTGCCTCGCGCTCGAGCGGGTGGTGTCGCCCGAGATCGAGGGCACCCCCGCCGCCGAGGTGCTGCGCGGGCTGGTGAAGAACCTGCGGATGCTGGAGACGAGCTGGGCCGCGATCCTGCCGTTCCTGCACTGGGACGTCGCTGAGACCGCCACCCTGCTCGGCCGCGCCCGCGAGGCGGCCCCCGCGCCCCTCGGCGCACGGATCGCGGAGGCGCTCGACGAGGCGCCGGTCGATCCGCTGGACGTCGTCGCGGTCGACGTCAGAAGCGACGGGCTGCGGGCGCTGCTCTCCGAGGTCGTCGTCGCGATCGACCCGACGAGCCCGGAACACGGGGCGATCGCTGCGCACTTCGACGAGCGCGCGCGCCGCTACCCGATGCGGATGGTGCCAGACGTACCGAAGGCAGGAGGGTGACGTGCTGACCAGCCTCGACGACAGCCTCTGGCACCAGCTGCCGACCACCTTCGACCACGTCGGCACCAGCGACCCGCGGTTCTTCGACCGCTACTGGTTCGCCTGCTACGCGCCCTACGGTGACACGGCGATCCAGGTCACCATGGGCGCCTACCGCAACATGAACGTGCTCGACGGCGGCGTCATCGTCGTGCACCGGGGGCGGCAGTACAACGTCCGCGTGTCGCGTTCGCTGGGCCATGAGGTCGACCCGGTCTGTGGGCCGCTGACCGTGCGACCCACCGTGCCGCTGCAGGAGTTCCGGCTCACGATCGCCCCCGGCGAGCACGGCGTGTCCGGGGAACTGATCTGGACCGGCGTGCTGCCGCCCGCCGAGGAGCGGCCGCACTTCGCGCGTACCCGCGGCCGGGTCACCGAGAACTACCGCCGGTTCGATCAGATCGGCACCGTCCGTGGACGGCTGGAAGTGGGCGGCGAGACGGTCGAGGTCGCAGACTGGTGGGCCTGTCGCGACCATTCGTGGGGAGTGCGCCCGCGGATGGGGGTCCGGGAGCCGGTGACCGGGCCGAAACCGGACCTGGCGCAGAAGGGGTTCGCCATGGCGTTCCTGTTCTTCGCCACCGACGCGGTCGCCGGGCACGTCCTGTTCGACCGGCGCGGCGACGATCCCGGCTACGTCACCGGCGACCTCGCGTGGCGGGACGGCAGCAGATTGGTGCAGGAGGTTTCCGGTACCGACCTGGACGTCTCACTGCACCCGGACACCCGGCGGTTCACCGACTGCGCGCTCGGCGCCACCCTGTCCGACGGCGAGGAGGTGACGTTCCGCTGCACGGCGCTGGGCTCCTCGATCGCGATGCAGGGCCTCGGCTACTCCGGCGGCTGGTCGGACCGCGGTGGCCTCGGCGTGTGGCGCGACGCGCGTCTCGAGCACGACGTCTGGGACGTCTCCCATCCCTCGACGATTCGCTACCCGGACGGCACCGAGAACGAGCACTGGCACCGGATCCAGCCGGTCGCCGTCGAGCTGGTAGGGGCCGGTCCGGTGAGCCGCGGGCAGGGAAGCATGACGCTGATCCTGAGTGGCCGGCTGCCGTGGCTGGGCCTGTCGTGAGCGCCGGCGAAGAGCTCCCGCTCGCCGGCATCAAGGTCCTGGAGCTGGCCCAGATGGTCGCCGGTCCGTCGGCCGGTCTGCTACTGGCCGACTACGGCGCGGACGTGGTCAAGGTCGAGCCTCCGCAGGGTGATGGCGGCAGGCTGCTGCGCTCGCTCGCGGCGGCGAGGCTGCCGGACTCACCGGTCTTCGTGGGCTACAACCGCGACAAGCGGCTGATCCGATTGGACCTGCGTAGCCCGGAGGGCCGCGAGCGGGTGCTGCGCCTGATCGACGAAGCAGACGTGGTGATCGAGGCTGCCCGGCCGGGTGTGATGGAACGTCTGGGCCTGGGTGCGGACGAGCTGCTCGACCGCAACCCGCGGCTGGTCTACGCGTCGGTGTCCGGCTTCGGGCGCGGACCGATCGGGCGGACCAAGGGCGGCGTAGACATCGTGGTGCAGGCCGAAAGCGGGATCATCTCGACCACGGGCTACCCGGACCGCCCCGGAACCAAGATCGGCTTCACCGCCGTGGACGCGGCGTGCGGGCACGCGCTGTGCCATGGCGTGCTGGCCGCATTGTTCCGCCGGGAGCGAACCGGACGTGGGGATGTCGTGCGGCTGAGCCTGTACGACGTTGCCCTGCACCTGCAGACCGGCCCGCTGACCGAATTTCTCATGACCGGTGTGCAGTCACCGCGGGCCGGCAACAGCGCCCCCCTCACCGCGCCCGCCGACCTCCTGCGATGCGCGGACGGCGCCATCATCGTCAGCGCCTACCTCGACTCGCACTGGCGCGCGTTCACCGCCGCGATCGGAGCTCCCGAGCTGCTCGACGACCCGCGGTTCACCGATGGTGTCGACCGGGCCCGGCACCGTGGCGAGCTGGTCGAGCTGATCGAGAAGAGACTCGCCGGCGGCAGCGTCGCGGAGTGGGTCGCCCGTCTGCTGGAGGTCGGCGTCCTCGTCGCCGAGGTCAAGGACTACGCCGCTGTCGTCGCGGATCCGCTGGCCGCCGAGAGCGGGCTGCTCCGAGAGGTCGGCGAGGAGCGCGGTGTGGCGAGCCCGGTGCGGTTGGAGCGCACCGTCGAACGCCCGCTGCGACCCCGTCGGGAGCTGGACGCCGTGGAGTTTCGAGGATGACCGACGCACTCGACCTCGCCGCGACGCTCGACGGCGGTCAGCGGAGCGCCGAGGTGCCGGTGAGCGAGTACGCGATCCGCACCTGGTGCGCGGCTCTCGATGAGACGAACCCGCTGTACCTCGACGAGGCGGCGGCGCGCCGAGCCGGATACCCGACGGTCCTCGCGCCGCCCGCGATGCTGCAGACCTGGACCATGCCGGTCACCGACCGGGCCGCGCACCCCACGCTGCACGCCCGGGTGCGCGGGCTCGCCCGCGAGGCAGGACTGACCGCGGTCGTTGCCACCGACTACGAGCAGGAGTATCTGCGCCCCATCCATCCCGGTGTGCTGCTCACAGAACGGTCCCGGGTGGAGGCGGTGTCCGCACTCAAGGACACCGCGCTCGGCCGCGGGCGCTTCGTCACGATCGGCTTCACGATCGCCGACGACGAGGGCCCCGTCGGCCGGCTGCGCGCCCGCACCTTCTACTTCGATCCGGCGCCGGGGGAGCGAGGCAGACGGCCAGCCAGCGTCAATGAGGGGCCTCAGAACCTGGAGCCGTTGGCCGTCCCCCTGAGCCGCACTCTGATTGTGACCGCGTCGTTGGCGTCGAACGACCACGAGGCGGTACACCACGACCATCAGGTCGCCACAGCGCAAGGGCTTCCGGACATCATCGCGAGCATCGTCACCACGGCGGGCCTGGTGCTCCGGTTCACCGGTGCAACATCGGGCCGGGCCTGGTGCCGCTCGCTGCAGCTGCGGCTGGCGCGCCCGGCCGTCCCCGGAGACGTGCTGACCCTGCGGGGGCACACGGACGGCCGGACCTACAGCGTGTGCGGCGACCACGCCCGGGGCGGCCACGTGTACGCCGAAGTCGGGTACGCCGCGGCCTGAGCCCGGCAAGGAAAGTGGTGTGATGACCAGCGTGGACCACGAGCAGCTAGACGTCGAGATCGTTGACTGGCGGCGCTACACGCACGACCGCACACTGCCGGACGTCCTCGACGCGGCACTCGACGTCTTCGTCAAGTTCGGCTACCACGGCACCACCGTGCGGGCCATCGCGATGAAGGCGGGCCTGTCGGTCCCCGGCCTCTACCACCACCACTCCAGCAAGCAAGAGATGCTCGCGACCCTGCTACGGATATCGAACGAGGACGTCATGGCCCGTAGCCGGGCCGCGCTCGCCGCAGCAGAGGATGCGCCCCGCGACCGGTTCATCGCGCTCGTCGAGAACATCGTGCTGTATATGTCGCACCGGCGCCGGCTCGCCAGAGCGGCCCGCGAGATCCATGCGCTGGAGGAGCCATACCGGAGCAGGCACGTCGCCCTTCGAGACGAACTTCAACGCATGGTGCTCACCGAGGTCGAGGCCGCCCGCGCCACCGGCGAGTTCCGCACAACCGACCCCAACGAGGCCACTCGCGCCGTGCTCGTGCTCTGCCAGGGCGTGGCCGAGTGGTACACCCCGGGCGGGCCCAAAAGGCCCGAGGAGATCGCCGCCCAGTACATCGGCTTCGCCCTCGCCCTCGTCGGCGGATCCATGGCCGATCCCACGTGACCGTTTCGCGGCCATAGGCCCACCCGGTCTGCAGGTCCGCCAGGCGGCCGGGGCAGGGTGCGCGGCCTCGGGCGAACTCGTGGGCTCACAGGTCTTCGAGATCCCCTGTGTGGACGACGGTCCGCCGCACGGCTTCCGACCGGGCCGAGGTGGCGAACGTGACGAACGCTCCGGGCTCTCCCCTTTCCACGCATTCCGATCGTGACCCTTGACACCGCCGTGTCCATACATACTATGTCCCTAGATTCTACGTCGGGGCTGCTCGCTCCGGCACAACGACGGAGGCGGCCCATGAAGGCGATCCAGCTCCTGGGGCCCACGAAGCTCGAGCTCACCGAGGTCGACACACCGGTGGTCGGCGAGCACGAGGTCCTGCTGCGGGTGCTCGCCGCGGGCGTGTGCCAGACCGACGTGCACATGCGCCGGACCACGGAGGCATGGATCCCTGCCGGCACGATCCTGGGACACGAAACGGCGGGCGAGATCGTCGAGGTCGGCGCAGGGGTTCGCGGCTGGGAAGCCGGAACCTCCGCGGCGGTCTATCCGGTGTGGTCCTGCGGGACGTGCTCGGCGTGTACCGCCGGCCGGCAGAACGCGTGCCGTCGCACCGGCAACCGGATGTTCCCGGCGGCGACGCCGGGTGTCAGCGTGAACGGCGGCATGGCGGAGTACATGGTCGTCCCGGCGGCGGCTCTCGTCGGGATCGCCGACCTCGACCCGGCCGTCGCCGCGACCCTCACCGACGCCGCGCTGACGCCGTACCACTCGGTGCGCGAGACCGCGCACCTGCTCACCCCGGGCTCGATCGCCGTCGTGATCGGCGCCGGTGGCCTCGGCCGGATGGCGATCCAGATCCTGCGGGCGATCACCGCCGCCCGGATCGTCGTGCTGGACGTTCGCGACGACGCACTGGACGCCGTCCGCAGCGAGGTCGACGCCGCCCTGCACTCCGCTGACCCGACGGTCGCGGAGCAGGTGCTCTCTAGAACCGGCGGCTACGGCGCGGAAGTGGTGCTGGACCTGGTGGGGACCGACTCCACGCTGGCGCTGGCCACCGGGATCGTCGCTCCGTACGGCGCCGTGCGGGCGATCGGGCTCACGGAGGGGCACTTCACGTTCGAGACCAGCCAGGGCGCCATGTCGCTGCCCTGGGGGGCCTCGCTGACCCGTCCCTACAGCGGGACGAAGGCGGATCTGGTCGAGGTGGTCGCCCTCGCGGCATCCGGTCACCTGAGGCCGCAGGTCCAGACCTTCCCGCTGGACCAGGGCCTGCTGGCGCTGGACGAGCTGGAGGCCGGCCGGCTCACCGGCCGCGGTGTGCTGCTCCCCGAGCAGAACTGACGTGCACCCCCCGTGCTGGATACCCCGGGACGGCAATGACGCCATCCGGAAGGAAGGGGAACGACCGTGACCACCGAACAGCAGGCCGCCGGGCCCGGAGTGCCCGTCGCCCCAGCAGCGCCGGGGCAGGGGTTGTCCCTGCGCAAGATCGCGGCCGCGTCGTGCGTGGGCAACCTGATCGAGATCTACGACTTCATCCTGTACTCGTTCGTCGCGGCCCTGGTCTTCGGGCCGCTGTTCTTCCCCGGGGCCGCGCCGTGGGCGGGCACCCTGTTCGCGATCTCGAGCCAGGCCGTGGCGTTCGTGGTCCGGCCGGTGGGGGCGATCCTGTTCGGGCGGATCGGCGACCGGGTGGGCCGGCGGCGCGGGCTGATCCTCACGCTGGGGCTGATGGGCGTCGCGACCGTGCTGCTCGGCCTGCTGCCGACCTACGCCACGATCGGGGCGGCGGCCCCGATCCTGCTGGTGACGCTCCGGGTGCTGCAGGGGCTTGCCTACGGCGGCGAGTGGGGCGGCGCGATCCTCATCGCGGTCGAGCACGCGCCGGAGAAGAGGAAGACGTTCTACGGCGCGATCCCGCAGGTGGGTGCGACGCTCGGCGTCGGTCTGGCCGCCGGATCGCTGTTGCTGATCGGCACCGCGGTGAGCCCGGAGACGTTCCAGGCCTGGGGCTGGCGGATCCCGTTCCTGGCCGGCGCGGTCCTGATCGCGGTCGGGATCGTCATCCGCACGCGGATCGAGGAGACCCCCGAGTTCAAGGCCGCGATCGCGCGCGCGGAGTCGGAGAAGGTGCCCCGTGCCGGCTTCGGGGTCACCCTCCGGGAGGGCTGGAAGGCCATCGTGGCCATGATTCTCTGTTGGCAGGCTGCGGCGATCGCCGTGCTCACCTTCGCGACGGGTCTGCTCGCGTTCGTGCCGCGCCACGTCGAGGGGCTGACGGCCATCGATGTCGAGATCGGCATGGTGATCGCGACGGTGGTCGTGGTGCCGGTGACCCTCGGGTCCGCGTACCTGGGCAGACGGATCGGCAAGGAGCGGGTGCTGCTGCTCTGCGGGATCTTCACGGCGGTGTGGGCGTTCCCCGGTTACTGGCTCGTCTCCGAAGGCTCGCCGGCGCTGCTGTGGCTCGGCATGACCGTGGGCCTGGTGAACTACGGGATGACCAACGGCGTGATCGGCGCGACGATGGCCGAGGCGTTCCCGGTCCGCTTGCGCTACTTCGGGCTGTCGTTCTCCTTCGCGATCGCCAGCGTGATCGGCGGGGCGCTCCTGCCGATCCCCGCGCTGGCCTGGGCCGAGGAGCTCGGCGGGTCCACGATGCCGCTCGCCCTGATCTTCCTGCTCGGTGGTCTGTGCACCGTGGCCGGCGCGTTGTGGACGATGCGGCTGCCGAAGTTCCGGGGCTCGGCCGACTCGTTCGCACAGGCCTCGGTCCACGACTGAAGCCCTGCGTGCCTGCGGGCCGTCCGCCCTCGCGGCGGACGGCCCGTCGTCGTCGTGGGGTCGTCTCTCGCATAATCTATGTATATAATAATCCTGAGTTGAGGAGGCGTGATGGACGAGGCAGTAGTGGTCGACGCGGTCCGGTCGCCGATGGGCAAGGGCAAGCCCGGCGGCGCACTGTCCGGCCTGCATGCGGTGGAACTGCTCGCGCAGACGATCTCGGGTCTGCTGGCGCGCACCGGGATCGACCCTGCCCGGGTCGACGACGTGGTGACCGGATGCGTGAGCCAGGCCGGCGAGCAGTCCGGCAACGTGGGCCGCATGGCGTGGCTCGCCGCCGGCCTGCCCGAGCACGTCCCGGCCGTGACCGTCGAGCGCAAGTGCGGGTCGAGTCAGCAGGCGGTGCACTTCGCCGCGGCCGGGATCATGAGCGGTCAGTACGACGTCGTGGTGGTGGCCGGCGTCGAGTCGATGAGCCGGGTCCCGATGGGCAGCAACCGGCTCGGCGCCGACGTGTACGGGCCGTCGGTCACTGCGCGCTACGCCCCGGGCCTGGTGTCCCAAGGCGTCGCCGCCGAGCTCGTGGCCGCGCGCTGGAAGCTCTCCCGCGAGCAGCTCGACGACTACGCGGCCCGCTCGCACCGGTTGGCCGGCGAGGCCGCGGACTCCGGCGGCTTCGACCGCGAGATCGTGCCGATCACGCTGGGGGACGGCACGGTCGTGGCGCGCGACGAGAGTATCCGTCGCGGGACCACCGCCGAGAAGCTCGCCGGGCTGACGCCGGCCTTCGCCGACGACGACGCGGCACGGCGGTTCCCCGAGATCGGGTGGTCGGTCACGGCCGGCAACTCGTCACAGATCACCGACGGCGCGAGCGCGATCCTGCTGACGAGCGAGCGCGCCGCGACCGAGCTCGGCCTGAGCCCGCGCGCCCGGTTCCGCGGGTTCGCGGTCTGCGGGGACGACCCGATCGCGATGCTCACCGCGCCGATCCCGGCCACCCGCCGGGTACTCGACCGGGCAGGGCTGGCGCTCGCCGACGTGGACCACTACGAGGTCAACGAGGCGTTCGCCTCGGTGCCCCTGGCCTGGCAGGCCGAGTTCGACGCGGATCCGGCCCGGCTCAACCCGCGCGGCGGTGCGATCGCCCTGGGACACCCGCTGGGCGCCTCCGGTGCGCGGCTGGCCACCACCATGCTCGGCGCGCTCGAGGCCACCGGCGGGCGGATCGGGCTACAGGCCATGTGCGAGGCCGGCGGCATGGCGAACGCCCTGCTGCTCGAGCGCATCTGACCAGCGAGACCACCGAGCGTGCCGGAAAGACCCGGCGCGCGGCGACAGTCGGAGGAATGACGTGGACATCTCAGGCATCTCCGCGGTCGTGACCGGGGGCGCATCCGGCCTCGGGCTCGCGACGGCGCACCGCCTGGTCAAGGCCGGCGCGCGGGTCGTGCTCCTGGACCTGGAGTCGTCCCGCGGCGCCGAGGCCGCCGCCGAGCTCGGCGGGAGCGCGCGGTTCGTCCCGGGCGACGTGACGACGGAGGACGGCGTGACCCCCGCGCTGGATGCGGCGCAGGAGTACGGCCCGCTGCGCGCGGTCGTGCACTGCGCCGGGCGCGGCCACGCGATGCGCATCCTGGGCAAGGACGGTAGCCCTGGCTCGCTCGAGGACTACGCGGCGATCATCAACCTGAACCTGATCGGCTCGTTCAACGTGGTCCGCCTCGCCGCGGCGCGGATCGCCCGTACCGAGCCGGTCGACGGGGAGCGTGGCGCCATCGTTCTGACGTCCTCGGTCGCGGCCTGGGAGGGCCAGATCGGGCAGATCCCCTACGCCTCGTCCAAGGCGGGTGTGGTCGGGATGACGCTGGTCGCCGCCCGCGACCTCGCCAGCAAGCAGATCCGGGTGGCCACCATCGCGCCGGGCATCTTCGACACACCACTGCTGGGCCGCCTGCCGCAGGAGGTCCGGGACTCGCTCGGGAAGATGGTGCCGCATCCCAGCCGGCTCGGCGCCCCCGACGAGTTCGGCGCGCTGGCGATGCACGTGCTGGAGAACCCCATGATCAACGGCGAGACCATCCGGCTCGACGGCGGCGTCCGGATGGCGCCGCGATGACCGAGCAGCTCGTCGCGCACACAGCAGACGACGCCCGGTCCGTTCCGCTGCTCGTCGAGCACGTCGAGGGCATCGCCGTGTTCACCCTCAACCGGCCGCGGCGGCGCAACGCGATCGATCTCGATACCGCCTGCCTGCTCAGCGCCGCGCTCGACGAGCTCGACGCCATCGACGAGCTGCGGGTCGGCATCCTCACCGGGACACCGGAGATGTTCTCGGCCGGAATGGACCTCAAGGCGTACGCCGAAACCGGCGAGCGGCCCGTGGACGAGCACCGCGGCGGGTTCGGGCTCGTGGCGAGACCGCCCCGGAAGCCACTCATCGCCGCGGTGGAGGGCCCGGCGCTCGGCGGGGGGTTCGAGATCGCGCTGGCCTGCGACCTGATCGTGGCCGGGGAGAGCGCGACCTTCGGCCTCCCCGAGGTCACCCGCGGGTTGGTCGCCTCGGGTGGCGGGATGCTGCGCCTGCCCCGGCGGATCCCGCGCAACCTGGCGACCGAAGCCGTGCTGACGGGCCGCCCGCTCACCGCGCCCCGGTGCGCGCAGCTGGGACTGGTCAACGCGGTGGTACCGGACGGGGGCGCGCTGGCGGCGGCCCGGTCCCTGGCCGAGGAGATCGCCCGGAACGCGCCGCTGGCCGTGCGCGCGTCCAAGAAGGTGATGGTCGAGTCCGCGCTCTGGCACGAGGACGAGCAGTTCGCCCGCCAGGAGGTCGTGATCGACCCGGTGCGCAGCTCAGAGGACGCCCGCGAAGGTGCCCGGGCGTTCGCGGAGAAGCGTGCGCCGCACTGGCGCGGGCGCTGACCCGGTCCCGCGCCGGACACGACGACGCCGGCGGGCCGTGACGGGCCGCCGGCGTCTGTCGTTCCGGGGACTCAGTGCCGCTGCTTCGTCCCTCGACCGCCGGGACTCAGTCGACCTCGGCGCAGAGCGTCGTCGCGATGCCGAGCTTGAGGACCTCTGAGGCACCCTCGTAGACGCGCATCGGCCGGGCCTGGCGGTAGTAGCGCTCGATCGGGCTGTTCGCGATCAGACCCCAGCGGCCCATCACCTGTACCGACCGGTCCACGACGCGGCTGGCCGCCTCGGTCGCGGCGACCTTGGCCATCGACGAGCGGTTCAGCGCCGCGCGGGCGTCCTCGCGTGCGAAGGCGGCGGCCTGGTAGGTGAGCAACCGGGCCATCTCGACGTCGTTCCAGGAGTCGGCGAGCAGCTGGGCGACCGGGCCGTGCTTGAGCAGCGGCCGGCCGAACTGCTCGCGGGTCCGGGCGTGCCGGGCGGCCTCCTCCAGCGCTCCGGTCGCCAGCCCGACGGCCGCGCCCGCGACCGACACCCGGAACACGGCGAGCGTGCTGAGCACCAGCGACATCGCCTTGCCGGGCACGCCGAGGCGCGCCTCGGGCGGGAGCGCGACACCGTCGAAGGAGACGTCGCCGAGCACGTGCGGGGCGATCAGCTCGGGGCTCGGCCGGGTGCTGACACCGGGAGCGTCGGCGGGCACGAGCACCAGCGACAGCGACGGACCGCCGTCGAGCTCCTCCTTCACCAGCGTGACGAAGAAGTCCGCGGCGCCGGCGTTGGAGATGAAGGTCTTCTCCCCGTGCACGACGAGCTCACCGTTCTTCTCCGTGACGGTCGTGGATACGTTCTTCAGGTCGGAGCCGGCGTTGTCCTCGGTCAGCGCCAGGCCGGCGAGGGTCTCCACCGAGGCGACGCGGGGCAGCCAGTGCCGGCGCTGCTCGTCCGTGCCGCCGACGGTGATCGCGTAGCTGCCGATGCCCTGCAGCGCGAACATCGAGTCCAGGTGCGATGAGCCTTTCATCAGGACCTCGCGCACCAGGCAGACGGCCAGCGGGTCGACCTTCTCCGCGCGCCCGCCGAACTCGGCGGGCACCATCAGCCCGGCCAGCCCACTCGCCCGCAGCGCCTCGCGTATCCCGGGATGGATCTCGCTCATCGCGTCCGCCTCGGCCGAGATGTCCGCGACGGAGGCCGTGAGAGCGGCCGCCTCCTCCTGCAACGCACGTTCGGCGGCACCGAAGCCGAACCACTTCTCTGTGGAGTCCATGAATACTATGATACTAAACAGCGCGACCGGCGTCGACGGCTCCGGGCCGGCTGCGACGGTGACACGGACAACGTGGTCGAGAGAAGGGTGGAGTCGATGACGACAACCGGTGCGAACGCGGTGACCACGTCGGGTGGGCGGCGCGCGGCGGAACTCCTGCCGCAGCCGGAGTGGCTGCCGAGACTGGAGGGCTCCGCCCCGAAGTTCGTCGAGGGCCTGGCGCGGGTCTCAGATGTGATCACCGCCGGCGGTGCGCTGCCGGCGGGGTTGAAATCGCTGTTCGCGGCGGCGATCTGCGCGGTCAAGCGGGACGGCGACCTCGTCGACCACTTCCTCGCAGCCGCGGCGAAGCAGGGTGTCCCGCGCGAGCACGCGGAGGGTGCCTCGGTCGGACTGCTGATCTCGCGGGGCGTGACCCCGCACGCTCTGTTCGTCGAGGCGACGGACAAGGCCTACGGACCACCCGCGGGGCCCCCTGCGAGCGGGGACGACGCAACCGCCGGCTTCGACGCCGACGTCCAGGGCGCCTACTCCTACTTCCGCGAGTACTTCGGCTCCGTGCCAGACTACGTCGAGCTGCTCGGGGATCGGGCAGGGAAGGGGCTGGAGGGTTACTTCCTCATGCGGGAGTCCTCCTTGGGGGAAACGCCGCTGCCCGCGCGCGACATGGAGCTGCTGTTGTGTTCGGTGAACGCCGCCGAGTACCAGGCCCGCTTCGTCGCGATCCACGCGCGCGGCGCGCGACGTGCCGGGGCCACCGAGGAGCAGCTGGTCGAGGCCACGCTCACGGCCATGCCGTTCGCCGGCGTGGCGTCCTGGCTGCCCGCCGCGCAGGGAGTGATCGACTCGCGGGACGAGCCAGGTGCCCCGGAATGAGCGGGATCTCTGAGTACGATGGTCAGGAAAGTTCCGCGCTGGACAGGGAGTGACCATGACCGCCGCCCGTAAGGACGTCGCGCCGCGCTCGGCGCCGTCCGGCATGCCTCCGAAGCGGGCGACGGTGATCGCGCAGCGGATCGTCAAGGAGATCAAGGGCCGCAACCTGCAGCCGGGCGCCCATCTGCCGCCCGAGCGGGACATGCTCGAGACCTACAACGTCGGGCGCAACACGCTGCGCGAGGCTCTGCGGGTCCTGGAACTGCAGGGCGTCCTGATGATCCGGCCGGGGCCCGGTGGTGGGCCGGTGGTCACGTCGCCGGACTCGCGGCACCTGGCCAGCACGCTCGCCCTGCTCATGCAGTTCGCCGACACGCCGTTCCGCGCGGTGATCGAGACACGCCAGCTGCTGGAGCCGCTCACGGCGCGGCTGTGCGCAGAGCGCAGTGATCATGGGCTGCTCGCGGACCTGCGGGGGTCGGTGGACCGGATGGGCGAGAGTCTGGACGACCGTGAGGCGTTCCTGGACGAGAACCGCCGGTTCCATGATCTCGTCGCCTGGGGCTCGGAGAACCCGTTGTTCGGGTACTGCATCAACTCCCTGCACTGGATCACCGACGGGACCGTTCTGGGTGTCGACTACCCGCGTCGGTTCCGCAAGATCGTCTGGCGGGCGCACGACGAGGTCTGCATCGGGATCGAGTCCGGTGAGGGCGACAAGGCCGAGGCAGCCATGCGCGAGCACATGGACGACACGCTGGCCTACTTCGAGCGGCACTACCAGCGGCAGATGGACGAGGTCCTGAGCTGGGAGATGTACGGCACCTGAGTCCCTCCGGCCGCACGGCCGGGCGGGCTCACGCGGCCTCGGGCCGCCGCCGGCAACGTCGACTGCATGCCCATCGTCTCGGCTGAACGGCTTCGAACTGCTCGGCCATGGCCTGGGCGTGCAGTGCTTCTGCTCGCTGTGCTCCGGCTGTGCCCTGCCTGTTCCCGGGTGCTCGGTACGTCCGCGCGAATGGCCGTCGACTCACATCTGGTGATCTCGCCGACGAGCGTCTAGGATCCGATCTGTTGTTAATCATATCCCTAGATTGTGATCTCGAGGCGGCGCCGGAAGAGTAGGCCGCGGCCGCCGACGACGACGTCAGGACCGGTGAGATGAGCAAGACGCTGCTGGAGCGGGAGCAGGACCACCCTCAGGAGATCGTGGTGGAGCGGGACGGCCGGCGGATCGTCACGATGGACTCGGCGCGGTACGTCGACGCCCGCAACACCGGTACCGACGTCGTCGTGCCCGCTTCCTACATCGGGGTGCTGCCGGCGCGGATGGTGGCGATCCACCGGCCGCGCGGGGTCATCGGGCACGACGCCTGCGTCGGCAAGGACGGCGCCGGCATCGCCGGGCTCTGGTACCTGGAGGCGCTGGGCATCCCCGCGGCCACCGCGGACGGGATGACCGCGGACATGGGTAATGGTGAGGACCTCTACCGCAGCGGTGTCGTGAAGCACGTCAACTACGTCGCCGAGATCTGCGGGGTGACGGCCGGGATGAGTGTGGCCGAGGCAGCGGATGTCCTGCTGGACAACGACCCCACCGACACCGAGGTCGGCAACAAGGTCCGCCGCGAGATCGTGGAGCGCCACGAGAGCGGCCGGCGGGTGGTGGTGACCGACTCGATCGTCTGGGCCTACCCCGAGGACGAGCAGGCCAGCGTGCTGGTCACGGCAGGACACACCGGACGCAGCGGCGCGAAGTTCCTGCTCGAGGCGAACCCGTGGGGGTTCATCTGCCACGACGGCGGGATGAGCAAGAACCGCTCGGGCGTGTCCGGCCTGGTTACCGCGGACGAGGCCGGGCTGGCCGGCGCCTGCATCGACGGCACGACCGCGCCGATCGGCGACGCCTTCCTCGGCTACGCCCACGGCCTGATCAGCGCGCACAACGAGGCCGCGGCCCGGCGTGGTGTCGAGGTCGGGATGACCGTCAAGGACGCCGCGCACCGGCTGCTGGTGGGTGGGGCGTGACCGTGCTCGACAGCACGGCGCTGACCGCGGACTTCTGGGCCGCGGCCGCCCGCCGTGAGCTTGTGCGCCCCGTGTGCCGGGACTGCGGCCACAGCTTCTTCACCCCGCAGGTCGCCTGTCCCGCGTGCCTGTCGGAGGACTGGGTCTACCGGCCGAGCTCCGGGCGCGGGACCGTCTACAGCGCCACCGTCGTACACAAGGCCCCGAGCCCCGGCTTCACGGTGCCGTTCGGGCTCGGCGTCATCGACCTGGAGGAGGGCTGGAGCATGCTCGCCACCCTCGTCGGCGACCGGCTCCCGCAGATCGGCAGTGCCGTCGAGGTCACCTGGGTCGAGCGTGACGGCCGGACCCAGCCGGCGTTCGCGGAGGCCACCTCGTGAACCTGTCCGGTGTCGCCGTCGTCGGCGTCGGGGTGACGCCGCAGCGGAAGCGCTCGCAGCGCAACTCGCTGCAGGTCGCCCTGGACGCGGCCAAGCTCGCCCTCGCCGACGCCGGCCTGAGCCATACCGACGTCGACGGCATCGCGGCCCGCTGGCCCGGCCCCGGCGGAACCGAGCTGGCGCCGGGCTCTGCGGACTGGTCGACCCTGCTCGGCGTGCCGCTCGACTGGATCGGCGACTCCTACCCGCAGGGGGTCCCGGCGCTGCTCGACGCGGCCGGGGCCATCCTCACCGGGCAGGCCACCACGATCCTGATCACAGGCGGGCAGGCGGGCGTGCTGGGCGGCGGCCAGGTCGCGTCCTACACCCGCCCGGGCAACGAGTTCGTCGAACCGTTCGGCGCGTTCACCGCCGCGCACTTCGCCCTGGTCGCCCAGCGCCATCTCGCCCGGTTCCCGCACGCCCGGCGCGGCGCTGCGGAGATCGCCGCGACGATCCGCAACACCGGGTCCGCGAACCCCGAGGCGGTCATGCACGGGCGTGGGCCGTTCACCGCGGACGACGTGCTGGCCGCGCCGCCGGTCGTCGACCCGTTCACGCTGCTGGATCTCTGCCTGGCCTCCGAGGGCGGCGCCGCGATCGTCGTGACCACCCTCGAACGTGCCCGCGACCTGCCGCACCACCCGGTCGTCGTGCTCGGCGCGGGCATGGAGTGGATGCGTCAGCAGTATGTCGACCCACCCCGCTACGAGCAGGTCTGGCCGATCGGGAGGCGGGCGGCGGCGAAGGCCTTCGGGCTCGCCGGGCTCGGCCCGTGTGACGTCGACGTGGCCCAGCTCTACGACGTCAACTCGCTCGAGGTCGCCCGCCAGTTCGAGGCGCTGGGTTTCTGCGAGGTCGGCGAGGGAACCGACTTCGCGCTCGCCACCGGCATCGGGCCGGACGGCAAGCTGCCCACCTGCACCGACGGCGGACTCCTGTCCTTCAGCCACATCGGCTGGGGAGCACCCACACTCAAGATCGCCGAAGCCGTCCGCCAGCTGCGCGGGCAGGCGGGCGAGCGGCAGATCCCCGGGGCCGAGGTCGCGATCGCGGCCGGCGCCGGCTCGGGGGCCCAGTACTACAACCTCGCGCTCCTCGGACGCGCCCGATAGACCACCACCACCGGAAGGAGAGTCGGCGATGACGACGACCGAGGCGCCCAGAGGCGCCACCGACGAGCTCGACCTGAAGCGCAACGGAGTGATCGACTCCGACGTCCACCCGAACTTCGTCAACGGCATCCGCGACCTGATGCCGTACATGAGCGAGACGTGGAAGACGCGCCTGGGCATCAGCGGCGACGACTGGGCGAAGGGGATGGCCGCGGCCCAGTTCACGCTGCCGCTGGACTACCTCTACATCAACCCGGCCGGTGCCTACCGCGCGGACGCGGCACAGCCCGGCGTCCCGCCTGCCACGGACCCGGTGTTCACGGCCAAGCAGCTGCTCGACCCGCACCACGTGTACCGGGCCGTGCTGCTCTCCGGGCAGTGCCTGGGCATCGGCGCAATGCCCGACGGCATGGTCGCCGCGACCATCGCCTCGGCCTACAACGAGTGGATGACCGAGCGCTGGCTGCAGGAGGACAAGCGCTTCCGCGGTGCCCTCGTGGTCGCCCCGCAGGACCCGGAGGCCGCGGTCGCCGAGATCGACCGGGTGGCCGGTCGCGACGGCGTGGTCGCGGTGTTCATGCCACTCGGGCAGATCCTGATGGGCGAGAAGCACTACTGGCCCATCTACGAGGCCTGCGCCCGGCACGAGCTGCCGCTGGTCACACACCCCAGCGGCACCGAGAACGTGTTCGCGAAGGCGCCCCAGATGGCCGGCACGCCGACCTTCTACCTGGAGTGGCACACCGCGCTGGGCCAGATCCACCAGTCCAACACGCTGAGCATGATCTGCCACGGCGTGTTCGAGAAGTTCCCGAAGCTCAAGCATGTGATCGCCGAGGGCGGGTTCATGTGGGCGCTCGAGGTCATGTGGAAGCTCGACCGGGACTGGAAGGGTCTGCGCAACGAGGTGCCGTGGCTGACCCGGCCGCCGTCGGAGTACCTGCTCGACCACGTCCGGTTCACCACGCAGCCCTTCGTCGAGCCGCACGACCCGCGCCACTTGGCGCCGCTGATGGAGATGATGCACGCCGAGCGCGTGCTGATGTACAGCTCTGACTACCCGCACTGGGACTTCGACAACCCGGACCGCGCGCTTCAGGGGCTCACGCCGGAGCTGCGCCGCCGGATCCAGGTCGAGACCCCCCGAGAGGTCTACGGAGACCGCCTTGACTGAGACGACGACCGGGCCCGACCTCGTCCAGAAGGAGGACGCCGTGCATCCGAAAGGCACGCCGCATGTCGTATGCCGCGTCGACGAGCTGCCGCCGGGCGACCGGAAGATCGTCGAGATCGACGGCCGGTCGATCGGGGTGCTCAACGTCGACGGCCGATACCACGCGCTGATGAACACGTGCCCGCACCACGGCGCGCCGCTGTGTGAGGGCGTCGTCAAGGGCACGATGGCCGACACCGCACCGCACGAGTACTCCTACGGCCGGCACAACGAGTTCATCACCTGTCCCTGGCACGGCTACGAGTTCCGGCTCGACACCGGGCGGGCCCTGGTCAAGACCGAGCGTGCCCGAGTGCGCGTCTACACCGTCGTCGTCGACGGCGATGACGTCGTGCTCTACGTCTGAGCGCGGGAACCCGCGCAACCCGAGGAGACACGACACATGGACATCGGTGTCGCCGTACTGGCGCATGCCCGGAACACCCCGCACGCGACCGCGGCGTTCGAGGGTGACCGGTCACTGAGCTACGCCGAGCTCGACGAACGCTCCAACCGCCTCGCGAACACCCTGCAGGGCCGGTTCGGCGTGCGCCCGGGGGACCGTGTCGCGGTGCTGCTGCGCAACCGGATCGAGGTCGCCGAGGCGATCGTGGGCTGCGCCAAGGCGGGCGCGGTGTACTGCGGGCTCAACTTCCGGATGAGCGAGGACGAGTACCGGGCGATCTTCGGCAACGCCGGCGCCCGCGTCCTGCTCACCGAGGGGCCCCTCCGCGACCTGGCCGAGACGCTCGGCGCCGAGTTCGGCATGGCCGTGCTCGACGTCGACGACGCGTCCGACGCCGGGTACGGCTCGCTCGCAAGCGCCTCGTCGGCGCCGCCGCCGACGGTGCACGCCCGGGCGCCCGAGGACGAGTTCTGCATCGTCTACACCAGCGGGACGACCGGGGCGCCCAAGGGCATCCTGTTCGACGCCCGCGCGGTGTCGACACACGCGATGGTCGCCGGGCTCGAGTACGGGATGTCGGCGAGCTCGCGCTGGCTGACCGCCATCCCGCACAACTCCAGCGTGCAGATCACCCTCGCGCCGACGTTCTTCCTCGGCGGTGCCGTCGGGTTCCTCGACTCCCGGGGTTTCGACCCCGGCGCGTTCGCGGCCGAGGCGACGAAGCAGGGCGCCACGCACACCTACCTGGTGCCGACCATGCTCTACCGCGTGCTCGAAGCCGGCCTGGAACGCTCCGCGCTGCCCACACTGACCTCGATCGGGTACGGCGCCGCGCCGATCGCCCCGGACCGGGTCACCGAGCTGGTCAGGCGGTTCGGGCCGGTGTTCAGCCAGCTCTACGGGATGGCCGAGGTCGCCTCGATCGCGACCATGCTGCGCCAGAACGACCACCGGCGGATCGCCGAGGGCCGCACCGACCTCACGGCATCCGCCGGGCGGCCGTCCTTCCTGACCGACGTGCGGGTGGTGAACGACGAGGGCGGCGACGCCGCCCCCGGCGAGCGCGGCGAGGTCCTGTTCCACACCCCGTACACCATGCTCGGCTACCACCGGAACCCGGAGAAGACGGCGGAGACGCTGGTCGACGGGTGGGTGCGCTCCGGTGACATCGGGCAGTTCGACGACGAGGGCTACCTCTACATCGTCGACCGCAAGAAGGACCTGATCATCCGCGGTGGCTACAACATCACCCCGTCGGAGATCGAGAACGTGCTCTACGCCCACCCCGCGGTCCTCGAGGCCGCGGTCGTCGGACTACCGGACACCGAGTGGGGTGAGTCCGTGCTTGCGGCGGTTGCGCTGCGCGCCGGCGCCACGCTCGACACCGCGGAGCTGCAGGCGCACTGCCGCGCCGCCGGGCTGCCCAGTATCAAGGTCCCCGGTCAGGTGCTGACGCTGGACTCGCTGCCCAAGAACGCCGTCGGCAAGATCGCCAAGCGTTCGGTCGTGGAGATCGCCGCGGGGAAGGGCGGCGCGCGGTGACCGGCCCGGCGGAAGGCGCGCCGGCGCGCACCGCGGCCGAGGAGGAGCTGAAGGTCGAGGTCATCGCCCGTGAGGCCGTGGCCGAGGACGTGGTGTCGCTGGAGCTGCGCCGCTGCGGCGGCGGCGCGCTGCCGTCCTGGACCCCGGGCTCGCACATCGACCTCGTACTCGACGAGCACCTCGAACGCCAGTACTCGCTCTGCGGCGACCCCGGCAACGGCGAGACCTGGCGGATCGCGGTGCTGCGCGAACCCGGGAGCCGCGGCGGGTCGGAGCACGTGCACGACCGGATCGGGGTCGGCGACATCCTCACCGTCCGCGGCCCGCGCAACCACTTCGCACTGGAGCCGGCGCCGCGCTACGTGTTCGTCGCGGGCGGCATCGGCATCACCCCGATCCTGGCGATGATCGCGCAGGCGGCGGCGTCGGGTGCGGACTGGAGTCTCGTCTACGGGGGCCGGCGCGCGGCCTCGATGGCGTTCCGCGACGAGCTCGCCGCGCACGGCGATCGGGTGCGGGTCCACCCGCAGGACAGCCACGGGCTGCTCCCGCTCGGCGAGATCCTCGGGACACCCGCCGAGGGCACGCTCGTCTACTGCTGCGGTCCCGAACCTCTGCTGCAGGCCGTCGAGCAGCAGTGCGCGAGCTGGCCGCACGGCGCGCTGCACGTGGAACGTTTCGCGCCCAAGGAGATCGGCGAACCCGTGCGGTCGCAGGGCTTCCGGGTGCGGTGCGCCCGGTCCGGGATCGAGGTCGAGGTGGGCCCGGACCACTCGATCCTCGAGGTGCTGGAGGAGGCCGGTGCTCCCGTGCCGTCGAGCTGCCGGGAGGGCACCTGCGGCACCTGCGAGTCCGACGTCGTCTCCGGGCGGCCCGATCACCGCGACTCCGTCCTGAGCGGCGACGAGCAGGAGGCCGGCGAGATCATGCTGATCTGCGTCTCCCGGTCGCTCGACGACGAGCTCGTGCTCGACATCTGAGAAAGGCACGCACCATGGACATCGATCTAGAAGGCCGGGTCGCGATCGTCACCGGCGCGAGCCGAGGGCTGGGGCGCGCAGCCGCCGAATCACTCGCGGCCGAGGGCGCGCGGGTGCTCGCGGTCGCCCGGACCACCCCGGGCCTGGAGAAGCTGCAGGCCACCCACCCAGACCGGATCGCGATCGCGACCGTCGACATGGCATCGGCCGACGAGGTGGCCGCCCTGCCCGACCTCGCCGTCGAGCGTTTCGGGCGCCTCGACATCGTGGTCAACAACGCCGGCATCGCCCCGGCCGGACGGTTCGTCGACCAGCCCCAGGAACAGTGGGACGAGGTCTTCGCGGTCAACGTGCGGGCGCCGGCGGTGCTGGCCAGGGCGGCGGGGAAGCACTTTCTGGCCCAGCGCTCCGGCAAGGTCATCAACGTCGCCAGTACGTCCGGGATCAACGGCAAGCCGGTGCTGGTGTCGTACTCGGCGTCGAAGGGCGCGATCCTGCAGTTCACCAAGGCGCTCGCCGCGGAATGGGGCCGGTTCGGCGTGCAGGTCACGGCGATCGCGCCGGGCGCGTTCGAGACCGATGCCCAGTCCGCCGTCCTCGATGACCCGGAGACCCTGACCCGGCGCCTGCGCAAGATCCCCGCCGGCCGGATGGGCCGCAGCGAGGAGTTCGGCCCGCTGGTCTGCTACCTAGCCTCCCCGCTGTCGGATTTCATGACCGGATCCGTCGTCGTGTTCGACGGGGGAGAGGTGAACAAGCTGTGATCATTGACGGGCACACCCACGTGTATCCGGACCGGGTCGCGAAGAAAGCGATCGCCGGCTCACCCGCGGACCTCAAGCGCTTCGGCGACGGCACCGTCGACAGCCTCACCGAGGTCATGGCGGCCTCCGGGGTGGACCGCTCGGTCTGCCTGGGCGTCGCCAACACCCCGGACCGCGTCGACAACGCCAACCGGTTCGCCGGGTCGCTGGACCCGGCCCGCTTCGTCGGGTTCGGCTCCGTGCACCCGGGGCTGAGCCCGGAGGAGAACGTCGCGAGCCTGCGCGCGTACGGGCTCAAGGGCGCCAAGGTGCACCCGATGTTCCAGGACCTGCGCCTCGATGACCCCCGCCTGCTCGCCACGCTGGACGCGATGTCCGGCGAGTTCGCCGTGATCATCCACGTCGGCGCGGCCGGGGAGGACCCGGGCGAGCGGTGCAGCCCGGCCATGCTCGCCGAGATCGTCCGCCAGTTCCCCCGGCTGGACGTGATCGCCTGCCACTTCGGCGGCTACCGGCGGTTCGAGGAGGCGGTCGAGACGGTCGTCGGGCTGCCCGTGCACCTGGACACCTCGTGGCCGCCGGGTCTGGCGACCCTGGCGCCGGATCGGGTCAAGGCCGTGATCGAGAAGCACGGGCCGGAGAGGGTCGTGTTCGCCTCGGACTGGCCGATGGCCGACCCGGGCGCCGAGATCGAGACGATCAGGAGCCTGGGCCTGTCCGACGACGACACCGACGCGGTGCTCGGCGGGAACCTCGCCCGCCTGCTCGGGATCGCCGGGTGACCAGGCGGGTCGCCCTGGTCACCGGCAGTGCCCGCGGTATCGGCCGCGCGATCCTCGAACGGCTCGCGGTGGACCACGACTGCGTGGTCCACGGGCGCCGGGACGCTGCGGCGGCCGAGGAGGTCGCGCGGGTCGTCGCGGGGAAGGGGGCCGACACGCTCGTCGTCACCGCGGACCTGGGTGATGCCGAGCAGGTCGCCCGTCTCGCCGACTCCGTCCTGCAGCGCTTCGGGCGGCTCGACACCCTCGTCGCGAACGCGGCATCGACGGCGTTCAAGCCGCTGGTCGACGTCGGCGTAAGGCACAGCCGGATGACGTTCGCGACGGTCGTCGACAGTCTGGTCGAGCTGGTGCACCGCACCGCCCCGGCGATGGGGGCCGGTGGCCGGGTGCTGACGATCGGTGGCCTGGACGCCCGGTTCGCCCAGGCCGGACACGGGCTGCTGGGTGGGGCGAAGGCGGCGCTTGAGGCCCTGACCCGGTCCTGGGCCGTCGAGCTGGGCCCTCGAGGCGTCACCGCCAACACGATCGTCCCGGGCCCGGTGCTCACCGACTCGCTGGAGACGTACCTGAACGGTCAGGACGACGTCCGCCGGTTGCTCGTCGACCACACCCCGGTCGGACGGCTCTGCACACCGGACGACGTCGCCGACGTGGCCGAGTTCCTCGTCTCCCCGGCTGCGGCCATGATCTCCGGCCAGGTCGTCACGGTCGACGGCGGCGTCAGCGCACAGGGCGGGCCGTGGGGCGCGATGCGCGAGCTCTGGTGAGACGCCGAGGGCGGTGAGGACGCGGGATGGGCCCGGGCCCACCAGGATCCGGGCCCATCGTGCATCCGCCGGCGGCCGATCAGCTCGTCACGGGGTGTGCGCTGACCAGCGGTGTATCGACCCCGATCCGGCCGGCGTCCGCCGCGCCGCCAGGCCCGCCGATCGCGTCCGAGCGGCCGGCTAGGACGTCGACGAAGAACCGGCGGTTGTCCTCGACGAAGGCGAGCTCGTCGCGGGTGGCCGCCAGGTCCTCGGTGATGGCCTCGACGGGACACACCGGCTCGCAGGCGCCGCAGTCGACGCACTCGTCGGGATGGATGTAGAGCTTGCGGTCCCCCTCGTAGATGCAGTCGACGGGGCATTCCTCCAGACAGGAACGGTCGAGCACGTCGATGCAGGGGCCGGCGATCAGGTAGGTCATGCCGAGTTCCTCCGAATGGTCAGGATGGGCTACGGGGCGACCCGTAGCTCCTTCGGGCCCCGGATCCAGAACGACGGCATCCACTCCATGTCCGGCTCGACCGGGTGCAGGGCGGGCATGCGCTGCAGGGCCTGGCGGACGGCGCTGCCGCACATGAGCTTCCCGAGCATGTCGCCGATGCAGTAGTGCGCGCCTCGGGCGAAGCCCAGGTGCTTGTTCTTGCCGGGGCGGTCGATGTCGAAGGTGTCGGGGTTCTCGAACACCCGCTCGTCGCGGTTGGCCGAACCGATGAAGGAGAACACCAGCGAGTCCGCCGGGATCGTCTCGCCGTGCATCGCGATGTCCTGCGTGGCCGTCTGGAACACGAAGTGCACCGGCGACTGGTGGCGCATCGTCTCGTCGACGACCTCGCTGAACAGCGCGGGGTCGGCCTGCGCCCGGGCGCGCGTCCCGGGCTGCTGGAACAGCTCCCACATCGATGTGCCGATCAGGTGCGACGGGGTCTCCGACCCGCCGAACTGGATCAGTGCGACGAGGCTGAGGATCTCGGTCTCGGTGAGCGACTGGTTCTCCTCCTCGGCGTGCACGAGGGCGGAGATGAGGTCGTTGCCGGGGTTCTTGCGCCGGTAGGCGATCTGGTCGGTGAAGTAGGCGCGCAGCTCCTCGACGCTGCGCTTCATCTGGGCGAGCTCGTCTGCGGGCAGGGCCGTCCGGCTGGGGGCCTTGATCAGGTCCATGGTCCATCGCTTGAAGTCGCCCCGGCCGAGCACCGCGTCCACGCCGAGGATCTCGGCGGTCACGCTGACCGGCACGTAGGCGGCGAAGTCGGAGACGAAGTCGAACTCGTCCTTCTGCTGCGCCTCGTCGAGCAGGTCCCCGATCACCTTCTCGATCCGGTCCTGCATGCCGCGGATCACCTTCGGGGTGAACGCTACGTTCGCGAGCTTGCGCAGCCGGGTGTGCTCCGGCGGGTCCATCGCGATGATCGAGGGTACTTCGGGGACAGGGTCGAACTCGCCGAAGGCGTTGGCGATGAAGTCCCGTGCCGAGAACAGCTCCGGGTGCTTGAACGTGTAGGCGCAGTCCTCGTACCGGAAGATGCCCCAGGCGTTGAGCGCCTCGATGAACCGGACCGGCGTCTCGTCCCGGGCCTGCTTGTACAGCGGATAGGGCTGCTGCTGGAACTCGGGGGAGAGCGGGTTGAAGTCGACCGCGGTCGTCATGGTGGGCTGTCCCTTCGTCGCGCGTCATCGAGCGATAAATCTAGGGATATAGTAGTGATAGTCACACCGACGTCAAGCGCCCGGCGGCCGGTGGTGGGTCATCCGTCTCGGGCGGTTGGTCAGGCGTGTACGGCGGTCAGCTCGTCCCAGAGGTGGGACTCACCGGCGGCGAGAACGCGCTCGCCGAGCACGGTCGCCCAGTGCTCCTCGGGGCGGTCCGCGTCCCGAAGGGCCCACAGCAGTCGCGTGAGCGGGTGCAGGTCGTACTCCTGCGTGATGCCGATGGCGCCGTGCAGCTGATGGGCCAACTGCGCTGCTTCGGTGGCCGCGGCCCCGCACACGATCCGGGCCGCGCCGGCCGCGGGGTACGCCCTCGATGTCCCGGCGTCCGCGAGCGCCATCGCCAGGGCGGCCTCGGCCTGGATGATCTCGACCCGGAACCGGGCCAGCGCCGTGCCGACGGCTGACAGCTTGACGAGCGGACGGCCGAACTGTTCGCGGCTATGGACGTGGTCACGCGTCAGGCCGTAGGCGCCGCGCGCCGCGCCGACCATCGCCGCCGACCGCAGCAGGGCCAGGCGTGCCGACACCGCCTCGGTCTCGACTCCGGTCAGCGGGACGAGCGTCGCGGCGGGTGCCTCGAGCTGGTCGAGTGGCTGTCCGGCGGCATCTGTCCCCGGCGTGATCAGGACTCCCTTGCCCCCGGTGTCCAGCACCGCGGGCGGGCCGTTCTCGCCCAGCACGATCACGTGCGAGGCGGGTGCCGCCGCCCAGGGGACCGTCAACCGCAGAGTGCGCGACGGCGGGTGGGTGGTGTACGCGACGGTCCCGAGGGCGGGTGACACGCCCGACCCGGCCATGGCCCAGCACGCCGTCGCATGTTCGGCGAGCGGCGTGCCGGCGCCGTGTTCGGCCAGCGATTCCGCGATCTCGACGAGGTCGCTCATCTCTCCGCCGGAGCCGCCTGTTTCCTCCGCCACTCCCACGGTGGTCAATCCCAGGTCGGTCAACGTCTTCCAGGGGTCGCCGCCCCCGCTCACGACGTCGCGCACCAGGTCGCGGAGCTCGCTCACGACGCCACCTCGTTCTTCGTCACGATGGAGAGCAGTACCTCGGACGCGCCGCCGCGAAGGGAGAATCCGGGTGAGGCCAGCAGGGCTTGATCGAGTGATTGCCGCAGGCTCGGCGGTCCGTGCGGGACGACGCGGCGAGCCAGTTCGAGGACGTCGCGCTCGAAGGCGTTGCCGAGCAGCTTGCAGGTGGCAGCCTCCTGGACGGGGGCCGCTCCCGCGTCCAGCATCTCCGCGATCATGTGGCACAGGCGGCGGAGCACCCCGAGCTGCGCGGCGAACCTGCCCAGCTCCGGGGCCAGAGTCGACGAGAGCGGGCTCGCGTCGCGCAGGATCGCGAGCAGCAGCGGGTAGGTCGTGAGGACCCGCTCCGGGCCGCCCCGTTCGAACGCGAGCTGCTCGGTGACCTGGCGCCAGCCCTCGCCCTCGGTGCCGATCAGGCGGTGCGCGGATACCCGGACGTCGTCGAACGTGACCTCATTGAAGTGGTGCTCCCCGGTCATGTCGACGATCGGTGAGACCCCGACCCCGTCGGCCGTCATGTCGACCACGAACTCGGAGAGTCCCCGGTGCGGGCGGTCTCTCTCGGTCCGGGGCGTGGTGCGGGCGAGCACGTAGGCATGGGTGGCGTGGTGCGCCCCACTGGTCCAGATCTTGCGACCGGAGATCCGGAAACCGTCGCCGTCCGGGAGGGCCCTGGTCCGGGCCGAGGCCAGGTCGGAGCCGGCCTCCGGCTCGCTGAGACCGAGGCAGAATGCGAGGTCGGCCGACGCGATCCCCGGCAGGATCTCTGCCTGCAGGCGCGGGTTGCCGTGCCGCAGGACGGTGGGGCCGATCTGCCGGTCGGCGATCCAGTGCGATGCGACCGGCGCACCGGCCCGCAGGAGCTCCTCGGTGACGGCCAGGCGGTGGACGTTGCTCAGGCCCTTCCCGTACGGCGCCGGCCAGGTCAGCCCGATCAGCCCGCGGGCCGCCAGTTCCTTGCTGAACTCCGGGTCGGGGCTGCGCAGCCACGAGTCGCTACGCGGCGTGTAGCGGCCGGCTTGTTGCCAGTCGGCACAGAGCTGCCGTACCTCCTTCCGCAGCTCGAAGGGGGTGGGTTGCGATGCCGTGTCGGACTTCATCGACTCTCGCTCCTCGGTTCCACGCGCACCGTCGTGGTGCGCGGCGCGACAAATCTATGAACACAGTACATAGAGATAAGCCGGGCGAGGTGTCGCGTGGGTGACCGAGTGGCGGACTTGACAGTGTTACGGCAGTCACGTCAGTCTAGGGTCATCGTTATCAGTTTCAGGCGCTTTCGATCCTGACCGACGCAGAGGGGCACGACGACGTGACCGAGACACCCGCCCGCCCGACGACCGGGCGCGACATGCACACGGACTTCGACATCGAGGACGTCTCGCTCGCCGAGAACTTCGAGGAGGTCCTCGACGACCTGGTCGCACGCTGCCCGGTTGCGCACAGCACTGTGGGCAAGGGCTACTACGTGGTCAACAAACACGCCGACGTGCGGCGGGTGGGCCAGGACTGGCGCACGTTCTCCAGCGCCGACGGGTGGCTGCTCAACCCGCCGGAGGTGACGATCCCGATCCTCCCCGAGGACCTCGACCCGCCCTACCACGACACCTGGCGGCGCGTGCTGAACCCGTTCTTCGCTCCCGGCAACGTGTCGAAGGTCGAGGACCTAGCCCGTACCTACGCCCGCCAGCTCCTGGACGGCTTCGCGGACAAGGGCGAGTGCGAGTTCGTCGCGGACTTCGCCTCGCAGCTGCCGGGTCTGATCCTGTTCAACTCGATCGTCCCGATCCCGGACGAGGACCTGCCACAGCTTTTCAATGACATCGACACCTACTCGTTCGGCCCGCTCGACGACCGGATCCCCGCCTTCGGGCGCGTGTACGAGTATCTGAACGACTTCCTCAAGGCGCGTGCCGAGCAGGAGCCCAAGGGAGACGTCATCGACGTCATCAACGCCGGCGTCGACAAGGACGGCGAACCGTCACCGTGGGAGGACAAGGTCCACACGCTGCTGGACGTGATCTTCGGTGGGCTGGCCACCACGACCCATGCGATGGCGGGGGCGATCTACCACCTCGCCACCCACCCGGAGATCCGCCGCGACCTGGCCGCACACCCGGAACTGGTCCCGAACGCCGTGGAGGAGACCGCCAGGCTCTACCCGCCGGTGGTCGCGCCGGCGCGCACCGTGAAGGCCGATGTCGAGATCGCCGGAGTCCAGCTCAAGGCGGGCGACCGTCTCGCGCTCAACTACGCGGCCGCGTCGCGCGATCCCGACGCCTGCGCGAACCCCGGCGAGTTCGATATCCGCCGCACCGATGTCGTGCAGTCGGCGTTCGGCGTCGGTGTGCACCGCTGCCTCGGAGCACACCTTGCCCGGCTGGAGCTGCGGGTGACGATCGAGGAGTTCCTGGCCCGGATCCCGGAGTTCGAGCTGGAGCCGGGCACCACTCCGTCCTACGAGAGCGCGCAGCTGCGGACGATGAAGAACCTGCACCTGCGCTGGACCCCGTCCGCCTGACCGCCACCCACCACGACAAGCCGGAGAACCGATGAAGGTCAAGGTCGACGGTGCACTGTGCACCGGGCACGGCCGGTGCTACTCGCTCGCCCCCGAGGTGTTCGACGTGGACGACGAGGGCTACAGCGAGCCACGCGACACGATGATCGACGTACCCGAGGAGCACGAGGAGGCGACACGCCACGGCGCGCGCGCCTGCCCCGAAGGCGCGATCTCGGTCGTCGAGTCGTGACGGCAAAGCTCTACGCGCTCATCCCGCGCCGCACCGACATCTCCGACGCGCAGTTCCACGCGTACTGGCGGGATCCGCACGCCACGCTGGCCAAGAAGATCACGAGCCTGCAGCGGTACGTGCAGAGTCACCGGATCTCCCAGCCGGCGCCCGGGCTGCCCGAGTCCCCGTACGAGGGATCGCCGAGGCGTACTTCGTCGATGCCGCGGCGGGGCTGGCCATGGGCGAGGACCCGGACTACGTCGAGCACGCGTTGCGGGACGAGCCGAACTTCATGGACGTTGACAACTTGGAGTTCCTCGTCACCGTCGAGCACGTCGTCGACGCGGGTCCGCCTCGTGGCCCGGAGGCCGTGGGCGTGAAGCTCCTGCAGCTGCTGCGACGTCCGGCCGGGGCCGACCGGGAGCGGTGGCGCACGGGCTTCCTCGGGTCCGGGCAGTGGGAGTTGACCTCCGCGCTGAGGGCGACACGTCACGTCATCGCGCCGTCGGTCTCGGAGAGCTATCCGGCCGACGGGCCCGCCCCCGCGTTCGACGCGGTACGTGAACTGTCCTGGCCTGATGTCGACGCGTTCCTGCGGGCACGCGACTCGGCCGCGTGGCCCGGGCTGCTGGACCCCGAATTCATCGACAAGGACTCGTGCGTCGCGCTTCTCGCCGAGGAGCACCGCGTCATCTGGCTCGAGGAGCACGTCGGGTGACGCGCGTCGCGGTTCGCGCGCGGGCCAAAACACCTCCCGGAAGGGGTGAGCAATGAAGCCGGCATCTTTCGAGTACTGGACGCCGACGTCCGTCGACGAGGCCGTCAAGGTCCTCTCCGGACTCGACGACCCGGGCGACGCGAAGGTCATGGCGGGCGGACAGAGCCTGATGCCGCTACTGAACCTACGGTTGAGCCAGCCGCTGCACGTCGTCGATCTGAACGGGGTCGACGGGATGGCGGACATCCGGCGCGAGGGCGACACCCTGACCGTGGGCGCGATGTGCCGCCAGCGTGCGGTGGAGCGCTCCGCCGAGGTGTCGGCGGCCGCCCCGCTCGTGGTCGAGGCGCTCGGCAACGTCGGGCACCCGGCGATCCGCAACCGCGGGACCGTGGGCGGGAGCATCGCGCACGCCGACCCGGCCGCGGAGATGCCCGCGGTCGCGCTGTGCCTGGACGCCGAGATGGTGGCGCAGGGCCCTGCGGGTGGTCGGGTGATCCCAGCGACGGAGTTCTTCGAGGGATTCCTGACCACCGCTCTGACCGAGGAGGAGGTCCTGACCGGCATCCGCTTCACGGCCGATGGGCCGGGCTCGGGGTCGGCGTTCGCCGAGGTCGCCCGCAGGCACGGTGACTTCGCGATGGCCGGCGTCGCGGTGCACGTCCGGCTCGACGGGGACACCGTCGCGCAGGCCCGGATCGCGGTCTCCGGGGTCGGACTGACCCCGGTCCGGGCGACCGGGGCCGAGTCCTCGTTGCGCGGGGCGACGGCGGCGGAGGACGCGTTCGCCGCCGCGGCCGCCGCGACCTCGTCGGCGTTGAGACCCGCGACCGACCTGCACGCATCCGGCGCCTACCGCACTCATGTGGTCGGTGTACTCGTCCGGCGGGCCCTGCGCACCGCCACCGATCGCGCGAGGGGGAACCGGTGAGCGACCGGGAGATCACGGTGACCGTCAACGGAACGGTCCACACGGCGTTGGTGGAGCCGCGGCGCACGCTGGCCGACTTCCTCCGCCACACGCTGGGCCTGACCGCCACACACCTCGGGTGCGAGCACGGCGTCTGCGGGGCGTGCACGGTCCTGCTCGACGGCGAGGCGGTGCGCTCCTGCCTGGCGCTCGCGGTCCACGCGGACGGGCACGAGGTCACCACCGTGGAGGGGATCGCGGAGCCGGGTCAGATGCATCCGGTGCAGACCGCCCTCTGGGAGAGTGGCGCGTTCCAGTGCGGGTTCTGCACGCCGGGCTTCGTGATGACGATCTACGGGATGGAGCGGGACGCGCGGGCCGGGCGGGGATGCCCGCGTTCGCGGACCGAGATCCGGGAGGAGCTCTCGGGCAACATCTGCCGCTGCTCCGGCTACCAGGCGATCGTCGACGGCGCGGAGGCGGCGCTGACGGCAGCGACCGGCTCGGCGTCGGGATCGGAGACACGGCGATGAGCTCCAGTGTCGTGGGCGGGCTCGTCGGAGCCCGGATCAAACGTCGCGAGGACGTCCGGATCCTGACCGGTGCGGGGCGCTACATCGACGATGTGCACGAGCGGAACACCCTGACCTGTCATTTCGTGCGCAGCACCCTTCCGCATGCCCGGATCTCCGGGTGCGACGTCGCGGCGGCACGGGAGATGGAGGGTGTCGTCGCGGTCATCACCGGCGACGAGATGGCGCAGTTCACGAACCCGATCAACCTCGGCGCCCCGATCCCCGGACTGAACAGCCCGAGCTTCACCGCCCTCGCGACCGGGACGGTCCGCTACGTCGGTGAGCCGGTCGCGCTCGTCGTGGCCTCGGACCGGTACGTCGCGGAGGACGCCGCGAGCCTGATCGAGATCGACTACGACCCGCTGGAGCCGGTCGTGAGCACCACCCAGGCCCTGGCCGACGGCGCGCCGCAACTGTTCGACGAGGTGCCGGGCAACGTCATCCACTCCGGTGAGATCGCCGTCGGCGACATCGACGCGGCGTTCGCCGAGGCCGACCACGTCGTCACCGACCGGCTCGACCAGCACCGCTGGACCTGCGCCCCGATGGAGGGGCGGGGCGGCGTCGCGACCTACGACCGCTCGACGGGGGTGCTCACCTACGAGGCCTCGACGCAGACCTCGCACCTGATGCGGCTGCTCGTCGCCGGGTTCATCAACCAGCCCATCCACCTCATGCGGGTGGTGACCAGCGACATCGGCGGTAGCTTCGGGCTGAAGTTCTCGATGTACCGGGAGGACGTCGCGCTCTGCGCCGCGGCGAAGCACCTCGGTGTCTCGCTGAAGTGGGTGGAGGACCGCAACGAGAACCTCACCGCGGGCGGGTCGGCACGGGACGAGACCCTCACGATCGACGCGGCGGTCAAGGCCGACGGGACGTTGCTCGGGTTCCGCGTGAACATGGTGATGAACCACGGCGCATACCCGGTGATGCCGCCCGCGCCGGTGGTGACCGGCATCGCGGGTCACATGCTGCCCGGTCCGTACCGGGTCCCGGCCTACCGGTTCACCTCGACGGCGGCGTGCACGAACAAGGCGTCCTACATCTCGCTGCGCGGCCCGTGGGCCGTGGAGACCCTGGTCCGGGAACGGATGATGGACCTGATCGCGAAGCGGGTCGGCATCTCCCCGGTCGAGGTCCGGCAGCGCAACCTGATCCCGGTGACCGAGCAGCCCACGATGAGCGGGGCCGGCTTCACACTGGACGGGGTCACGGCGGCGGAGACGTTCGCACGGCTCACCGAGATGATCGATCTCGACGAGATCCGGGCGCAGCAGGAGAAGGCACGGGCCGAGGGCCGCCTGGTCGGCTTCGGCGTCGGGACGTTCTACGAGCCGGCGCCGGGCACCCCGGAGTTCTGGGGCCTGATCGGTTTCCCGTTTTCGGCGGAGCCGGTGCGGCTGCGCGTCGAACCCGACGGTCACATCACGGCGTTCACCACCCAGATCCCGCACGGCCAGGGGCACGAGACCACGCTCGCCCAGGTGATCGCGGACGAGATGGGGGTCGCGTTCGACGACGTCCGGATCGTCTTCGGCGACACCGACGCGACGGTCTTCACCATGATCGGTACCGGCGGCAGCAAGGCCGGGATGATGGCCACCGGCGGCGCGATGGTGGCCGCACGTGAGGTGCGGGCGCGGGTCCTCGACATCGCCGCGCACATGCTCGAGGCGAGCCCGTCCGACCTGCAGATCGAGAACTCGGTGATCTCGGTGAAGGGTGCGCCGGGCTCGGCGGTGCCGCTCGCCGATCTCGCGATGGGCTGCTACATGGCACCAGGGATGATGCCCCAGGGCGTTGACCTCAACCTCGAGACGACGGCTCACTACGACGGCGAGAACGGCGGCTGGGGCCAGGGCAGCCACGCCTGCTGGGTCGAGATCGACCAGGAGACCGGCAAGATCGCGGTCACCCGCTATCTGGTCGTCGAGGACTGCGGGAAGATCATCAACCCGGCCGTGGTGGACGGCCAGGTGATCGGCGGCATCGCGATGGGCCTGGGCGGGATGCTGCTGGAGCACGCCGCCTACGGCGAGGACGGGCAGTACCTGGCCGGCACGTTCATGGACTACCTGATGCCCAGCGCGCCCGAGGTTCCCGAGATCGAGATCGAACACCTCGAGTACCAGGCGCCGACCATGGTCGGCTCCCGCGGTGTCGGGGAGGGCGGGACGGTACTCGCGCCGGCGGCGCTGCTCAACGCCGTCGACGACGCGTTCGGGCAGGTCGAGGCCGGTCGCATCACCGCAACTCCGCTGACGCCGACGAAGGTGCTCCAGGCACTGGGTGTCATCGAAGACTGACGGAAAGCCAGGACCGGGAGGTCGACGATGACCGCACGAACGGAATGGGCCGGGGCGATCGGCGACGAGCACGACGTCGTCGTGGTCGGGTCCGGCGCCATCGGGCTCACCGCGGCGCTGGCCGCGGCAGCGGGTGGGGCAAGGGTGCTCGTGCTCGAGAAGGGCCCCTACCTCGGCGGCACCTCGGCGGTCTCGGGCGGCATGCTCTGGATCCCGATGAACCGCTACCTGCGCGAGATCGGGAAAACCGACGACCGGACGGAGGCGCTGCGCTACCTCGCCGCCGTCACCGATCGGCGAACCAGCGTCGACGTGCTGGAGTCACTCGCCGACCGGGGCGACGAGCTGCTCGGCTTCCTGGCCGATCGCGCCGGCCTGCACTTCTGCGCCATGGAGCACTTTCCCGACTATCACCCCGAGTGGCCGGGAGCGCACGCCGGCGGCCGTTCTCTCGATCCGCTGCCCTTCGACATCACCCCGCTGGGCAAGCTCCGGGACAGCCTGCGACCCGACCACCGTCCGCCGTTCACCATGGTCGAGTACGAGCAGTGGCGGATCTTCACCCGTTTCCCGTGGGAGGAGCTCGCGCAGCGGGCCGAGCGGGGCCTGGTGGCGAGGGGACGGGCACTCGTCGCACCGCTGGTGCACGCGTGCGCACGGGCCGGGGTCGCACTCGCGACCGGCGCCGGTGCCGAGCGGCTGACGGCCACCGACGGCCGCGTCACCGGCGTCGTGCTGGCCGACGGCACAACGGTGAGGGCACCGTCAGGGGTGATCTTGGCTTGCGGCGGCTTCGAATGGGCGCCGGACATGGTCGAGAACTTCCTGCCCGGCCCGGTCGAGGCGAGCTGCAGCCCACCGCACAACACCGGTGACGGGATCCGGATGGCGGCCAAGGCCGGTGTCGCGCTGGGGAACATGCGTGAGGCGTGGTGGGGCCCGATGGTCCACGTGCCCGGCGACGAGACAGACGGGTGCCCGACCGGCACCCTGCTCCGTTTCGAGCGGACCGGACCCGGCTCCGTGATCGTGAACGGCGCGGGCCGCCGGTTCGTCAACGAGGCGCACAACTACAACGACATGACCAAGGCGTTCCACGCGTTCGACCCCCGCGCGTACGGGTTCACCAACCTGCCCGCGTACCTGATCTTCGACCAGCGCCACCTCCGGGAGTACGGCTTCCTCGGCCATCGGGCCGAACAGCCCACGCCGGTGTGGCTGACCAGCGCACCGACCCTCGGCGAGCTGGCGGGGAAGCTGGGCATCGACGCCGAGGGCGTCTCCGCGACGCTCGCGGAGTTCAACACCCATGCGCAGGAGGGCCGCGACCCGCAGTTCCACCGTGGGGAGAGTGCCTACGATCGCTACTGGGGCGACCAGTACGCCCCGTACCCGGCCCTGGGCCCGGTCGACACCGCACCGTTCTACGCGATCGAGGTGCGCTCGGGCGTGATCGGCACCAAGGGGGGTGTGGTCACGGACGGGAACGGGCGGGCGCTCGACCCGTTCGGTGACCACGTCCCGGGGCTGTACGCGGCCGGCAACACCACGTCGCACCCGATGGGCCCGGGCTACCCGGGCGCAGGCGCGACGCTCGGGCCGGGCTGCACGATGGGCTATCTGGCAGGACTCCACGCCGCGAGGCAGCCCGGCTGAGGATGGAGCGGCAGACGGGTTACCGGGGCCGCCGGCGATGGCCGCCAGGAGCGCGGTCACGGGCTGGTGTAGGTGCCTCGCAGGAGCCGCTTCTGCAACTTGCCCGTCTCGGTCCGGGGCAGGAAGCCGACGAAGTCGATGCTCCGCGGCAGCTTGTAGCGGGCGAGGCGCTCGCCCAGGAACTCCAGAAGTTCCCGCCCGAGGTCGGCGCCGGGGGCGGCGCCCGCGTCCGCCTGGACGACGGCCTTGACCTGCTCGCCCATCTCGTCGTCCGGCACGCCGATCACGGCGACGTCGAGGACGGCGGGATGCAGCGCGAGCGCGTCCTCGATCTCCTGCGGGTAGATGTTCACACCACCAGAGATGATCATGAACGCCTTCCGGTCGGTGAGGTAGAGGAACCCGCCGTCGTCGAGGTAGCCCATGTCGCCGGTGGTGCCCCAGCTCGGGTGCTTCGGGTTCTGCGCCTCGCGGGTCTTGTCGGGGTCGTTGTGGTACGCGAAGGGCAGCTCGTCGCGTTCGAAGTAGACGAGGCCGACCTCGCCCCGGGGTAGCTCGTCACCTGCGTCGTCGCAGATCCGGACGGTCCCGAGGAGCGCGGTGCCGACCGAGCCGGGTTTGCGGAGCCAGGTGGGGGAGTCGATCAGCGTGAGCCCGATGGCCTCGGTGGAGCCGTAGTACTCGTGCAGGATCGGGCCCCACCACTCGATCATCCGTTGTTTGACCTCGACGGGGCAGGGCGCGGCCGCATGCACGGCGACGCGGTGCGAGGACAGGTCGCGCGACGTGCGCTGTTCGTCGGGGAGCTTGAGCATCCGGACGAACATCGTGGGGACCCACTGGCTGTGGGTGACGCGGTAGCGCTCGAGGGACTCCAGCGCCGCGGCCGCGTCGAACCGGGGCATCACGACCACGGTCCCGCCGACCGAGTGCACCATTCCGCCGAACCTCAGCGGTGCGGCGTGGTAGAGCGGCGCGGGGGAGAGGTAGACCATGTCCTGGGTGAATCCGTACTGCGGGCCGAACACCGTCAGCAGTGCGTCCGGTGCCTCGTCGACCTGTACGCCGGGGAGCGGCGCCTTGACGCCCTTGGGACGTCCGGTGGTGCCCGAGCTGTAGAGCATGTCCTTGCCGCGGGGCTGGTCCGCGGGCCGTTCGGGCGGGGCGGCGGCGAGGGCTTCCTCGTAGTCGCCGTACCCGGCCACGGCCCCGCCGAAGGCCAGGCGCAGCGAGACCCCCGGCGTGTCGGCCGCGAGGGCGATCTCCCCCTGTACCGCCGAGACGACGAGTGCCGTCGCGCCGCAGTCGCCGACGATGTAGCCGACGTCCGCGGCGGTGAGGTGATGGTTGATCGCGGTGACGTAGAGACCGCTCCGGATGGCGGCCCAGAAGACCTCGAACGTGCGCGGCGAGTTCTCGGCGAGCAGCGCGACGTCGTCACCGGGTCGCAGGCCCGCCTCGCGCAGGACGTGAGCGAGGCGGGCCGAACGTTCGTCGAGCTCCGCGTAGGTCAGCGTCGCGCCGGTGTCGGACATGATCACGGCGGGCTTGCCGGGGGTGAGTTCGGCGAACGTGCCCGGGTACATAGGGGTCTCCTTCTCACTCAGGCGTCGACGTACGAGCCGCTGAGCAGGATCTGCTTGATGTCGGTGAACTCGAGGATGCCCTCCGCGCCGCACTCCCGCCCCCACCCGGACTGGCGGACCCCGCCGAAGGGCTCGGTCAGACACACGCCGGCCAGGTTGATGGCGACACCGCCGGAGCGGATCCGCCTGGCGACCGCGAGCGCCGCGTCGGAGTCGGACGAGTAGACCGAGGCCGCGAGCCCGAACCGGGTGTTGTTGGCGATCGCGATCGCGTCTTCGACGTCGTCGTAGGCGATCACCGAGATGATCGGGCCGAAGACCTCCTCCTGCGCGATGTAGCTGTCCTGGTCGACGTCGCGCAGCAGCGTGGGTTCGAAGTAGAAGCCCTTGCCGTCGAACTCCGGCGGCCTGCGCCCGCCGGCCACGACCTTCGCGCCATCCTGGACCGCACGCTCGAGCATCGACTCGACCCGGTGCAGGGCGCGCTCGTTGCCCAGCGGCCCGAGGATGGTAGTCGGGTCGAACGGGTCGCCCACGGGGTACTTGGCGAACTCCTCGACCAGCGCGGCGACTACCTCCTCGTAGCGGGCGCGGGAGACCAGCACCCTGGAGAGGCTGACACAGACCTGGCCGACGCCGCCGATCCCGCCGGGCACCAGCGTCGGCAGCACGTCCTCGAGCTTCGCGTCGTCGAGAATGATCGCGGGCGATTTGCCGCCGAGCTCGAGTGCCGTGCGGGCGAGCCGGGCGGAGGTACGGGACACGATGTCGACGGCGACCGGCCCCCCGCCGGTCATGTGCACCATGTCGATGTCGTCATGGCTGACGAGGTACTGGCTGGTCTCCAGGTCGGCCGCGAGCACGCTGACCACGCCGCGCGGGAACCCGGCCGCCGCGGCGGCGTCGGCCACCACGCGGGTCGTCAGCTGTGAGTCGGGAGCCGGCTTGAGCACGATCGGGCACCCCGCCAGTAGCCCGGGGATGATCTTCATTCCGAGCTCCACGACCGGTCCGTTGTAGGTCATGATCGCCAGCACGGTGCCGATCGGCTCGCGGGTCAGCAACACGTCCGAGCCGGCCGCGGTGCGCCGCTCCTCCCAGGGAAGCTCCGGCGCACGCCCGATGGCGTACCGCCAGATCATCTTCCCGGCGCCGGAGTTGATCATCTCACCGTGCGAGATCGGGAAGCCGGACTCGAACGCCCACAGACGGTTCATCTGGTCCATGCGGGACTCGAGCTCGTCGGCGAACCGGGAGCAGACCTCGGCCCGCTCCTCGACCGACATCCGTGGCCAGGGGCCCTCGTCGAACGCGCTCCGCGCCGCTGCGACCGCAGCGTCGGCCTCCGCCCGGCCGGGCAGGGCGACCGTCGCGACGGTGTCGCCGGTCGAGGGCATGACGACGTCCAGGGTCGCGGACGAGGCGGGAGTGACCCACTCGCCCGCGACGAACACCTCGGTCAGATGGGGACATTCGATGTCGAGCCTGGTGGGGCTCGGGCTGGTCGTGGTCATGCCGTCCTCCTGCAACTCTGCTGTGTCGGCTAATCTATGAATATCATAGTGAGTGATCTAGCTGTGTCTAGCCCTCCGGGTCGCGGGGCAGGAGCAGGCCGAGCGGGTGTTATTGGGCGTTGTCGCCGAGCGCCCTGCACGCGGCTTCGTCGCCGACGATGTGGTCGAACCCGACTGCGGCGCGCGTACAGCTCTGAACCGGCTCGACGGGGACTGGGCCGCCCCGCGCGGCTCAGGCCGGAACGATGTCCACGCCGCCGCCAGTGGCGAGCGGCTCGGCAGCGTGCCGGAGTCCGTCGAACACGACGTCGACGACGCGGTCGCGGCCGCCCGGCGCGCGTTCGACGACCCGCACGGCTGGTCGCGCTGGTCCCCGGCCCAGCGCGCCGAGGCGCTCGAGCGGTTCGCCGTCGCCCTGGAGAGCCGTGCTCAGGAGACGGCCACCCGCGTGAGCGCCCAGAACGGCATGCCGTTGCCGGTGGCGATGCAGCTCGAGGCCGGCTTCCCGCCACTGCTGCTGCGCTACTACTCCGGGATCGTCGCCCAGGGCCAGGAGGAGACCCGCGACGGGATGCTCGGTGGGAAGGCCCGTGTGCTGCGTGAGCCCATCGGCGTCGTCGGTGCGATCGTGCCGTGGAACGTGCCGCAGGGCATCACCTTCCTCAAGCTCGCCCCCGCGCTCGCGGCCGGGTGCACGGTGGTTCTCAAACCCGCGCCGGAGACCGTCCTCGACGCCATGCTGATGGCGGAAGCGGCCGCGGAGGCCGGGCTGCCCGCCGGTGTGCTGAACGTGGTGCAGGGCGGCCGCGAGGTGGGTGCGCATCTGGTCGCGCACCCGGGTGTGGACAAGGTGTCGTTCACCGGATCCTCGGCCGCCGGCCGGTCGTTCGCCGAGACGTGCGGGCGCCTGCTGCGCCCGGTCACCCTCGAGCTCGGCGGCAAGTCCGCGGCGATCGTCCTCGACGACGCCGACCTGGGCTCGACGATCGAGAGCTTCTTCGCGGCGACCCTGCTGAACAACGGTCAGATCTGCTGGCTCGGCACCCGGGTGCTCGCCCCGCGCTCCCGCTATGACGAGGTCGTCGACACGATCTCCGGCCTGGCCGGTTCGCTGAAGATCGGCGACCCGCTGGCAGAGGGCACCCAGATGGGCCCGCTGGTGTCGTCCCGGCAGCGGGATCGCGTGGAGTCCTACATCGCCAAGGGCAAGGCCGAGGGGGCCCGGCTCACCGTGGGCGGTGGCCGTCCCGCCGGCCTGGACCAGGGCTGGTTCGTCGAGCCGACGGTGTTCGCCGACGTGGACAACAACCACACGATCGCCCAGGAGGAGATCTTCGGGCCGGTGCTGTCGGTGATCCCCTACGGCAGCGAGGACGAGGCCGTCGCGATCGCGAACGACTCCGACTACGGCCTCGGCCTCGGCGGGTCGGTCTGGACAGCAGACCTGGAGCGCGGTGAGGCGGTTGCGAGGCGGGTCCGCACGGGCTCGATCGGCATCAACCACTACGTGAACGAGCCGGTGGCCCCGTTCGGCGGGGTCAAGGCCAGCGGCATGGGCCGCGAGCTGGGCCCGGAGGCCCTCAACAGCTACCAGGTCGTGAAGACCGTCTACCTCCCCGCCCCGCAGGCCTGACCGGCCGGTGGGCACGAACACATCCCAGGAGTTCCCATGAAGACACGCGGAGCCATCCTCCGTCAGGCCCCCGGCAAGTTCGAGGTCGTCGACCTGCACGTCGACGACCCGCGCCAGGACGAGATCCGGATCAAGATGGTCGCCTCCGGCCTCTGCCACTCCGACGACCACATGGCCACCGGGGATCTCCCGGTGGCGGTCTACCCGGTGTGTGGTGGCCACGAGGGTGGCGGCGTCGTCGAGTCCGTCGGCCCGAACACCTCCGGCTGGGAGGTGGGTGACAAGGCCATCTTCTCGTTCCTCCCGGCCTGCGGTAAGTGCCGCTGGTGCTCGACCGGTCACCAGAACCTCTGCGATCTCGGTGCCAACGCGCTCGTCGGCTCCCGGTGGAACGACCCGACCAGCTTCCGGATGCAGCTCGAGGACGGGTCCCCGGTCGGCCAGGCGCTCGGCATCTCCACCTTCGCCGAGCACACCACCGTCGCCGTCGACTCCGCGATCAAGGCGCCGGCCGACACGCCACTCGAGCGGGCCTGCCTGCTCGGCTGCGCGGTCGGCACCGGCTGGGGCTCGGCGGTGACCACCGGAGGCGTCCAGGCCGGCGACACCGTGCTGATCCTCGGCTCCGGCGGCATCGGTGCCAACGCGGTGCAGGGCGCCCAGCACGCCGGTGCCGCCCGGATCATCGTGGTCGACCCGGTCGCCTTCAAGCGCGACACCGCGCTGTCCCTCGGCGCCACCCACGCGGTGGCGACCGTCGAGGAGGGCACGCAGATCGCCCAGAGCTTCACCAACGGCCAGGGCGCCGACGTCGCCATCGTGACCGTCGGCGTGATCACCGGCGAGCACATCGCCCAGGCCTTCGCGGGCATCCGCAAGCAGGGCACGGTCGTGGTCACCGCGCTCGGCAACGTGACCGACGTCGGGATCCCGGTGCCGATCCTGGAGCTGATCCTCTTCGAGAAGAAGATCAAGGGCTCGCTGTTCGGGTCGTCGAACCCGCGCGCCGACATCCCGAAGCTGCTGGACCTGTACATGTCCGGCTACCTGAAGCTCGACGAGCTCGTCACGACCGAGTACGCGTTGGACGACATCAACCAGGGTTACGAGGACATGCACTCCGGCCGCAACATCCGTGGCGTCATCCGGTTCTGACCCGGCACGCCCGCCCGACGTCCCCGGTTCTGCGCCGCCACGCGGAGCCGGGGACGTCCTGTGTCCGGTCCCGGGCGGTCGACCCGCGGGGTCACCGGCGACGCTCGCTTTGGTCTGACCTATATAATAGTATCGGACTTCCACACCGACAAAGGAGCGTTGATGGACCTCGCTGACTCGCCCGAGGAGGCCGCGTTCCGGGAACGCGCGCGGGCATGGCTCGCCGAGACGCTCCCGCAGCTGCCCTGGCCCGAGCCGGTCGAGCTGGCCGACAAGCTGCCCTTCTGGCAGCAGTGGCAGCAGATGCTCGTCGACGGTGGCTTCGCCGGTCTGTCTTGGCCGCGCGGGTACGGCGGGCAGGGCCTCGACGCGAAGCTCCGCGCGGTGTTCACCGACGAGGCCGACCGGGCCGGCGCGCCGGAGCGGCTCAACACCGTCGGCGAGGACTTCGCCGGGCCGACGATCGTCGCCTTCGGCACCGACGCGCAGAAGGAGCGCTTCCTGCGCCCGATCCTCCATGGCGACGGTCTCTGGTGTCAGCTGTTCTCCGAGCCGGACTCCGGCTCCGACCTGGCCTCGCTGCGTACCCGTGCGGAGCGGGTGGAGGGTGGATGGCGGATCACCGGCCAGAAGATCTGGACCAGTCGTGCCCAGCTCGCGGGCAACGCGATCCTCCTGGCCCGGACCGGCGACACCGACCGGCCGCGACACAAGGGGATCAGCTACTTCCTGCTGCCGATGGACAGCCCGGGCGTCACCGTCCGGCCGCTGGCGCACATGCTCGGCGAGGCCGAGTTCAACGAGGTGTTCCTGGACGACGTGTTCGTCCCGGACGAGCTCCTGCTCGGCGGGGAGCACGACGGCTGGCGGGTCGCGATGGCGACGCTCGGCTTCGAGCGGGTCGGCATCGCGACCGGGAGGGTCAACACCCGGCGCGCGGTCGGCGACATCGTCGACGAGATCCGTGAGATGCGCGATGCCGGCGGGAACCCGCTCGGGGCCGACCCGACGGTCCGGCGCACCGTCGCCGACCTGTACGGCCGTGCGCTCGTCCACCACGCCATCGGGCAGCGGGTCCTGACCGCCGCCGCGGACGGCGCTTCGCCGGGCCCGGCCACCTCGATCGGCAAGCTCTACTTCTGCCCGCTCGTCGACGACCTCGCCGACTTCCGGCAGTCGCTGTCCCCACTCGGGGGGCAGCTCGCCCCGGCGGAGCAGTCGCCGGCCGAGAGCCGCTGGCAGCGCCTCGCCTACCAGGCCCGCGGCACCGCGATCGCCGGTGGGTCCACGTTCATCCAGCGCAACATCGTCGCCGAGCGGATGCTCGGCCTTCCGAGGGGCTGAGCATGGTCGCGACATCGCCGTCCGACCGGTCGGACGCGCCGGGTGTCTACGTCTGGGAGCCTGGTCCTGGATACACCGAGGTCGCCCGGTTCGCCCGCCGGCACGGCGTCCCGGACATCGATGAACTGCGCAAGCGCTCGGTCGCCGACGTCGGCTGGTACTGGCACACGGTCGTCGAGGAAGTGGGACTGCGGTTCGGCAGGCCCTGCTCACAGGTCCTCGATATCTCGGCCGGGATCATGGACCCGGAGTGGTTCGTCGGCGGCGAGCTCATCGTCGCCGACTCCTGCCTCGCCCGGTGGGCGGAGGACCCCGCGACCCGCGATCTCGCGGCGGTGGTGCACGAGGCGGAGGACGGCACAGTCGTCCGGCTGAGCTTCGCCGAGCTCGACGACCGGGCGCGCCGGGTGGCAGCCGGGTTGCGGGACCTGGGCATCGGGCGGGGTGACGCGGTCCCTCTACGAGGGCTCTCCGGATGTGCCCGACCCCGACAGGATCTGGCATCTGGTGCGGCGCCACCGCGTCACCATGCTGGGGGTGTCCACGACGTTGATCCGCACCGTCCGGACCACGGACGCCGGGCCGTCGCGCGAGATCGACCTGTCGTCGGTGCGGGTGCTGGAGTTGTGGCGCAGGAGCTGCGCCGCAGGGTCGCCGAGGAGCTGGGGAAGCCGTTCGCGCCGAGCCTGCTCTGCGCGGTCGGGCAGATGCCGAAGACGTCCGGGGCCTCGGCTCCCGACAGGCCGCCCGCGATGTCGTCCGGGCTGCGGCCGTCACGGCCGGGAGGGGAGGGGCTCCCGATGCCTCCTGAGACCGGCGGGCCGGCCACCTACATCCGCCGCGTCTCAGTCCTCCTCGGGGGCCACCGAGACCGTGGTGCGCTGGTCGACGGCGAGTGCGGCCGAGGCGTAGGCGTGGACGTGGCGCCCCATCCGGCGCTCCGCGGCCTCGGGGTCGCGCTCCCGGATGGCGCGCAGGACGGATCGGTGGGCGCGGACCGTCACGTCGCGCACCTCGTCGTTGACGAAGCCCTCGTTGTTCGTGGCGGTGTAGATGGCGCGGGAGAGCGCCATCATGATCCCGGTCAGGATCTCGTTGTGACTGGCGGTCGCGACGGCGACGTGCCAGTCGACGTTGGCTCGCAGGAAGCCGTCCAGGTCCGCGCTGGCCCGGATGTCGTCGTTGGTGGCCTCCAGCCGGCGCACGTCCTCCTCGGTGCGGTTGAGCGCGGCGTGTTTGGCGCACGCCGGTTCGATCGCCTCGCGGGTCGCGTGGACCGAGGTGAGGCGCATCTGCCGTCCGCGGATCAGCAGCCCGAGCGACGTCGCGACCGATTCCTCGCCCGGCTTCTGCACGAAGGCACCACCGGACCGGCCGGCCTTGATCCGGATCAGGCCCTGCACCTCCAGGATGCGCAGTGCCTCGCGGACGGTGGTGCGGCTCATCCGGGTCTGGACGACGAGTTCGCGTTCCGGCGGCAGGGGAGTCCCCTCGACGAACTCACCGGACAGGATGCGCTCGCGCAGTTCGTTGGCGAGCACGTCGGAGGCCTTCGGGACCTCCATCGGCGACAGCCGGATAGCCGAACGCAGCGGGTCGGCTGCCATGCGGACTCCCTCCCATTTGTCTAAAGGTCCAACCCAAACTAGCACTGGGTCGGCGTAGCGCGGTGGCGCCGCACCGCTCGCCGGCACGAACAGGAGCACGACAATGCGCTGGGAACTCTCGCCCGAGCAGGCCGACTTCCGCACCGTCCTGGCGGACTGGCTCGGTGACGTCTGTCCGCGGGACACGTTGCGGGGCTGGCTGGACGCCGGTGACCACGCGACGTTCGCACACCGGCTGCACACCGACGGATGGTTCGGCGTCGGCGCTCCCGAGGATCTGGGCGGTGAGGGCGGCGGTCTGGTCGAGCTCGCACTGGCCGCCGAACAGTTCGGACGGCATGCCGCACCGTCGTCGTCCTGGCTGGCGTCGATGGTCGCCCTCCCGGCCGTGGCCGCCGTTCCGGACGCCGCGAAGGCGCTGTTCGGCGACGGTGCCGTCGTCGCACTGGCGACGCCGGCGGGGACGATCCCGGGAGGCGATGCGACCGTCCGCGCCGCCGGGGCCGGACTGTCCGGGTCGGTTCCGACCGTCCTGGCGGCCGATGTGGCCGCGCGGTTCGTCGTCCCGGTGCGCGGGGAGAAGGGTCTCGAACTCCACCTCGTCGACGCCGGCCGCCCCGGCGTTCGGGTGCAGCCGCGCGCGCTGACCGACCGCAGCCGCTCCGTCGCCGACATCGAGCTGGACGGGGTGCCGTCCACACTGATCCAGGCGGATGCCGCTGAGGTGCTCGCGCGGTGTGCACACAGAGGTGCGGTGCTGGTGGCGGCCGACGCGCTGGGCGCGATGGTCGCGATGCTCGACGCCACGGTGGAGTACGTCGGCCAGCGCAAGCAGTTCGGTGTGCCGATCGGATCCTTCCAGGCGGTCAAGCACGCCGCCGCCGAGATGCTGGTGAAGGTGGAGTCGTCCCGGTCGATCGCCTACCTCGCGGCGGCCGTCGTCGACGCGGGCCGGGACGACGCCGCGGTGTACGCGGCCACGGCCAAGGCGCAGATCTGCGCCGCGGGCCCGGTCGCGGCCGACTCGGCGCTCACCCTGCACGGCGCCATCGGCTACACGTGGGAGCACGACCTGCAGTTCTTCTACAAGCGGGCCCTGCTCGACGCTGAGCTCCTCGGGTCGCCCGGCGCGTGGAACGACGTCCTGGCGGATCGGCTGCCACTCGTCCCGGGGCCGGAGATGTCATCGAAGGGTGGCGCCGCCGCTCGCGCGATCGGGTGTGACCCCAGCTGACTAATGGTCAGTCCTTTGGTAGATTAAGACCAGTTCCCGACATGGCGGTCACAGGAGGTGCCCAGTGGACTTCGGCCTCACGGACGATCAGGCGACGATCCGGGCGGCGGTCGCAGACCTCGCCGCCAAGTTCGACGACCAGTACTGGATGGAGTGCGACCGCGACAAGCGATTCCCCTCCGAGTTCTACGACGTCCTGGCGTCGGGCGGCTGGCTCGGGATCACGACGCCCGAGGAGTACGGCGGTCACGGCTTCGGCATCACCGAGGCGTCGATCCTGATCGAGGAGGTTGCGAAGTCGGGCGGCGGCATGAACGCCGCTTCCGCGATCCATCTGACGATCTTCGGTATGCATCCGGTGATCAAGCACGGCTCGGACGAGCTCAAGCGCCGGACACTGCCGGGTGTCGTCGACGGTTCCACGCACGTCTGTTTCGGCGTGACCGAGCCCGGTGCCGGACTGGACACCACGAAGATCACGACCTTCGCGGAGCGCGAAGGCGACCACTACCGGGTCAACGGGCGCAAGGTCTGGATCTCCAAGGCGATGGAGTCGAACAAGATCCTTCTCCTCACCCGCACCGAGAAGGCCGATGAGGTCGCCAAGAAGACCGACGGCATGACCCTGTTCCTCACCGACCTCGACCGGGACCGGATCGACGTCCGGCCGATCCCGAAGATGGGACGCAACGCCGTCTCGTCCAACGAGCTCTTCATCGACGACCTGATGATCCCGGTCGAGGATCGGGTCGGCGAGGAGGGCAAGGGCTTCACCTACATTCTCGACGGCATGAACCCGGAGCGGATGCTGGTCGCCGCCGAGGCACTCGGCCTGGGCCGGGTCTCCCTGGACCGCGCCACCCGCTACGGCAACGAGCGCCACGTGTTCGGTCGGCCGATCGGCATGAACCAGGGCCTGCAGTTCCCGCTGGCCGACTCGCTGGCCCGGCTCGACGCCGCCGAGCTCGTGCTGCGCAAGGCGACCTGGCTCTACGACAAGGGCGAACCGAGCGGCCGCGAGGCCAACACCGCCAAGTACCTGTGCGCCGACGCCGGCTTCGAGGCCGCCGACCGGGCACTGCAGACGCACGGCGGGATGGGCTACTCCGAGGAGTACAACGTCGCCCGCTACTTCCGCGAGGCGCGACTGCTCAAGATCGCGCCGCTGAGCCAGGAGATGGTCCTGAACTATCTCGGCTCGCACGTCCTGGGCCTGCCCCGCAGCTACTGAACCCACCCATCGGGTCGGTCCCACCACGAGGAGGCAAAACCACATGCCCGCGCTCGACGTCTTCTCCCTCGACGGACGCTCCGCCCTGGTCACCGGGGCAGGGGGCGGCATCGGTGCCGCCGTGGCGTCCGCGTTCGCCCGGTCCGGAGCGGCCGTTCTCGTCACCGACGTCGATGCCGACGCCGCGCGCACCGTCGCCGAGCGGATCGTCGAGGACGGTGGAACGGCCGAATCCGCGGAGCTCGACGTCCGCGACCGGGCCGCTGCCGACCGGGCCGCGGCTGCGGCCGCCGACCTGGCAGGCGGGACGTTGCACGTTCTGGTCAACAACGCCGGTGCCATCGCGCCGGCGATGTTCGCCAAGCTCGCCGAGGAGGACTTCCGGCGCATCGTCGACATCCACCTGAACGGATCGTTCACCTGCTCCCAGGCGGCGCTGCCGTTCCTGGCCGGCGACGGCAACGGGCGCATCCTCAACGTCACCTCCGCCGCCGGGCTGGTCGGCACGATCGGCCAGGCGAACTACGGCGCCGCGAAGGCGGGGATCATCGGCCTCACCAAGTCACTGGCCAAGGAACTGGCCCGACAGAAGGTCACGGTCAACGCGCTCGCGCCGCTGGCGGCCACCCCGATGACGGAGAACATCCGCAGCAACGAGAAGCTCGCGGCGAAGACACTCGAACGCATCCCGCTCGGGCGCTGGGCGGACGCCGACGAGATCGCCCCGAGCTTCGTGTTCCTGGCCTCCGCGGCCGCCTCCTACATCACCGGCCAGGTTCTGCCGGTCGACGGCGGGACCGTGATCTGATGCCCGGCAGGCAGAGCCCCCTCGCGGGCCGCGACGTCTTCGTCGTCGAGGGCACCCGCACGCCGTTCGGCCGCTCCCACCCGGAGAAGGGCTGGTTCCGTCACACCCATCCCAACGACCTCCTCGGCGCGGTCTACCGCGACCTGGTGGGCCGCGCCGGGATCGCTCCGTCGGTGGTGGAGGACCTCGTCGTCGGGTGCACCGCGCCGTTCGGCGAGCAGTCCCGCAACATCGCACGGAACGCATGGCTGCAGGAGGGCTACCCGCCGGAGGTGCCGGCCGTCGTGCTGGATCGGCGCTGCGGGTCGGCGCAGACCGCGTCGGAGATGGGCGCGGCACTGATCGCGTCGGGAGTGCACGACGTCGTGATCGCCGGGGGCGTCGAGCACATGGGCCACGTGCCGATGAACGCACCCGCGACGATCTCGGAGCTCTACGGGGAACCGTGGACCGCACGGATGTGGGAGCAGTACGACTTCGTCAACCAGGGTGAGAGCGCCGAGCTCATCGCCGACCGCTGGGATCTCTCACGCGAGGAGATGGACGAGTTCGCTGCGCGCTCGCACCGGTTGGCCGTGGCGGCGGCGCAGGACGGCCGGTGCGACGACGAGGTCATCCCGTGGAAGCTGGACGGCGAGGTGCGCACCGGCGACCAGACCGTGCGCCCGGGTACCACGACCGAGTCCCTCGCCGGGCTGAAGACGGTGTTCCGCAGCGAGGGCGGAAGGATCACCGCAGGGAGCTCGTCACCGATCTGTGACGGCGCCTCCGGGGTGCTGCTCGCCTCCGGGGCCGCCGTCGCCGAGCACGGCCTGACCCCGCGGGCCCGCATCCTGGACCAGACGACCGTCGGCGTGGATCCGGTGATCATGCTGACCGGCCCGATCCCGGCGACCCACCGCATCCTGGAGCGCACCGGGCTGAGCATCGCCGACATCGACCTGTTCGAGGTGAACGAGGCGTTCAGCTCCGTCGTGCTGGCATGGCAGCGCGAGCTCGAGCCCGACCCGGACCGGGTCAACGTGAACGGCGGAGCGATCGCGCTGGGGCACCCGGTCGGCGCGACCGGCGGACGGCTGCTGTCCACCGCCGTCGCGGAGCTGGCGCGACGCGACGCCGAGCTGGCCCTGGTCACGATGTGCTGCGGTGGCGGCCTCGGCACCGCGACGCTGCTGGAGCGGGTCTGACGATGCTGGACCTGCGACCGTTCCTGCGCCGCGGCGACGGAGTCTGGTGGAGCCAGGCCGCCGCCGAGGCCACCCCGCTGGTCGACGCGCTCCTGGACCAGGCCGGCGACATCGGTGCCGTCCGGGCGTTCTGCGGGCTGAGTTTCAACCGGCGGCTCGAGACGCCGCCGGACGCGGTGTCGCTGAGCTCCTACGGGGCGATGGGACGGTTGCGCGCCGCTCATCGGGCCGGTCGCCTCGACGTCGTCCCGGCGCACTACTCGGTACTGCCCCGGCTGTTCGCCGAAGG